>NZ_JBSGFZ010000005.1:0-353138 GCF_053603655.1 Kribbella sp. NPDC004138
GCGAACTGCCCGCGCGCGGTGCGGCCGACGCCCTCGACCGGTACCTACACGTGCCCGGGCTGGATCAGTCCCGCCGGGCCGAGGCCGGCGCGTTGCTGACGGTCGCGCTCACCGGCGCGGCGCCGGACGACCCGGAGTCGGCCGCGCGCCTCAGCCGGATGACCAGGCCGCCGCACAACGTCGCGACCTCCACGGTCGTGTCCGCCTCGGCCGCGATCAACCGTGAGGCCGAACTACTCGGCGTCGGTACGTCGCCCGCACCGCGGCGCGGACGCCATCGCGCCCAGGTCGGCAGCCGGCATCGGAGCGCGGAGGGTCGGCGCGTCTGGACGGCGCAGATCCGCGGCACCGGTCTGTCGATCGGCAGCCGTCCGAGCACGCAGCCACCGCTCACCGAGACCCATGCGCTGGACGTGCTGGCCGGTATGGACCGGCAGTCCCTGTCCGGGGCCGTCACCGACCAGCCGGCCATCGACCACGGCACGAACCAGGCGATCCTGCAGACAAGCGCGTCCGGCGTACCGCACCGGCTCCGGATCGAGGTCGGCGACACCACGCTGGGCGCGATGGGCCAGGGCGTCATCCGCGCCGGTACCGAGGCGGACCCGAGTGTCCTGCGGATTCCGCCGGGACTCAGCGACGAGCAGGTCCGCTACGTCTACACCCACCAACTGACGCTGATGAGCCAGGAGATGGCCGCCGCGGAGGCCGGTGCGTCCCGCGGGGTCCTCGGCCGGCTGCGGTCGGTCTTCAGCCACGAGCGCCGCGACCGCCGGTTGCAGGCCGACGAGGCCGCCTTCCAGGGGCTGGTCCGGGACTGGCACGAGGCCCGCGCCGAGACGCTGGCGCACGGGCAGCCGAGCGGGCCGCGGAGCGTCGCCGACCTGCAACGCGACATCGAGGCACTCGGCCGGACGATCCGCCGGCACGGCGGCGCCGAGCCGGCGCTGCCCTGGAACTCGGGCGCGGTCCTCACCCCCGACGCGGTCACCGCCGGCCGGGCCGCCGCACGTGCCGAGGCCGCGACGAAGCCGGCGCGGAACACCCCCGCGCACCTGCGCGGCGAGGTCGTGACGCAGATCGAGACCCTCCGGGCCGCGGTCGCGGATCTCGACGAGAAGGCTGCGCACAAACGCGACACCTCGCGAACGGCGACCGACGAGGCCGCGCAGAAGGAGAAGGCCGCCACCGACGAGGCCAAGGCCCGCGACCGCGGGGCGCCGGAGCGCGCCCGGCAACTGCGGGTCGCGGCCAGGACCGCGCAGAACAAGGCCGGCCGGCACACCGAGATCGCCGGCGCGTACGAGCAGGCCGCCACCGACGCCCGCGCCGCCCTGGCGGGATACCAGACTTTGCTGACCGAGCTCGACGCGGACGGCCCGCAGGCCCGGATCGCCGACCTCGCTGCCGCCGCCAAGCAGCAGGTCGCGGTGTACGAGCAGAGCCTCGGCCAGGCGATGCCGGCCAAGGACCTGCTGCTGACCGGTGTCCCGGAAGGCGACCAGCTCAGGCTGCCGATCGACGACATCAACCGAGTGCTGGCCAGGAACGGCATCGCCACCCAGGTGGCCGACCGCTCCCCGGAGCAGATGCCCGCGGCGGAGTACAAGCGGCTGATGTCCCGCGACGGGATGCTGCTGACCCTCCCCGACGGTCCGAAAACCCCGGGCGAAGAGCTGACCGAGGTGCGGGTCGTGCTGGTCGCCGACGACGTCACCGAACTCGACAAGATCGACTTCCGGATGGCCGAGCAGATGTCGGGCACGCTCGGCGAGGGCGGGATCGGCTTCGGCACCACGGACACCCATTCGTCGAACATCAACGTCGGCGTCAACTTCGGCCCGCTGCTGGCGATGGCCGCACCTGGTACACCGCTGCACGCCGCCGGGCAGCTCGTCTCGCCGCGCGTCGAGGTGTCCCGCGGCCGCTCGCTCGCCGAGAGCAGCGGCGCGACGGCGCACCACCAGGCCGGCTGGGTCGACGACAACCGCGGCGAGTCGATTCTGTACGAGTGGTCCGGGAAGTGGCAGGTCGAGGTACGCCGCTCCCCCGGCGAGCCCTGGTCCGCGGTCGAGACCATCGATGCCGGCCGCCAGCAGACCTGGGTGTCCAGCGCGTACACGGTGAAGCCGCCGGCGCAGACCGTCACGCTCGCCGAACTCGGCCACGGCAAGGACGTCACCGGCGAGTTCCCGCGGCTCGCGGTCACCAGCATCGACGGCCTGCAGGACGTCACCGACCGCCTGTTCCGCAGGACCCAGCAGCAGTACGGCGACCTGGACCGGGTCTCGTACGACCACATCGCCGGCCTGATGGTCAACGACTCGGAGCGCCTGCTGCGCGAGATGAGTCAGCCGGGCGGCCTCACCCGGCGGATCCCTGCCCGCGGCGAGACGGAGTACGAACTCACCTGGGAGGTCGAACCGGTCTGGAGCAACGCGGAACTCGTCGGCGAGGCCAGCTCCGAGATGTGGCAGGAAGAGGTCCTCGTCGACTTCGCCGGGGTCAACGCGAGCCAGACGTACACCGCGTCGGTGACCGGCACCGGCTCGGTCGGGTTCCCGGGCACACCCTCCAAGGTGAGCCCGGTGGCCGCGGCGAGTGCGCTGAGCAACGTGTTCGGCACGCCAGTAGCCGTGGGGCCGAGTGTTTCGGCCGGACGCAACGTGTCCCGGTCCGGCGGCCAGTCCGTCAGCATGACCACCATCACCCCGGCCGTGCACCGCAACCAGGGTCCGACCCAGGGCATGCGGCTCGGTCTGAACGTCCGCGCGACGTTGCGCAAGGTCGGCGATGCGAAGGCCGAGCCGATCGTCGAGACCGGCGAGGCCAAGGCGCTGGTACGGGTCGCGGAGAACGACCTGCTGCGCGTCGGCGGTCGCGCGGACCGGAACGCCGTTCAGTGGGAGGACGACGGCAAGACGCCCAAGCTGGATGCGAAGGGGCGGGTCCTGCTCCGGGGAGACGCCGAGCCGTCGACGACGCCGCCGAAGATGCCGCCGTGGCACGGCCGCGGCGAGAACCAGATGCGCGGTGTCGGCAAGGCGCTTCCGCAGAAACTCCAGGGCGCCGAGCAGACGCAGCACCAGGCGTTGACGCAGCTGGCCGAGATGGGCCTGGTCGCGCGGCCGGGTGAGCCGGCCAGCGCGCAACAGATCGCCAACTACAAGCGGATCAGGGACACGATCAGCGCGCCGCGGATCGAGGCCGGGATCAACCAGGCCTGTCAGGGCGGCCTGATCGTGATGCTCGAGGACGACGGCTTCGCGGGTACGCCGCGCTGGCGGCCGTTCCGGCTGTCCGTCACGCAGGAGACCGACCCCGCGACCGATCAGTTCCCGGTCGAGAGCGCCGGTACGAGCACGAACGAGAACGTCGTGCTGCTCGGCATCAGTTCGCGGGCCACCGGGCGGACGTCGAACCGGTCCCGCGGGGTGCCGCTGTCCGCCGGGGCGGGCGCCTCCGACGGTCCGGACGAGGGCCACCGCGGGTGGGCCGGACGGCTCGGGATCAAGCTCAGCCGGAACGCGATCGGCCGCAGCTTCAGCTGGACCGCCGGACGGCGCGTCAACCGCGTCACGCTGAGCGAGAGCACCGAGCCGCTCGACCGGATCAAGCAGAACGTCCGGATCACGTTCGCGGAGATCACCGACCGGGGTGACGCGAAGCCGATCGCCGACGTCCAGGGCAGCATGGAGGTCGCGTACGACAGCTCGATGACGCGGGCCGACACCCCCGTGTACGAGCAGGACCCGAAGCCGCCGCACCACCTGGCGGTCGAGCAGGCGATCCCGGTCGCCGTCGACGCCGGGAACGCGGCCGACGAACTGGTCAAGGCGATCCCGGCGATCAGGTCCGACTCGACGGCGCTGCCGGCGCTGCACGAGGCCCTCGCGCCGACGAGCCTGGTCGCGAACCGCGAGTGGATGAACGGCGAGTACCGGCTGCCGTTCGTAGTGGTCCGCGCACCGGGGAGCCCGGCGCACGCGTTCCAGGACGGGACGCTGCTGCCACAGGAGTACGAGGTCGTGATCCGGGGTGAGGCGGTCAGCCTCACGCACGTCGCGATGAGCCAGGAGAACACCCTGGACATCAACTTCACGATGACCGACGTCGGCTCCACGTCCGGCCGGTCCGCGGGCGGCGGGGTCAGCGGCGACGCACGGCTCGGTGTGACCCAGGCCAGTGGCGCCGCCACGTCCGGCGGTGTCTCGGCCGGTCGCACCGGCGGCCGCTCCGAGTCCGTCGCGACCAGCGAGACGTCCGGTGACGAGCGGCTGCTGGTCAACACGGGTACGCACCACGAGTTCATCGAGCGGCACAAGATGACCGCGGACATCGTCCACAACGGTCAGGTGATCCGGTCGATCGAACTGCCGGACGCGATCGCGCAGAAGGCGCTGGCCGAACGGCGCGCGCTGGAGCTGTACGGCGCCGGCAAGCTGGATCTGCCCCTGTGGGTGGCCGCCGACGCGGCCGAGCGGTATCTGAACGACAAGCTGCCGATCAGCCAGCGGGTCGCGAGCCGCTTCCTCAGCCGGTACGTGAAGGAGAAGGAGGGCGCCACCACCGGCCTCGCCGCCGACCACACGACCGAGCAGCTGACCGCGAAGCTCCGCAAGCACGGAAAGGTCCGGGCTTCGCGCGCCTCGACCGAGTCCCGACGCTTCGAATCGACGACGCAGCGGGTCGAGGCGCAGGCGGATCGCCGCCGGGTGATGCACGCGTCCGAGGCGTATGACGACAGCCTCGGCGCGGCCCAGATCGAGTCGATCACCGTCGAGGGCACCGATCAGCGGGTCGACCTGCGCGCGCTGGTGGGTCCGCAGGTGGACGAGCTGGCCCCCGGCCTGCGGGACGCCAGCCGCGTGCTCCAGGGCGCGCTGAACGTCGACCTAGGCCCGGACAGCTACCAGGGCCACCTCGACGACATGCTCGGTGCGGACGGGTTCGAGGTACCGATCGAGGTGCCGATCCAGGGGCAGGAACGCCCGGACGTGCTGTTCGTCAAAGTCTGGGCCCGGTACGAGGGCGAACTCACCGTCGACGGCGTACCGGTCGACAAGGACGGCACTCCCCTGCTCCCGAAGGAGGACGTCTGGGGCATCGGGCAGAACTACGACTACAAGCAGCTCGACCGATCGGCGAGCCGTACCGTCACGGTCTCGGGCGGTATCGACGGCAAGACCCCCGGCGCTCTCGGGGACGGATCCGTCGGCGTCTCGACCGACCTGACCTCGACGGAGACGCAGGGCAGCGGCGAGCAGAACACCACGATCGACCGGCTGGGCAACGAACTGGACAAGGCACACCGGACGATCGTGTTCGAGACCGAGGTCGTCCGAGTTCGCAACGCCGGCGCGGCCGCGATGGCCAGCGCCCGCTGGAAGCTGGGCCGGATCGACCCGGACGAAGTCACCACCGTGTCGGCGCGGCGCGAGGTGCGGGCCGACATGGTGCTGTGGGTGCCACGCGACCAGCTGCTGGACGGCCCGCGTCCGCAGGCCGCGCAGGAGTTGGAGGAGGTTGCTGAACACCGCCCGTCCCGGCTGCCGGAGGGCGCGATGGTGATCCGCGCCGCGCTGCACGCCCGGAACGGCACCCGGCGCAACGAGCTGGCCGAGAACCTGACCGAGTACCTCGCGCGTCCCGACGTACTCGGCAAGCGCGGAACGCGCGAGTACCGGCACCTGATCCGGTCGAACCTCAAGCCGACCGCGCTGAAGGCCAAGGCCGGCCGCTTGCTCGGCGACGGGATCTCGCTGCCGCCGATGGCGAAGCCGGGCAACGGGCGGACGATGGTCAGTGTCGGGATCGACGCGACCCCGGCGGGCTGGGAGTTCGTCGGCCTCGCCGACGGTCAGAGCGGCCGCGTGTGGCGCCGTCAGGACAAGACCTTCGCGTCCACCAGCAGCAACCGCCTGGCCCCGGCCACCGGATCCGCCGGCGTCGACGGAGGACTCGTCTCGGTCAGTGGCTCGGTCGGCGAACAGCTCCGGGAGCAGTCCTCGGACCAGGACGGCACCCGCAAGGAGGAGAGCAGGTTCACCGCGGGCACGATGGTCGTCGTCCGGATCCCGCTGGTGTACGACGCCACGGTGCGGACGACCACCGACAACGGCCGCGGCGAACCCGTCGTCCGGGACTCCACCCACCTGCCGGACCTGGCCCGGGGCGAGATGTTCGTCGAGATGCGCTGGCACCAGTACCTGGAGGGACTCCGGCAGATGGAGGCCGGCGCGTCGCTCGACTCCGTCCTGGCGAACGCGCGGCTGGAGGCGCGGCCCGCGGACCTCGGGCGCCCGGACATCACCGCGACCGAGTACGGGCAGGGCAAGGACGGTGCGGTCTTCCAGCCGTACCGCCCGCTGCTGAACGCCCTCGACCGGGCCAGGTCCGAGCGCAAGCCCGTCGTACTGCTGGTCCAGCAGGCCGACGGCAGCGAGCGGAAGTACCAGGCCTTGCCGAACGGAACCATGGTCGGCGACCGCGACGGCGGGTTCGCGTCCGCGTTCGCCACCCTGAATCCGAAGCTGGCGCTGATGGCCGAGGGCCGGGTCGACCTGCGCGAGCTGTACAACACGTCCGGACCGGACGGCAGCTTCAGCGCGAAGGTGTCCGGCGAACTGGAGAAGGCAGGTGTACCGCGGGACGTGCTGAAGGCGCTCGACTACACGACGGCGGCGCGCGCGCTGCCGCCGGGCACCGGGCAGGGAGCGCGCACCACGGTCGGTTCGGGCTGGACGATCGCGACTCCCGGCCCGGTGCAGGGCATCACCGGGCCGTGACGGCGATGATGGGAACCCGACTACTTCTCGAGCGAAAGGGGCTTCATGGCCTTCGCGGTGGCACGCACCTGGGACGAGGCACAGCTGTACCTGGAGCTGCATCCGTGCCCGGACTGCGGGTCGGTCGAGGCGCCCTGGGAGCAGGCGCTGGTCCAGATCGACGGTGAGCCGGCGTCCAGCTACCTGGCGGTCTGCCCGGGGTGCTCGGCCGAGCGCGAGTACCTCTTCGGTCTGCCCGCGCAGGAGACCGCGGTGCAGGGGTGGCCGACGTTCGGTGGTCCGGAACCCTCCGAGATCATCGACGCGGGCCAGTGGCTGGACGTCGCCGACACCGCCGCGGCCGCCGTCCCCACAGATCCCGCCGAGGCCGGTAGGGTGCTGGCCGTCGCGCGGGCCGCGGTCGTCGAGGTGATCAAGTTCGTCCCGGCCGGCGCGGACGCCGTACCGGACGACGAGTTCTGGACACCGGAAGGACAGGCGGTCCGGGACGCCGATCCCGGGCGGTTCCGGCTGGACAGGTTGCTGGTGACTCGGGACGCGTACGGCGAATTGGCCACTCAGATCAGCGAAACAGGAGCGAGATAACCGATGCTGACCGCGAGGACCCTGATGGAGGCCGACATCTACGTGGCCCTGACCCGCGCGCAGGCCGCGCCGGAGCTCGGTGTGGAGCTGACGCCGGCGCCCGGTTTCGAGCCCGGCGTCAACACGACCGAGGGCCCGGACGCCTGGATCTACGCGTCGCCGGTCGGCGAGATCACGATCCCGTACGCCTCGGAGAAGTCGGCGACGCTGAGCGGCGCGCACTGGGGACTGGGTCGGTCGCGGCTGATCGACGCGGCGGAGTGGACGGCGGTCGGGCGACTGTACTGGGAACGCGGGGTCGAGGCGGACCTGGCCTACAACGGCGAGCCCGGGAAGGAGCGGTACTTCGTCGAGCTGAGCTTCGAGCTGGCCGCGGAGGCGATCGCGGAGGCGATCAAGTTCCTGCCCGAGGGCGGCGACGAGGTGCCGGACTCGGAGATCTGGACGACGTACGGCGCCGATCTCAAGGCGGACGACCCGTTCGTGGTGACGCGCGCGCGGCTCGAGGACGACCTGGAGACGTATCGCGGGACACTGTCGGACTTCCGGGCGTTGTACAGCGATTCCTGATGTGACAAACCCCACCGGCAATTGTTAACCACTGTGGTGGGATTTATGGCGCGAACGTGAACAGCTGGTTGTTAATCTCCCCGTCCGGTGATCTGAACGGGGAGATTGGCGTTGACGACTGCTGCCAGCACGCAGGACAGCCCGCGGGACCGCGCGCGCCAGGCGCTCGGGCTCGCGATCGGTGTGGTCGCGCCGGATGCTTTGGCGCTCCGCGACGGCACGCTGCGGCTGCGGCACTCCCACGAACGGCTGGCCCGCAAGGCCCTGCGCCGGCTGGAACGCCGGCTCGAGCGTCGTGCCGCCGCGGTCTCCGACGACCGGCTGGTCGCCGAGGCGGTGGCGTTCGTCGGCGCCGAACTCGACCGCAGCCGAGGCGGGGCGCCGGCTGACGGCGCAACCGCGGCGCTGGACACCTTGCTGGACCTCCCGGCCCTCCCCGAGCCCCAGCAGCTCGAGGCCCGGGCCCTCCTGCAGCACGTCCTCGACGGCAACCCCCTCGAAACGGACTCGGACCTCCACCGCCTGACCAGCACCAGAGCCCGCCAGTCGAACTCGGACCGTCCTTTCGCCGCAGACCTGGTCGCCAACACCCAAGCCCTGACACGTGACTTCCAGCGCCTGACAGCACAGCCGCCGGCGTCGACTCTCAGGTCCCCAGGCGGCACCCGCCGCGCCGTCGGTGGGCGGCCGAACGGCCGAAGCGCCTCCTCCGATGGTGCGGAGCGGGTGGCGGTGGGTGGGTTCTTCGGTGGGATCCGGCGGTTCCTCGGCGGAATTCGGGCGGAAGCTCGGGCTGTGCGGGACGAGCGGGATCGGCGGGTGGAAGGGCAGTACGAGGAGTTTCGCCGGCTGGGGGTGGAGTGGCGGGAGACCCGGGACGGGTTGGGGACCCGGCCGCTGGCTGAGGTCGAGGCCGAGCTGCAGACGCTGTCCGGTGCGATTCGGCAGGGTGGGCATCCGGCGCCGAGTGTTCCGTGGGCCGGCGTGCAGGTCGTCGTACCGGAGGTGCCGCAGACGCCGGTGACCACGCCGGAGGAGCGCTTGCAGGCGTGGGTACGCCGACAGGTCGCCGAGCTCGAGTCCGCGGCGACGGATCACGATCTCCGCGCCGACGTCCGAACCGCCAGCGCGACCGCCGCCCGCGAACAGGCCGCCGAACTGTTCGAGGCCGCCGACACCGAGGCCGCGATGCGGGACTCGTCCGCCGGCGAACGCGCCCGCCGTCTCCGAGTCCGCGCCGAGGCGCGCCTCCGCGTCGCCGACCGCCACACCCAGATCGCCACCGCCTGCACCACCGCAGCCGACCAGGCCAGGACCGCCGCAGAAGCCGGCCGCGCCCTGGCAACAGGAGGCGACACCGCCGTACGAGAGGTTCAGGCGTACGAACGCGCAACGGCGGCCACCCTCCCGGCCAAGGACGTTCAGCACAACGGACTGCCGTCAGGCCGGCTGCCGTACCTGAGCAAGCTGTGCGGCGAACTCAACGACGCCCTGGGCGAGCCCGGGCTGTTCACAACGGACATCTTGCATCGAACCTTGCGCGGTGAAAGCCGACGAATCCTGTCGCCGGACGGTTTCGTGCTGACGATCGACAACGACCCGCGGGCCGGCGTCGGCAAGGTCCGGCAGGTCCACCTGCACCTTGATGCCGGCGAGCTTCACGAAGTACTGGACAGCCCACTAGCGATCGACGAGGCGCAGGTCGGGCAGGTGGTCCAGGGCGGGTTCAGCGTCGCCACCGCGGCCGCTCAGAACTCCGGCGCGTCCGCCAACGCCAGCCTGGGGTTCATGACCCAGGCGCTGCCGGACGGCAGCAAGCTGCGAGCGGCCGCAACGTTCGTCTCCCCCGGTGCCGAGCTGAGCCAGGGCCGTGGCCGCACGGTCAGCGGCGGCGCGACCGACTTCGCGCAGACCGGCGCGATCGAGGCGCTCCGCGGCGAGTTCCTCCGGTACCGCGCGGATCGCCCCCGCTGGATCTGGCGGATCCGTGAGTCCGCGACCGCCGACTGGTCGGAACCCAACCTCGTCGACACCGGCGCCGGTCGCGACGCGACCACGCTCGACCTCGGCTTCATCCACACCTACACCGTCCCGCCGCCGACCGAGACCACCAGCCTGGAAGCACTCGGCTCGAGCGCGGAACGCCGTACTGCGATGCCCGAGCACATGGCCACCCGCGTCGACGGTCTCAACGACCTGTGCGACACGACGACGGCCGAACTCCAGCAGCGCCTCGGTTCCCTCGATCGCGTCGGTCACGACCGCGTCCGCAGCCTGATCGCCGAGGACGGGATGATCCGGCTCGACGAGACCACCCGCCCCGGCGGCGTCTGGCGGCTGATCACGAGCGGCGGCCGGCCGGTCGCGTGGGCCCAGCTGGAAACAACCGTCGAGCTCGACTCCGCCGAGCTGACCAGCGACAGCTCACCGGACCACAAGCTGGAGGTCTGGCGCGTCGGCAACACCGGCGCGTCCGGCAGCCAGACGTTCAGCTCGTCGCGCACCGTCGGCCTGAACGCGAGTACGGCGATCTCCGGCATCGGCTCGACGACCGCGGACCTCGGCCCCGGACTGCGCGCCGGCCGCAACACCAGCCAAGAGGAGACGGCGTCGACCGCCGACCTCGGCAGCCGGTGGAGCACCCAGCGGATCGCACCGACGGTCGGCGTGAAGGTGCGTCTGCGGCACAAGGTCACGGTCCACCGCCTCGATCGCACCGGGTCGTTCACTGTGAACGGCGAGGGCGACGCCTGCCTGCGGATGGCGGAGCGGGACGCGTTCCGCTACGGCCTCCCCGTCCCTGCCGCGGCCTTGGTACGGGACGAGAACGGCGCCGTACGACGTGGCGCGGACGACCGCCTGCTCCTGCGCGGGGACCCGCTGCCGACCGACGCTCCCCTGCGGCTCCCGACCTGGCTCGGCAACGAACCGGGCCAGCTGCGCGGCGCCGGACCGGCGATGATCCGCGACCTCACCGGCGGCGACCAGGCACTGCACGGCTTCCTCCAGCACCTGTCGCGGCAGGGCATGATCCCGCCGCTCGACGAGCACGGCCAACCGCTGCCCGAGGACCTCGCCGGCGCGGACCCCGCGGTCGTCGTGAGCCGCGCCGAGAACTGGGAACGCGCCTGTCAGCAGATCGCCAAACACCGGCTGGAAACCGGCTACGACCATGCCGCGCAGGACCGGCTGACCTTCCAGCTCACCGAGCACCGCACCGGTCACGCGCCGCGGGTCAGGTCCTACCAGATCTCCCTGCGGCAGCACTTCGAGCGCGCGACGCCGATCGGTGTCGCGGACAACGACATGGTTGTCAACGTCGACATCGGCGTCAGTACGTCGGGACGCACCGGCACTCGCGCGCGGAGCCTGCCGTGGTCGGCCAAGCTGGGTCTGAGCAATGCTCCGGCCGCCGGCCGAGCCGGCACCACACCCGAGGCAGGCGCCTCGGTGGGCCGGACGTCACAGGGCCGCTCGCTCACGTGGTCGTCCAGTCGAGGCGTGTACCGGATGACGGTGGCCGAGTCGAGCTCGCCGGTCGCCGTGTTCGACGTACCGCACACCATCACGGTCAGCGAGATCACGTCCGACGGTACGGCGGCACCCATCACGTCGGCCGAAGGCAGCGCCAAGGTCTGGCTGGACAGCGAGTTCTGCCGCGGACCCGAGCAGACCGCGGTCGCCGTCCGCGGCAAGGTCGAGCCCAACCTGTTGCAGACGGCAACCATCCACCATGTCGATGCGCGCGATCCGATCAGCCGGCTGACCGCCGCCGTACCGGCGCTCGGCCGTCCCGACAGCGCGGCGCTGCACCACCTCAACGCGTTCCTCGCCCCGCGGAACCTGATCTCCCGGCCGGAGCTGCTCAGCACCGAGTACCGCACCGGCCTGGCCGTCGGTTCGCTGCCGTCCGACCCGCTCGACGCGATCCGGCAACGCGGCCTGACCCCACGGCCGACCGCCCTGAGCATCAGCACCCGCGTCGAGAACCTCCGGTACGTCGGATCCGGGCAGCCGATCGTCGCCGAGCTGAACGTGACGCTGGCGACCACCGGCAGCACGACGGGCACGTCCGCCGCCACGACCGCCGGCATCAGCGGCGGCACCGGCGCGGTGTCCGCCGACGGCCAGTCGTACGGCGGCTCGCTCGGGCTGACCCGGACCACGAGCGTGTCGTCGACCGCGTCCGAGTCGGCCACCACCGGCGTCGAGCGGACGCTGATGCGGGACGGGCAGCACTACCAGTTCTGGGGCGATCTCGTCCTCGAGGCCCAGCTCCGATCGGGTGGCGCCGCGCCGCAGCAGATCGCGCTCGACCACGGCGCCGTACTGCTCACGCTCCCCGAGCGCGAGGCCCTCCTGTCGTACGGGCGTCGCGAACTGGACCTCCCGCTGCACCAGGTGTCCGACGCGGTGGAGCGAGTACTCAACGGCAACCTGGACCTCCCCCGCCGCACCACGACCGCGCTGCTGCGTCGCTACCGGATCGAGAAGCGTGGGGCGACCGACGACCTCGCCGTTGGCCACACCAACGAGGTCCTGTCGACCGCGGTCCGCAAGGCGGCCGGCCTGCCGCAGCGGCCCGATCAGCGCCTGGGTGCCGTACTGCGCAGCGCCGAGGAGCTCGCGAAGCTGCGGATCGCGGCGCAGCTCCCCCGCCACTACGACAAGACGATGGGCGCCGCGCAGGTCGAGCAGGCCTCCTTCCAGGACGGGAACGGCAACGACACCGACCCGTTCCGCGCGGTGACCGCAGCGGTCGCGGACCACTCCAGGATCGCGTTGGACGATCCCGTCCTGGTCAACGCGCTGCGCGGCGACCTGGCCGGTACGCGCTGGCGGAACCAGCTGGACGACATGCTCGACCCGCGCGGTTTCGTCCGCGAGCTCCCGTTCCGGGACGGCTCAGGCACCCGCAACCTCCGGGTCCGGATGCGGCTGCGGTTCGTCGGCGAGCCGACCACGGAGGTCGGCGGCACGCGGGGCCAGAGCGGCAACGGCTACGGCCTCGTCCAATTGTGGAGTCTCCGCGACCGCACCCGCAGCGTCACCGAGGGCACCTCGTACGGCGGTTCGCTCGACGGCTCGGCCGCCGACGGGATTCCGGCGACCGCGGGCGTCGGCGGCGAACTGAGCACGTCGACCACCGCGTCGAGCAGCGAGGCGAGCACGCGGATCAACACCGGCCTGGCGATCGAGACCGCGCGCGTCGAGCGGGACTTCCAGCTCGTCGTCGAGATCGAGGACTCGGCGGAGCCGGGCGGCAAGACCGCTTCCACCACGACTCGGGTCGCCGCCGGGCGGCTGGCTCTGGCCGTACCCGCGTCCGTACTCGATTCGGCTCCACCACAGCTCGGCCCGGACGACCACCGGCCCGTCGTCCTGCCCGAGCGCTACCTCCCCGAGGCCACGCTCCCGTACCTGACCGGCGACGCGGAGGACAACGCCCTGTTCGAGGCCGCCTATGCTCGCCTCGGCGAGTCGGACATGCTCACGCCCGAGGGCGTCCGGATGCACGCGACAACCCTGGAGTCGGAGCTCAGCGCCGCGAACCGGTTGGTCGAGTTCCAGTCGATGGCCGGCGAATCGGGGTACGAACTCGTACCGCTCGCCGTCCCCGGCGAGACCGCGCGAGTGGTCACCGTCCGGGTCCGCGCCGAGATCTCGGGCCTGGAACTGGTGTCGGATCCGGACGAGGACCTGACCGCCCAGCTCGGCGAGAACACCCGTGGGCACAAGGTCAGCCAGCTCACCGCACGCAGCAACCAGATGCTGCCCGGGTCCCGGACGATCGGCGGCAGTACGCCGGGCGGCGAGCTCAGTACGAGCCTCTCCAGCAGCGGCCGCGTCAGTCAGCAGGACACCGGCACCGTCGGCGCGCGGCACGAGACCGGGGTGTACGAGTCCGGGCAGGTCGTCACGGTGAAGGTGCGCACGGACTATCACCTGGATTTCGAGCGCCTCCGGCTCGGGCGGCGCAAGCGCCCGAAGGTGGAGCGCGCGGACACGCTACGGCGGGCCGCGTCGGGCGAGGCGTACCTGACGATGTACCGGTACGAGTACGACGCGATGCGGGATCGGATGGAGGCCGGTCAGCGAGCCGGTACCAAGCCCGCCCGGGTCCCGACCGTCCAGGTGACCGTGGACGCGGACGCGCAGCACCCGTACCAGCCGTTGGTCGACGCCCTCGACCAGGCCAGGCGCGACGACGTCAACGTACGGCTGGCGGTCCGGGAGGCGAACGGCCGCCGCACCGTCTACGTCGCGCATCCCGACGGCACCATGACCGGCCGCGGCGACAACGGCTTTGCGGCCGCGTTCGCGACCCTGCACCCGCGGCTGGCTCTGCTCGCCGAGGGCCGGGTCGACCTCAGGGCCCTGCACACACCGGATTCGCCGCGCCGCTTCACCAGCGCGGTCGTCGACGCCCTGCAACAGCACGGCATCCCGGCAGCAGCCCTCGCCGAAACGGACTCGCGCGTCAGCCGTACCCGGGTCTCGAACGCACCGATGCGCCGCAGTCACACCGCCAACCCCGCGACCGGAATGACCATCGAGTGAACGGCTACGACCCGCCGTACGCGATCGCGCGGACGACCACCGAGGTGTCGCTCTACCTCGACCTCACCGCGTGCGCCGGTTGCGGCTCCGATCAGGCGTCCTGGGAGCACGATGTCCACGACGGAGCCCTGCGGTACGTCGGTGCGTGCGCGGGCTGCGGCGCGGAGCGGGAGTACCTGTTCTCACCGCCGTACCAGGGCCTCGACGACAGCACGACCTTCGGCGGGCCGGAGCCGTCGGAGCTGGTCGACGCCGGACAGTGGCTCGCGGTGGCCGACCGGATTGCCGGTGAGGTGCCGGCCGACGACCGGTCCGAGGCGGCGCGCACCGTGATGGAGTACGCGCACCAGGCCGTGCGGGAGGTGCTGAAGTTCGTCCCGCCGGCCGCTGACGCCGTACCCGAGGAAGCGTTCTGGACCGACGCCGGGCGGGCCGAACGGGATCGCGAGCCCGGCCGTTTCCGGGTGGATCGCCTGCTCGCCGTACGGGACAGCTACTCCGCCTGATCCACGTCGATCCGGATCGCCAGCGCGTCCAGCCCGGCCTGCTCGAGAACCTTCTGCTTCGGATCCGGTACGCCGAGGAACGGCGGCCGCACCAGTGCGCCGAGTTCCTTCAGGCGAGGATCGTCGAGCACGGTGTCGACCGCCCGCCGGTCTCCGCCGCAGACGAGGACGTCGAGGCGCGCCGGGGCCAGGATCCGCACCGCGACCTCGGTCGCCGCCGCGAACGCCTCGCGCGCCTGGTTGTCCCGCCGGCGCGCGTACCGCTGCTGCGACCAGCCGCCCGCCTTGGTCGTCCCCTGCACGTGCCGCGACCCGACCTTCGAGTCGAGAAGCTTGCCGCCGGCAAACACACCCGCGCCGTAGCCGCCGCGCCGCACCAGCAGCACGCCGAGCCGCCGGTCGGTCAGGACATGCGCGACGAGCCCCTCGCGGGACAACACCGCGAGGGGCTCGAAGGGTACGGCGACGACGGCAGACGCACCGTCCTCCGCGGACAACGTGACACTCGACGGCGTCACGTCGTACCGCACCGCACCGTGGCGCTCACCGAAGCCGTCCAGCCACCTGTCCAGTCGGCCCGGCGCCACCGAGACGGTTTTCACACGTTGAAGCCGAGGGCGCGCAGCTGGTCGCGGCCGTCGTCGGTGATCTTCTCCGGGCCCCACGGCGGCATCCAGACCCAGTTGATCCGGAAGTCGTTGACGAGGCCGTCCAGCGCCATCCGGGTCTGGTCCTCGATCACGTCGGTCAACGGGCAGGCCGCCGACGTCAGCGTCATGTCGATGGTCGCCGTACTGGTGTCGTCGACGGTGATGCCGTAGATCAGGCCGAGGTCGACGACGTTGATCCCGAGCTCGGGGTCTACGACGTCCTTCAGCGCCTCGGTGACGTCCTCGACCTTGGCCGGTGTCGTCCCTGCCGGGGCGGCGGCCGCCTCGAGGTCGACCTCGGGCAGCTCGATCTTCTCGTCGGTCTGGTCAGGCATTGCTCACTCCTTGGTCGGCTGCGAGGGCCTGCGCGGTGGCGTCCCGCCACGCGGACCAGCCCAGCAGTGCACACTTCACCCGGGCCGGGAACTGCGCGACGCCCGCGAACGCCACACCGTCCTCCAGGACCTCTTCGTCGGGTTCGACATTCCCCCGGCCCTGCATCAGTTCGAGGAACTTCTCGTACGTCGCCATACCTTCCGACACGGGCTTGCCGATCACCAGGTCCGACATCACCGACGTCGCTGCCTGGCTGATCGAGCAGCCGACACTGTCATGGGTAACGGCCTTCACCGTGTCGCCGTCGAGCTCGACCCGGAGCGTGACCTCGTCCCCGCAGGACGGGTTCACGTGGTGCACCTCCACGTCGTACGGGTCCGCGAGGCCCGCGTGGTGCGGGGTCCGGTAGTGGTCCAGGATGATCTCCTGGTAGAGGCTGTCGAGCTGCATATCAGTCCACCTTGAAGAATTTTCGGACGAATCCGAGGCCGTCGACGAGTGCGTCGATCTCCTCGGGAGTCGTGTACAGGTAGAAAGACGCTCTGGTCGACGATTGCATTCCGAACCGCTCGTGGACCGGGCGCGCACAGTGGTGACCGGCCCGCACGGCGATCCCCCGGGTGTCCAGAACCGTCGACACGTCGTGCGGGTGCACGCCGTCCAGCTCGAAGCTGATCGCGCCGCCGTGGTCCTTGGCGTCCGTCGGGCCGAGCAGCTTCAGACCCGGAACGGTCTTCAGCCCCTCCAGCGCGTACTCGACGATCGCATGCTCGTGCGCGGCGATCTTGTCCATGCCGATCCCGGACAGGTAGTCCACGGCCGCACCCAGACCGACCGCCTGCGCGATCGGCGGCGTCCCGGCCTCGAACCGGGCCGGCGGCGGCGCGTACGTCGAACCGGTCATCCGGACGACCTCGATCATCTCGCCGCCGCCGAGGAACGGCGGCAGCCCGGCGAGCAGCTCGTAGCGGCCCCAGAGCACGCCGATACCGGTCGGGCCGACCACCTTGTGACCGGTGAAGACCAGGAGGTCCGCGCCCAGTGTGGAGACGTCGACCGGGAACTGCGGGACGGCCTGCGAGGCGTCGACGACCACGGTCGCGCCGACCGCGTGCGCCTTGGCCGCGATCTCCGTGATCGGGTTGATCGTGCCGAGCGCGTTCGACACCCAGGTCAGCGAGACGACCTTGGTGTTCTCGGTGAGCAGCTGCTCGATGTTGCTGAGGTCGAGCCGCCCGTCCTCGGTCACGCCGAACCACTTCAGCGTCGCGCCGGTGCGCTCACACGCGAGCTGCCACGGGACGATGTTGCTGTGGTGCTCCATCTCGGAGATCACCACGACATCGCCCGGCTTCAGCGCCGCACCCAGCGTGTGCGCGGCCAGGTTGAGCGCCTCGGAGGCGTTCTTGGTGAAGACGATCTCGTCCCGCGACGGCGCGCCGATGAAGGCCGCGACCTTGTCCCGGCCGCCCTCGTACGCCGCGGTCGCCTCGGCGCCGAGCTGGTGCATGGCCCGGGCGACGTTCGCGTTGTGCTTCAGGTAGTGGTCCTCGATCGCCTGTACCACCTGGCGCGGCTTCTGCGACGAGTTCGCCGAGTCCAGGTAGACCAGCGGGAACCCGCCCGCGAGTTCGCGGGACAGGATCGGGAAGTCCGCCCGGACCGACTGCAGGTCCAAGGGACTGCTGAAAGTCCGGGCGTCGGTCACTTGGACGCGCCTGCCTTCACGAACCGCTCGTACCCGTTGGCTTCCAGCTCCTCGGCCAGCTCCGGGCCACCCTCCTCGGCGACGCGGCCGTCGACGAAGACGTGCACGAAGTCCGGCTTGATGTAGCGCAGGATCCGCGTGTAGTGGGTGATCAGCAGGATGCCCTTGTCGCCCTGGCCGGCGAACCGGTTGACGCCCTCGGAGACGATCTTCAGCGCGTCGATGTCGAGGCCGGAGTCGGTCTCGTCGAGGATCGCGATCTTCGGGTTCAGCAGCTCGAGCTGGACGATCTCGTGGCGCTTCTTCTCACCGCCGGAGAAGCCCTCGTTGACGTTGCGCTGCGCGAACTCGGGGTCCATCTGCAGCTCGGCGAGCGCGGTGTTCACGTCCTTGACCCAGGTCCGCAGCTTCGGCGCCTCGCCGTCGATCGCGGTCTTCGCGGTGCGCAGGAAGTTCGCCACCGACACCCCCGGCACCTCGACCGGGTACTGCATCGCCAGGAACAGGCCGGCCCGGGCGCGCTCGTCGACGGACATGTCCAGCACGTCCTCGCCGTCCAGCGTCACGGTGCCGCCGGTGATGTTGTACTTCGGGTGCCCGGCGATCGAGTACGCCAGCGTCGACTTGCCGGAGCCGTTCGGGCCCATGATCGCGTGCGTCTGACCACCGGCGATGGTCAGGTCGACGCCGCGCAGGATCTGCTTCGGGCCGGCCTCGGTGTCGACCGACACCTGCAGGTCGCGGATCTCGAGTGTCGCCATGGTTTCTGCTATCTCCTACAGCTCAAAGTGAAGCCTGGTTGATGGGGTTCTTCACGTCGACGAGGACGTCGTCGCCGTCGAGGCGCACCGGGTAGATCGGCACCGGGTCGTACGCGGGCAGGCTGGTCGGCTCGCCGGTGCGCAGGTCGAAGCGCGACCCGTGCAGCCAGCACTCGATCTCGCACTCGCCGACGTCGCCCTCGGACAGCTGGATCTGCGCGTGCGAGCACTCGTCCCGCACCGCGAAGTACTGTCCCTCGCTCTTCACGACCGCGACCTCGACACCGCCGACCTCGACCGGGACCACGCCCTCGTCGGGTACGTCGGCGGCGGCGCAGGCGCGCTCGAACGTGTCGCTCACTTGCCGACGACCGCCTTGGCCGACTCGCTCAGCTCGGCCGCGCGGGCGAGCTTCTCCTCGATCACGTCGTGCAGGCGGTCGGAGACCTCCGGCACGCCGATCTTGCCGATGATGTCGTTGAAGAAGCCGGCCACCACGAGCCGCCGGGCGGCGTCCTCGGGGATACCGCGGGCCTGCAGGTAGAACAGCTGCTCGTCGTCGAACCGGCCGGTCGCCGACGCGTGTCCGGCGCCCTCGATCTCGCCGGTCTCGATCTCCAGGTTCGGCACCGAGTCGGCGCGGGCGCCGTCGGTGAGGACCAGGTTCCGGTTCAGCTCGAAGGTGTCGGTGCCCTCGGCCGCGGCCCGGATCAGCACGTCGCCGATCCACACCGAGCGGGCGTTGTCGCCGGCCAGCGCGCCCTTGTAGAGCACGTTGCTCTTGCAGTGCGTCGCCTCGTGGTCGACGAACAGCCGGTGCTCGTGGTGCTGACCGGACTCGGCGAAGTACACCCCGACGAGCTCGGCGTCGCCACCCGGTCCGGCGTACCGGACGTTGGTGCCGATCCGGACGATCTTGCCGCCGAGGGTGACCGCGACGTGGTGCAGCCGCGCGTCCCGGCCGACCAGCGCGTCGTGCTGACCGAGGTGGATCGACTCGTGGTCGGCCTGCTGGATCGAGACGATCCGCAGGTCCGCGCCGTCGCCGACCTTGATCTCGACGTTCCCGCTCAGCTCACCGGCACCGGTGTGGTCGATGATCACGATCGACTTGCTGTGCCGGCCGGCCTCGACGATCAGGTGGCTGAAGCCGCGGCCGCCGAGGCTGGCGACGTTCACGTGCACGGGCTCGGTCAGCTCGGCCTCGACCGGGATCCGCACCGCCAGCACCTCGGGCGCCTGGGTCCAGGCGACGGCGGCGGAGCGGTCCTGCGGCGTACCGACCTTGACCGCGTCGGCGGCGACGGTCTCGATCACGACGCCCTCGGGACCGGAGGCGTCGATCTTCGGGCTCTCGGTGCCCGGCGCGTCCTCGAACAGCGCCTTGAGCTGCTTGACCGGGGTGAAGCGCCACTCCTCCTCGCGCCCGTTCGGCACCGCGAAGTCGGCCACGTCGTACGACGTCGGCCGCTCGCTCCGCGCCTGGAGCGGGACCGGTGACCCCGGCCCGTGGGAGTGTGCCTTGTTGCCGGTAGCAACAAGCGTTTCAGAGGTCGACATCAGCCGACGGCCCCTTCCATCTGCAGCTCGATCAGTCGGTTCAGTTCCAGCGCGTACTCCATCGGGAGCTCGCGGGCGATCGGCTCGATGAAGCCGCGGACGATCATCGCCATCGCCTCGTCCTCGGCCATCCCCCGGCTCATCAGGTAGAAGAGCTGGTCGTCGCTGACCTTGGACACGGTCGCCTCGTGCCCCATCGCCACGTCGTCCTCGCGGACGTCGACGTACGGGTAGGTGTCCGAACGGCTGATGGTGTCGACCAGCAGCGCGTCACAGCGCACCGTGGACTTGCTGTGGTGCGAGCCCGGCGCCACCTCGACCAGACCGCGGTACGACGTCCGGCCGCCGCCGCGGGCCACCGACTTCGAGACGATCGAGCTGGAGGTGTACGGCGCGTTGTGCACCATCTTGGAGCCGGCGTCCTGGTGCTGGCCCTCGCCCGCGAACGCGACCGACAGGGTCTCGCCCTTGGCGTGCTCGCCCATCAGGTACACGGCCGGGTACTTCATCGTCACCTTGGAGCCGATGTTGCCGTCGATCCACTCCATGGTCGCGCCCTCCTCGCAGGTGGCGCGCTTGGTGACCAGGTTGTAGACGTTGTTCGACCAGTTCTGGATGGTCGTGTAGCGGCAGCGGGCGCCCTTCTTCACGATGATCTCGACGACCGCCGAGTGCAGCGAGTCGGACTTGTAGATCGGCGCGGTGCAGCCCTCGACGTAGTGCACGTAGGCGCCCTCGTCGACGATGATCAGCGTCCGCTCGAACTGGCCCATGTTCTCAGTGTTGATCCGGAAGTAGGCCTGCAGCGGGATGTCCACCTTGACGCCCTTGGGGACGTAGATGAACGAGCCGCCGGACCAGACCGCCGTGTTCAGCGAGGCGAACTTGTTGTCGCCGACCGGGATGACCGAGCCGAAGTACTCCTTGAAGAGCTCCGGGTGCTCCTTCAGGCCGGTGTCGGTGTCCAGGAAGATGACACCCTGCTCCTCCAGGTCCTCGCGGATCTGGTGGTAGACGACCTCGGACTCGTACTGCGCGGCGACGCCGGCGACCAGGCGCTGCTTCTCCGCCTCCGGGATGCCGAGCTTGTCGTAGGTGTTCTTGATGTCCGGCGGCAGCTCCTCCCAGGAGGTGGCCTGCTTCTCGGTGGACCGGACGAAGTACTTGATGTTGTCGAAGTCGATCCCGGACAGGTCGGCGCCCCAGGACGGCATCGGCTTGCGGCCGAAGAGCTTCAGGCCCTTGAGGCGCAGGTCGAGCATCCACTCCGGCTCGTTCTTGAGGGTGGAGATGCCTCTCACCACGTCCTCGCTCAAGCCGCGCTGAGCGACCGCGCCGGCGGCGTCGGAGTCGGACCAGCCGTACTGGTAGTTGCCGAGGCCTTCCAGTTCGGGGTGAGCGGTTTGCGTCATCGCGTAGTCCTCGCAGATTCGCCGTCGGTTACAGGGGCCACAGGGGCAGGGCCCGGGATATGCGTCGTACACACACCGTCGCCGTGGGCGATGGTGGCCAAACGCTGTACGTGCTTGCCGAGGAGTCTCGAGAACACCTCGGTCTCGGCCTCGCACAGCTGGGGGAACTGCTCGGCCACGTGCGCGACCGGGCAGTGGTGCTGGCAGAGCTGGGCGCCGTGGCCCGCCTCCGCCGTGGAAGCGGCGTACCCGTCGGCCGTCAGGGCCTGGGCGAGCACCTCCGCCTTCTTGTTCTCGGGAGCCTGCGCGAGCAGCTCCCGGTACCGCTCCTCCACCTCGGCGACGCGGCGCCGGGCGAACTCCGTGATCGCGTCGTCACCGCCCGCTTCGGCGATGAACCGCATCGCGGTGGCCGCCAGGTCGTCGTACGCCTGGTGGAAGGCGTGCCGGCCGGTGTCGGTCAGCGCGAACACCTTCGCCGGGCGGCCGCGGCCGCGCGGGCCGTAGACGCGCTCCTCGCGGGACTCCACCAGGCCCTCGTCGAGCAGGTGGTCCAGGTGCCGGCGGACCGCCGCCGGGGTGAGCTCGAGCCGCTCGGCCAGCACCGCGGCGCTGGACGGGCCGTTGGTCAGGATCGAGCGGGCGACCCGGTCCCGGGTGGACTCGTCCCGCGCGGCGCCGCTGACGGCTCCGGTGGTCGCAGGATTTTTCACAACATCAGTGTCGCGTAATTCCCCGGAGCCTTCAAATAAGGTTCACCTAACCGTTCCCGGGCTCACGCGGAACTCCAGGGGTAGGCGTGAGCGAGGTCACTCCGGGGCGTTCTCTATGCTGCGTTTGTGCCAGTCGCGGTGGAGATCGACAACCTCGTCGTGCGGTACGGCGAGAAGACCGCGGTCGACGGTCTCAGTCTCACCGTAGCCGCCGGCACGGTGACGGCCGTGCTCGGCCCGAACGGTGCCGGCAAGACCACGACCGTGGAGACGTGTGAGGGCTTCCGGCGCCCGGACTCGGGCAGCGTCCGGGTGCTCGGCCTGGACCCGCTCGCCGACCACGACGAGCTGATGCCGAAGATCGGCGTGATGCTGCAGGAGGGCGGCGCCTGGTCGGGCGTCCGCGCCGTCGAGATGCTCCGGTACGTCGCGACGCTGCACACCCACCCGCTCGACATCCCCGCGCTCGTGGAGCGCCTGGACCTGGGCAGCTGCGGGCGCACGCCGTACCGCCGGCTCTCGGGCGGGCAGAAGCAGCGGCTGTCGTTCGCGCTGGCGATCGTGGGGCGGCCGGAGATCGCCTTCCTCGACGAACCGACGACCGGGCTCGACCCGCACGGCCGCCGGGAGATCTGGCAGCTGATCCGCGACCTGCGCGCCGACGGCGTCACCGTGGTGCTGACCACGCACGCGATGGACGAGGCCGAGCAGCTGTCCGACCAGGTGCACGTGGTGTCGGCCGGCCAGGTGATCGCGTCCGGCACGCCCGACGAGCTGACCCAGCACCACACGAAGTCCCTCGAGGAAGTGTTCCTCGAGCTCACCACGCCGAGGGGCAAGCAATGACAGCGCTGATGCCACGCCTCCGGCGCGGCGGGTCACGGGGCTGTGACTCCCGTCCTTCCCTCGTCGCTCCGGTCGCTTCGCTCCCTCCGCTCCTCAGTCCAGGACGGGAGGCCCCGTGACCGGCTACGCCCCGCAGCCCGGCAGCGCGCCGTGGACACGGAAGGTGATCGCGCACACGCGGATGGAGTTCAGGCTGCTCGTCCGCAACGGCGAGCAGTTGCTGCTCGCGCTGGTGATCCCGCTCGGCCTGCTCCTGCTGCTCGGCGGCACCGGCCTCGGTGAGCGGCTCCCCCTCGGCAGCGGCCGGCCGATCGACGAGGCCGTCCCGCGGGTGCTCGCGCTGGCCGTCCTGTCGTCCTCGTTCACGTCGCTCGCGATCGCCACCGGCTTCGAACGGCGGTACGGCGTCATCAAGCGCCTCGGCGCCTCCCCGCTCTCCCGCACGGGCCTGCTCGCGGGGAAGATCGGCGCGGTCCTGATCGTGCAGGCCATCCAGCTGGCGGTGCTGATCGGCACCGGGTTCGCGCTCGGCTGGAAGCCTGTCGGAGGATTCGCCGCGGTCTTCGGTGTGATCCTCACCGTCCTGTGCGGTACGGCGGCGTTCGCGTCACTGGGCCTGCTGATGGCCGGCCTGCTCCGGGCGGAAGCAACCCTCGCCGCGGCGAACCTGCTCTACCTCCTGCTGCTCGTGGGCGGCGCGATCATGACGCCGGTCACCGAATACCCCGAGGGCATGCAGGGCATCGTCCGCCTGCTGCCGAGCGCGGCTCTGGCCAGCGGCATCGCGAACTCCACCGTCGAAGGCGTGATCCCGTGGGCCGCCGCGCTCTCGCTGGCGTTGTGGGCCGCGGTCCTCGGATACCTGGTCTCCAGGACCTTCAAATGGGACTGACCTTTAGAGTGTGCCGGTGATGACGACGGAGACCCCGCCCCAAGAGACCGAGCCAGTGCGCGGATTCTGGCGACTGGTGCCCGAGCCGAGCCTGGACGTCGTCCGGCGCTGGGGCTGGGCGTCCGTGGCGGTGAACATCGGCATCGTGGTCACCGGCGGACTGGTCCGGCTGACCGGTTCGGGGCTCGGCTGCCCGACGTGGCCGTCCTGCACCGACGACTCGTACGTCCCGCATGCCGCGCTCGGCGTGCACGGCGCGATCGAGTTCACCAACCGGATGCTCGGGTTCGTCGTCGCGATCGTCGCGATCATCACCTGGCTGGTCGTGATGCGCTACCGCCCGGTCCGGCGGGACCTGCGGCGGCTCGCGACCGCGGCCGCGCTCGGGGTCCCGCTGCAGGGCGTGATCGGCGGCATCAGCGTGCTGACCGGACTGAACCCGTGGATCGTCTCGGCGCACTTCCTGGTCTCGCCGATCATCATCACGCTGACGGTCTCGATGATGCGCCGGTCACGCACCAGCCCCTACCCGCACACTCCCCCGGTGGTCCGCGCGCTCGCCACCGCCTGTGTGGTGGCGGTCTGGCTGTCCGTTGCCCTCGGCACCGTTGTCACCGGCGCCGGTCCGCACTCCGGCGACCCGGAGACCGGCCGCAACGGTTTCGACCCGGAGCTCGTCAGCCAGTTGCACGCCGACGTCGTCTTCGGCCTGTTCGGCATCTCGATCGCGCTGGTGATCGCCACCAGGGTGACGGCTACCTCGCGGACGCTCCGCAAGCTGGCTGCGTGGCTGCTGGCCGTCGAGCTGCTGCAGGGCGCCGTCGGTTTCACGCAGTACTTCACCGGCCTGCCCTGGCCCGTCGTGCTCGTCCACATGTTCCTGGCCGCGCTGCTGATCGCCCTGGTCACCGCTGTGTACGGCGAACGCGGGACACCCGCCACCTGACGGGCGCCCCGCGCGTCTCTCAGTACCTCACCTTGTAGACCGCGCCCGGCCCGAAGACCGGTCCGGCGACATACAGTCCGCCCCACCGGTTGAACGCCGTGCCGCCCGGCAGTGTCAGCTGATCCTTCACCAGCTCACGCTTGTAGCCGGCCCGGTGGTTCTTGCCCGGGTACTGCAGGAACAGGCCGCCGTGCGTCGGCCCGCTCAGCTCGAACTTCAGCCAGCTGGCCTTGTCGAGCTCGACGACCGCGAGCACGCCCCGCGGACCGCCGGCCAGGTCGACGATCGACGTGTAGCCGTCGGCGTACCGCTGGCACTTGCCCTTGTTCGGCTTGACCGGGTCGCAGATCGCACCGACCGTGCCCGGCTTGATCCGCCAGATCTGCGACGTCCCCGGCGTGGCCGGGAAGCCGCGGAGCTCGCCGACGTACCAATAACCGTCCGAGCCGACGGTCACCGAGGTCGCGACGGCCTCGGCGGTGATCGGTGTCCCCGCCGGTGGCAGCGGGTTGCCCTCCGGGTCGGTGGCGGGCAGACCGGACGGGACCTTCACCACCCGCGGCTTGAGCTTCGCGACCGTCTTGATGTGGCCGTTCGGCCAGACCCGGAGCAGGTCGTTGCCGGCCGCGTCCGAGACCAGGACCGTGCCGTCGTTCAGGGCCGCGACGCCGAACGGGTTCGAGTCCGTCGGGTTCTGCTCCTGGTCGTAAGGGTCCGGATCCGTCTTCTGGTACGCCCCGATGTCGGCGATCTTGACCGGCGACTTGCCGTACCGCATCCGGTACAGGGTCGTAGCGCCCGGAACCGGCGGCTGGCCCGGTTCACCGCCCGCGCCGGTCAGCGCGTACGTCGTACCCCACTTGTTGGTGTCGATCGCGGGCGCGAACCCGCCGGAGCCCGGCACCGTGCCGAGCTTCAGGGTGCGCCGCCCGTCGGTCACGTACACCGACCCGTCGGAGACGCTGTAGACGACCCAGTTCTTGTACGTCGAGACTCCGCGCGGCCCGTTCAGGCCCGTTGCCACCGGCTTCAGGCTCGAAGAGTGCTTGCCCCCGGCCTCCGCCTGCCCCGCGACCAGTACCGATCCTGCCAGCGCGAGTGCCGCGAGTGCGGCAATACGTGCTCGTACCCCCATAGATCCCCCTGCTGCAGCGCCTCCCCAGGCGTGGATCCCCCTCCACAGGCAGGACCCCATCGCAACATCAGATCACGATCAGGTCAACGGGGAAAACTCCCCGCACCCGGCATGCGACGCTCAGTGCAGCAGCGGGTCGATCGCCGCGGCGATGAACAGCAGCGCCAGGTAGATGTTCGAGAAGTGGAACAGCCGCATCGGCCGCAGGGCGGCGCCGTCCGCGCCGGTATGGGCCCGCAGCAACAACCGGCGCGCCTCGCGCAGGAACACGAAGCCGAGCACGATCGCGGCCAGCGGGTACACGAAACCGGTGTCGCCGATCGGCCAGAGCGCGATCGACGTGATCACCATGACCACCGAGTACGCCATGATCTGCCGCGCGGTGGCGACCGGGGTGGCGACCACGGGCAGCATCGGCACGTCCACCGACGCGTAGTCCTCGCGGTACCGCATCGCGAGCGACCAGGTGTGCGGCGGCGTCCAGAAGAACACCACCAGGAACAGCACGACCGGGGTCCAGGCGAGCTTGCCGGTGACCGCGGTCCAGCCGATCAGGGTCGGGAAGCAGCCGGCGATCCCGCCCCAGACGATGTTCTGCACGGTGCGACGCTTCAGCACCATGGTGTAGCCGAAGACGTAGAACAGGTTCGCCGCCAGCGCCAGGCCGGACGAGAGCCAGTTCACGAAGAAGCCGAGCTCGAGGGTGGCCAGCACGCCGAGCACGACGCCGAACGTGGTCGCCGAGCGCGGGCTGACCGCGTGCCGCGGCAGCGGGCGGCGCCGGGTGCGGCGCATCTGCTCGTCGATGTCGCGGTCCAGCACGCAGTTGATGGTGTTCGCGCTGCCGGAGGCGAGGATGCCGCCGATCAGGGTGGCGACCACCACCTGCAGACCGGGCACACCGCCGGCCGCCAGGAACATCACCGGCACGGTGGTGATCAGCAGCAGCTCGATGATGCGCGGCTTGGTCAGACCGACGTACGCCTTCACCACGTCGCGCACCGACGGACGCACCGTTGCAGCTGATACAGCGGTAGCGTCCGGCAGCGGCGTCGGGTACGACGTCGTCGCGGCGGGACGCGGGTCGACGGCCGTCACGAACACCTCGAACAATCTGGGTTGACGCCGGAGCACCGGCGCTGACGATTCAGCAGTCTACGACGCCCCGTAGGAGGGTTCTGCCACCCCCCTCCGATCGCGTGTGTCTGCGGCCGAACAGGTCGGGGAACAGGCAGAGTCGGCGAACGGTTGACAAACAAGTGAGCGGTGCGCAAGGGAACGCCCCGGCCACAGTAGGCTCACCCTGAGGCGACATCGGAAGACCATCGAGAGGAGCGCCGCCGGCGTGACGGAGAAGACCAGCCCAAAGCTTGAATGGACCGAGCTCGACCAGCGCGCGGTCGACACCGTGCGGGTGCTCGCGATGGACGCGGTCGAGAAGGTGGGGAACGGACATCCCGGTACGGCGATGAGCCTGGCGCCGGCGGCGTACCTGCTGTTCCAGAAGGTCATGCGGCACAACCCGACCGACCCGCACTGGGCCGGCCGCGACCGGTTCGTGCTGTCCGCGGGGCACTCCAGCCTGACCCTCTACATCCAGCTGTACCTGGCCGGCTTCGGCCTGGAGCTGGACGACCTGAAGTCGCTGCGGACCTGGGGCAGCAAGACCCCCGGCCACCCGGAGTACCGGCACACGGCCGGTGTGGAGACCACCACCGGCCCGCTCGGCCAGGGCGTCGGCAACGCGGTCGGTATGGCGATGGCGGCCCGCCGCGAGCGCGGCCTGCTGGAGCCCGACGCCCCGAAGGGCGAGGGCCTGTTCGACCACCAGGTCTACGTGATCGCGTCCGACGGCGACATCGAGGAAGGCGTCGCGTCCGAGGCCTCGTCGCTGGCCGGCACCCAGAAGCTCGGCAACCTGACGGTCATCTACGACGCGAACAAGATCTCCATCGAGGACAACACCGACATCGCGCTGTCCGAGGACGTCGCGGCCCGCTACGCGGCGTACGGCTGGCACGTCCAGGACGTCGACTGGACCCAGGGCGGCACCGGCTACCACGAGGACGTGGAGGCGCTGTACGACGCGCTCGAGGCGGCGAAGGCGGTCACCGACAAGCCGAGCTTCATCCGGCTGCACACGATCATCGGCTGGCCGGCCCCGAACAAGCAGAACACCGGCAAGATCCACGGCTCGGCGCTCGGCGCCGACGAGGTCGCCGCGACCAAGAAGATCCTCGGCTGGGATCCGGAGCAGTCGTTCCAGGTCGCCGACGACGTGATCGCGCACACCCGCGAGGCGCTGGACCGCGGCAAGGCCCTGGAGGCCGAGTGGAGCGCGAAGTTCGACCAGTGGAAGGCCGCGAGCCCGGAGCGCGCCGCGCTGCTCGACCGGCTGTCGAAGCGTGAGCTGCCTTCCGGCTGGAAGGACGCGCTGCCGAGCTGGGACGCCGACGCCAAGGGCGTCGCGACCCGCGCTGCGTCCGGTGACGTGCTCACCAAGCTCGCGCCGGAGCTGCCCGAGCTGTGGGGCGGCTCCGCCGACCTGGCCGGCTCGAACAACACCACCCCGAAGGGTCAGCCGTCGTTCATCCCGGCGGAGTACTCGACCAAGGAGTTCTCCGGCGACGAGTACGGCCGGGTCCTGCACTTCGGCATCCGCGAGCACGCGATGGGCTCGGTGCTGAACGGCATCGCCCTGCACGGCCTGACCCGCCCGTACGGCGGCACGTTCCTGGTCTTCTCCGACTACATGCGCCCGTCGGTGCGGCTGGCGGCGCTGATGCAGCTCCCGGTCACGTACGTGTGGACGCACGACTCCATCGGCCTCGGCGAGGACGGCCCGACACACCAGCCGATCGAGCACCTGTCGGCGCTGCGCGCGATCCCCGGCCTGGACGTCGTCCGGCCCGGTGACGCGAACGAGACGGCCGCCGCCTGGGCGACCATCCTCGAGCACACCGACCGCCCGGCCGGCCTGGCGCTGACCCGGCAGAACGTGCCGACCTTCCCGCGCGGCACGGACGGCTTCGCCACCACCGAGAACGTGCACAAGGGCGGCTACGTGCTGCTCGACGCTGATGGGGGCACCCCCGACGTCGTGCTGATCGGCACCGGCTCCGAGCTGCAGATCGCGGTCGAGGCCCGCAAGGTCCTGGCCGAGGAGGGCGTCCAGGCCCGCGTGGTGTCGATGGTCTCCCGGGAATGGTTCGACGAGCAGGACGACGCGTACCGCGAGACCGTCATCCCCGCGGACGTCCGGGCCCGGGTCTCGGTCGAGGCCGGGATCGCGCAGAGCTGGCACGACATCGTCGGCGACTCGGGCCGGAGCGTGAGCCTGGAGCACTACGGCGCCTCCGCGGCGTACCAGACGCTGTACGACGAGTTCGGCATCACCACCGACGCCGTCGTCCAGGCCGCGCGGGACAGCATCGCCGCCGCCGCGAAGATCAGCGGACCGGGTGTACCGCCCGGGCGCGCGGCCGCAGGCCCGGTCGGGCCGGCCGACACGAGCGAAGCCAACTGAAGACACCACAACAGAACATTCCGGAAGAAGGCATCGGAACCATGAACGATCGCTTGAAAGCACTCGCCGACGCGGGTGTCTCCATCTGGCTCGACGACCTGTCCCGTGTGCGGCTGACCAGCGGCAGCCTGCAGGCCATGATCGAGGACAAGCACGTCACCGGCGTGACCACCAACCCGACGATCTTCGCGAAGGCGATCTCGGACGCCGACGCGTACGCCGAGGTGATCGGCAAGCTGGCCGCGCAGGGCGTGTCCACCGACGAGGCGATCCGGGTGATCACCACCAGCGACGTCCGCGACGGCGCCGACGTGTTCAAGCCGACGTACGACGACACCGAGGGCCAGGACGGCCGGGTGTCGATCGAGGTCGAGCCGACGCTCGCGCACGACACCGCGAAGACGGTCGAGCAGGCCAAGCAGCTGTGGGACATCGTCGGCCGGGAGAACATCTTCATCAAGATCCCGGCCACCAAGGCGGGCCTGCCGGCGATCACCCAGACGCTGGCCGCCGGGATCAGCGTGAACGTGACGCTGATCTTCTCGCTCGAGCGCTACAAGGCGGTCGCGGACGCGTTCCTGACCGGCCTGGAGCAGGCCGTCGAGAACGGTCGCGACGTCACCAAGATGGCCAGCGTCGCGTCGTTCTTCGTCAGCCGGGTGGACACCGAGGTCGACAAGCGGCTGGACGCGATCGGCACCGACGAGGCGAAGGCGCTGAAGGGCAAGGCGGCGATCGCCAACGCCCGGCTGGCCTTCGAGGCGTACGAGGAGATCTTCGACACCGACCGCTGGCGCGAGCTGGAGACCGCCGGCGCGAAGCCGCAGCGTCCGCTGTGGGCGTCGACCGGCACCAAGGACCCGTCCTACTCCCCCACGCTGTACGTCGACAACCTGGTCACCCGCGGCGTCGTCAACACGATGCCCGAGGCAACGATCAAGGCGGTCGAGGAGCATAGCGAGTTCACCGGGGACACCGTCCGCGGCGACTACGCGGGCGACCGGAAGGTGATCGACGACCTGGAGCGGCTGGGCATCTCCTACGACGAGGTCGTGCAGGTGCTCGAGGACGAGGGCGTCGCGAAGTTCGACGCGTCCTGGTCGGAGCTGCAGGACACCGTCACCGCGGCCCTGAAGGCGGCCGCCAAGTGAGCACTCCGAAGGTAACCACGCAGAACGGCGACTGGGCCGAGGTCGTCGACAAGCTGGTAGCCGGGAAGATCGCGTCCCGGATCGCCGCGAAGGACGCGACGATCTGGGGTCCGGAGGCCGAGTCCGAGGCCTCGATCCGGCTCGGCTGGGTCGACCTGCACGACACCTCGCGTCCGCTGCTCGCCGAGATCGAGGCGCTGCAGGCCGACCTGCGGTCCGAGGGTCTGGACCGGATCGTGCTGTCCGGCATGGGCGGCTCGTCGCTGGCGCCGGAGGTCATCACCCGGACGGCGGGCGTGGAGCTCGTCGTCCTCGACTCGACCGACCCGAGCGTCGTCAAGCGCGCGCTGGACGGTGACCTGTCGAAGACCGTGATCGTCGTGTCCAGCAAGTCCGGCGGCACGGTCGAGACCGACAGCCACCGCCGGACCTTCGCCAAGGCGTTCACGGACGCGGGCATCGACGCGGCCTCGCGGATCGTCGTCGTGACGGACCCGGGGTCGCCGTTCGAGAAGCTGTCCGCGGACGAGGGCTACCGCAAGACGTTCCTCGCCGACCCGAACGTCGGCGGCCGGTACAGCGCGCTGACCGCGTTCGGCCTGGTGCCTTCCGGTCTGGCCGGCGCCGACATCGCCGAGCTCCTCGACCAGGCGGCCGAGGCGGCGCCGGCGTTGCAGGCCGACTCCGCCGACAACCCGGCCCTGTGGCTGGGCGCCGTGCTCGCGGCGAGCGCCGGCCGGGACAAGGCCATCATCACGGCCGACGGCTCCGACATCGTCGGGTTCCCGGACTGGGCCGAGCAGCTGATCGCGGAGAGCACCGGCAAGAACGGCACCGGCGTACTGCCCGTCGCGGTCGAGGTGACCGCGCCGGAGCTGACCAGCGAGGCCGCCGACCTCACCAACGCCCTGCTCGCGGAGAAGGCGACGAGCGGCGTACCGACGGCGCTGACCTCGGGCTCGCTCGGCGGTCAGTTCCTGCTCTGGGAGGTGGCGACAGCGGTGGCCGGCTACCTGCTCGGCATCAACCCGTTCGACCAGCCGGATGTGGAGAGCGCGAAGAAGGCGGCCCGTGGCCTGCTCGACGCGCAGCCGGAGCCGGAGGCCGCGGCCTTCACCGAGGGCGCTGTCGAGGTCCGCGGTTCCGAGGGCTTGCTCGACGGCGTCGACTCGCTGCAGGGCGCGGTGGACGCGCTGCTCGGCAAGCTCGAGGACAAGGGCTATGTCGCGGTGATGGCGTACCTGGACTCCGAGCGCGACGCCGACCTGCTCGCGGTCCGGCCGGCGCTGGCGACCAGGACGGGCCGTCCGGTGACCTTCGGCTGGGGACCGCGGTTCCTGCACTCGACCGGTCAGTACCACAAGGGCGGTCACCCGGAGGGCGTGTACCTGCAGATCACCGGTGCGCACCCGACCGACGTCGAGATCCCGGACCGTCCGTTCACGTTCGGCACGCTGATCTCGGCGCAGGCCGCCGGTGACGCGAACGTCCTGGCCGAGCGCGGGCGTCCGGTGCTGCGGCTGCAGCTCACGGACGTGGCGGCCGGCGTACAGCAGCTGTTGTCCCTGTTCCAGTAAGAACGACACTCGGAGGGAAAGCGGCCCATGACCGCTGAGCTCAACGAAGAGCCGGCCGGCCCGGTGAACCCGCTGCGCGATCCGCAGGACCGGCGGCTGCCGAGGATCGCCGGGCCGTGCAGCCTGGTGATCTTCGGCGTCACCGGCGACCTGGCCCGCAAGAAGCTGATGCCGGCGGTCTACGACCTGGCGAACCGGGGGCTGCTGCCCCCGGGTTTCGCCCTGGTGGGGTTCGCCCGCCGGGACTACACCAACCAGGACTTCGCCCAGATCGTGCACGACTCGGTGAAGGAGCACGCCCGGACCCCCTTCCGTGAGGAGGTCTGGCAGCAGCTCGCCGAGGGCTTCCGGTTCGTGCCGGGCGACCTGACCGACGACGAGGCGTTCAAGCGGCTGCGGGAGACCGTCGACGAGCTCGACGTGACCCGCGGCACCGGCGGCAATCACGCGTTCTACCTGTCGATCCCGCCGGGGCTGTTCCCGGAGGTGGTCCGGCAGCTGTCCGAGCACGGGCTGACCGACGAGCACCCCGGCTCGTGGCGGCGGGTGGTGATCGAGAAGCCGTTCGGTCACGACCTGACAAGCGCCCGCGAGCTGAACCGGGTGGTCGAGTCCGTGTTCCCGCCCGAGGCGGTCTTCCGGATCGACCACTACCTCGGCAAGGAGACGGTGCAGAACATCCTCGCGCTGCGGTTCGCGAACGCGATGTTCGAGCCGATCTGGAACAGCAACTACGTCGACCACGTGCAGATCACGATGGCCGAGGACATCGGCATCGGCGGCCGCGCCGGGTACTACGACGGCATCGGCGCCGCGCGCGACGTGATCCAGAACCACCTGCTCCAGCTGCTCGCGCTGGTCGCGATGGAGGAGCCGGTCAGCTTCGACGCCTGGTCGCTGCGCCAGGAGAAGAAGAAGGTGCTCAACGCCGTCCAGCTGCCGGAGCGGTTGGACCTGCACAGCGCCCGCGGGCAGTACGCCGCCGGCTGGGCCGGTGGCACGAAGGTCAAGGGCTACCTGCAGGAGGACGGCATCCCCGAGTCGTCGGCGACGGAGACGTTCGCGGCGCTGCGGGTCGACGTCGACACCCGGCGCTGGGCCGGCGTCCCGTTCTACCTGCGGACCGGCAAGCGGCTCGGCCGCCGCGTCACCGAGGTCGCGGTGATGTTCAAGCGCGCGCCGCACCTGCCGTTCACCAAGACCGAGACCGAGGAGCTCGGCCAGAACGCGCTCGTCCTGCGGATCCAGCCGGACGAGGGCATCACGGTCCGCTTCGGCGCCAAGGTGCCCGGCACGTCGATGGAGATCCGCGACGTGAACATGGACTTCGCGTACGGCGGCTCGTTCACCGAGTCCTCCCCGGAGGCGTACGAGCGGCTGATTCTCGACGTACTGCTCGGCGACCCGCCGCTGTTCCCGCAGCACACCGAGGTCGAGCTGGGCTGGAAGATCCTCGACCCGGTGCTCGACTACTGGGAGCGGCACGGCAAGCCGGAGCAGTACGCGTCCGGCGGCTGGGGCCCGGACTCGGCGCACGAGATGCTCGCCCGCGACGGACGGGCCTGGAGGCGGCCATGATCATCGACCTGACCGACACCACGTCGAGCGAGATCGCGTCGGCGCTGCTGAAGGCCCGGCGGAACGCCGGCTCGCCGGCCATGGGCATGGTCGGCACCATCGTGGTGGTCGTCGACGAGGCGTCCCACCACGACGCGATGAAGGCCGCGAACGAGGCCGGTCGCGAACACCCGTCCCGGGTTCTGGTCGCGATCCTGCGCCCCGGGCGCGGCCCGTCCGGGCTGGACGCCGAGGTGCGGGTCGGCGAGGGCATCCCCGGCGAGGCGGTGCTGCTGCGGCTGCACGGTGAGCTGGCGAAGGTGCCGGAGTCCGTGATCACGCCGCTGCTGCTGCCCGACTCCCCCGTCATCGTCTGGTGGCCGGGCGGCGGGCCGCGCGTTCCCGCGGAGGACCCGCTGGGCCGGCTCGGACGGCGCCGGGTGACCGACGCGGCGGCGACCCGCCGGGCATCGATCGACTACAGCGCCCGCGCCGAGGGCTACGCGCCGGGCGACACCGACTTCGCGTGGACGCGGTTGACGCCGTGGCGTGCGCTGATGGCCGCTGCCCTCGACCAGTACCCGACGAAGGTGACCGGGGCCGAGGTCGCGGCCGCCAAGGGCAACCCGAGCGCCGACCTGATGGCCGCGTGGCTGCAGTCCCGGCTGAAGGTGCCGGTGGAGCAGCGCAACTCGCGCGGGCCGGGTGTGACCGCCGTACGGCTGTTCACGCCGTCCGGCCCGATCGCGTTGACCCGGCCGGACGGTGCGGTCGCGACGTTCAGCGTGCCCGGTCAGCCGGATCGTCCGGTGGCGCTGAAGCGGCGGACGACGTCCGAGCTGCTGAGCGAGGAGCTGCGCCGGCTCGATCCCGACGACGTGTATGCGAAGACGCTCGCGACCATGGGCGAGCGGGACGCGCTGCCGGCCGACGCCAAGAAGGTCGGTGAGACGGCGCGGAAATCGACCGCCGCGAAGGTGACCGCGGCCGGCAAGAAGGTCGCCGCCTCGAGCGCCGGCAAGGAACCGGCGTCCGCAAAGCGGGCAGCTGCCAAGAAGACGGCGCCGAAACCGGCGGCTGCGAAGAAGACCGCAGCGAAGAAGACGGTTGCCAAGAAGGCGGCGAAGCGATGACGGTCGATCCGGAACTCCTGATCCATTCCGACGCCGGGGACCTGGCGTTCTCGGTGGCTTCCCGTTTCGTCACGGCGCTGGTCGATGCCCAGAGCACCGGTGCGGTCGCGCAGGTCGTGCTCACCGGCGGCCGGGTGGCCGCGGCGGTGTACCGCGCGGTCGCGGAGTCGCCGGCGCGGGTCGAGGTCGACTGGCGGCGGGTCGAGTTCTGGTGGGGCGACGAGCGGTTCCTGCCGTCCGGCGACCCCGAGCGGAACGAGACGCAGGCTCGGGACGCCTTCTTGTCGGCCCTCGACGTCGATCCGGCACGGGTGCATCCGATGCCGGCCGACACGGGGCAGGGCGCGGAGGCGGCGGCTGCGGCGTACGCCGAGGAGTTGGCCGCGGCGGGTTCGCCGACGTTCGACGTACTGATGCTCGGCGTCGGGCCCGACGGGCACGTGGCGTCGCTGTTCCCGGGGTTTCCGCAGCTCGGCGTGACGGACGCGGCCGCGGTCGCCGTCCACGACTCGCCGAAGCCGCCGCCCACTCGGGTGTCGCTGACCCTGCCGCAGCTGAACCAGGCCCGTGAGGTCTGGTTCGTTGTCTCCGGCTCGGACAAGGCCGAGGCCGTCGCGAAGGCGCTGAGCGAGGGTGACGTCCCGGCGGCCCGCCCGAAGGGCCGCAACCGCACACTGTGGCTACTCGACGAGGCCGCCGCGGAGAAGATCCCGAACGCCTGATCGGTCGGCCGGCGTACTACCTGTACTGGGTTCGGCGGGCGCCGAAGCGTTCGGGTGACAGACTCGGGGCATGACGTTCCGCGAGTTGCATGCCGGTCAGTTCGTGATGCCGAACGCGTGGGACGCCGGGAGCGCGGTGCTGCTCGCCGCGGCCGGGTTCCCGGCGATCGCCACCACCAGCGCGGGGATCGCGTTCTCGCTGGCGAAGGGCGATCACACGCTGCCGGACGGCGCGCCGGCGGTGTCGCGCGAGCAGATGTTCGAGCGGGTCCGCGAGATCACGGCCGCGAGCGGCGTACCGGTGAACGGGGATCTCGAGGACGGGTACGGCGCGGAGCCGGCGCGGGTCGCGGAGACGATCGCACTGGCCCGCGAGGCGGGGCTCGCCGGCGGGAACATCGAGGACTACGACGGGCGGGAGCTGTACGACGCCGGGCTCGCGGTCGAGCGGATCGTCGCGGCGCGGGAGGCGGCCGGACCGGACTTCGTGCTGACCGCACGGACCGACGGGCAGCTGCTGCGGACACCGACGTCGCTGGCCGACTCGATCGACCGGGCGAACCGCTTCCGCGCGGCGGGTGCGGATTGCCTCTATGTGCCTGGAGTCAACGATCTCGACGCGATTCGGACGCTGGTCGCCGAGATCGACGGCCCGCTGAACGTCGTCCTCGGCCTGGGCACATCGGCGCTGACGGTCGCCGATCTGCAGTCGGTCGGTGTCACGCGGATCAGCCTCGGCGGCAGCATCGCGCGAGCCGCCCTCGGCTTCATCCGGCGCAGCGCCGAGGAACTGGCCACCCACGGCACGATCACCTTCGCCGCCGGCCAGATCCCGCAGGCTGCCCTCAACGAACTCTTTGCGCGATCATCCAAGGGTGAGCGCTGAGCCGGACGCCGTACGGCCGGTGGCGCTGGCCCACGGGATCGTGGGCCTCGCCACCTGTTTGTGCCTGATCCTGTTCTACGCGGGCGCTGATGCGCTCGGGGCCGTCAACGACGTGGGCAATGCGGTGTTGGGCGTGTTGAGCCTGGCCCTGGCGTGGACTTTGCACGCCGCCCCGCGCCGCACGTCACGCGCCCTCGCCCTCCTCGGAGTCGCCGCCGTCGGCGCGGTGCTGACGATCATCGGCACAACCCTCGTGATGACCGAAGCCACCGGTTTCTACCTCGCCGGCCTGTGGTCGAGCTTCGGCTTCGCCCTGATCGGGATCTGGCTCCTCGGCACCGCATCAGGCTCGCTCCGGCGGGCGGGGTTGATCGCCGGCGCGGTGATGACGCTCGGCCTGCTCGGCGTACCGGGGATCCTGATGGGAATCGACGACCTGGACACCGCCCCACCCTGGACCTTCGCAGCCGGCTTCAGCTGGGCCGGCACCTACCTGCTGTTCCCCACCTGGACCCTACGCCTGGCCAGACGCAACACCCCTGAAGCCTAGGACTGGCCGGGTGGGACGGTGCCAAAGGCTTCAGCCAGGGGTGGGAACATCGCGCGTACGTCTCCCCCGCCTACCCACATGCCGATCGCCAGGGCTGCGGTTGCCTCCAGCAACTTCGCGTGGCGGAGGCCGCCGGCGAGGACCGGTGTGCAGCCGAGGGCCTCGACCAACTCCGCGACCTGCTCGACGCCCTCGTTGCCGCACAGCGGCACCCCGAGTCCGCGCGGCGGGTTTCGCCACACCGCGTCAGCCGCCAGGTTGAACGCCTTGACCACCCGCACCCCCGGCGCCGCGGCACTGACGGCTTCCGCAACAGAGTCCTGGGCCAGCGTGAAGTCCCGGTGGTCCAGGGCATTCGTGCAATCGACCAGCGTCCTCCCGGCCGGCACCTCCCGCGCAACCGCTACCGCGACCTCCGCCGGCACGGCCAGCAGCACGATCTCGCCGTACGCCGCCGCCTCCGCCAACGATCCCGACGCCGCACCGACCCGCCCGGCCACCGCACCGGCCCGGTCCGCCGACCGCCCACCGATCAGCACGTCGTGCCCCGCCGACACCCAGTGCGTGGCGAGCGCCTCGGCCATCATTCCGTTGCCCAGTGTTCCTATTCGCATGGACTCGACGGTAGGCACTTCGATCCGCACCACCGGGTGCCTATCGACCGACGCACAATGGACGACGTGAGATTCTTCGCCGACTGCCAGGCGCGCGTCGCCGCCGACCTGATCAGCGGACGCTGGCCGATGGTCGTGCTGTACTCGCTCGCCGACGGTCCCGCGCGTCCCGGCAGGCTCCGCGAACAGATCGGCGGCATCAGCCAGAAGGTCCTCACCGAGACCCTGCGCCGCCTCGAGCACAACGGTCTCGTCGAGCGCCGCCGGTACGCCGAAGCGCCGCCGCGCGTCGAGTACTCCCTCACCACCGCCGGCACCGACCTGCTGGTGCCGATCCGCGCACTCGGCGACTGGGCCGCCGTTTACGCCGACCAGGTCCCGACCGAGAACAAACCGTAAACGCCTCGCGGCGTATTTCACCCGGTGACACCTATCCGGAGGGTCCTCCGCAACGAGGGATAGGATCGGGGGCATGACTGCTTCCGATTCCACCGACCGTCCGTACGGCGCCTTCCCCGCCCGGATCGGTCTGCAGGTCCAGCCCCAGCATGCCCAGTACGCCGACATCCGGCGGACCGTGGCGGCGGCCGAGGAGATCGGCGTCGACGTGGTGTTCAACTGGGACCACTTCTACCCGCTCAGCGGTGAGCCCGAGGGCCTGCACTTCGAGTGCTGGACGATGCTGGCCGCCTGGGCCGAGGCGACCGAGCGGGTCGAGTTCGGCGCGCTGGTGACCTGCAACTCCTACCGCAACCCCGACCTGCTCGCCGACATGGCGCGCACGGTCGACCACATCAGCGACGGCCGGCTGATCTTCGGCATCGGCTCGGGCTGGTTCGAGAAGGACTACGACGAGTACGGGTACGAGTTCGGCACCGCGGGCGGCCGGCTGGACGCCCTCGGCGAGGCGCTGCCGCGGATCGAGCAGCGCTGGGAGAAACTGAACCCGAAGCCGACCCGGGACATCCCGGTGCTGATCGGCGGCGGCGGCGAGAAGAAGACGCTGAAGCTGGTCGCCAAGCACGCGAACATCTGGCACGGGTTCGGCGACGCCGAGACGCTCGCGCACAAGCACGCCGTGCTCGACGAGCACTGCCGCACGATCGGCCGCGACCCGGGCGAGATCGAGCGCTCCGCGGGCGTCGGCGACAAGTCGCCCGAGGACATCGGCAAGTCGCTGCTCGATGTCGGCACCCGGCTATTCACGGTCTCGTCGTCCGGCCCCGACTACGACCTCGGCCTGCTCCGCGAGTGGGTCTCGTGGCGCGACGAGGTCAACGCCAAGTAGTCAGCGCTCACCTTGGGCACCCACCAACCGTCTGGGCCACCCGGAAACGGTTGGTGGGTGCTCAAGGATGCCTGGCGGCCGGCGGATAGGATTTCCCGCATGTCTACGTTGCCTGGGAACGGTTCGGTGCGGCCTATCACCCGTTGGGGTGAGGACGTCATGCACCGGGTCAATCAGCCGGTCACCGACTTCGGGGACGAGCTGCAGACGCTGGTCGCCGACATGGTCGCGACGATGCGCGCCGCCGAGGGCGTCGGCCTGGCCGCGAACCAGGTCGGGGTGGACCTGCAGCTGTTCGTGTTCGACTGCCCGGACAAGGACGGCAAGCACCTGCAGGGCGTCGTGTGCAACCCGACGCTCGAGCTTCCGGAGGGCAAGGACCGCAACCTGGACGAGGGCGACGAGGGCTGTCTGTCGCTGCCGGGCGCGTTCACGAAGTGCGCCCGTCCCGACTTCGCCAAGGTCACCGGCGTCGACCAGCACAACCAGCCGGTCACGTACGAAGGCGACGGCCTGCTCGCCCGCTGCCTGCAGCACGAGACCGACCACACCCAGGGCACGGTCTTCGGCGACCGCTTGTCCCGCAAGTACCGTAAGCGCCTCTTCGCCGAGGCCGAGGAGTTCGCGCCGGAATACCCGTCGGACTGGCCCGTCTCCCCGATGGTCGACCACGACCACGAGGACACCCCCGCGACCTGAGCTACCAGCGAGCCTTCTCCAGGTCGATCGCGTCGACGCTCTCGGCCGCCGTCCGGCCGGTGGTGTCCAGCCACAGGCCCCGGCGCGGGGTCTCGTCGAGGTCGGCCTGGAGGGCCCGTACGGCGTCCTCCAGCGTGCCGCCCGGTTCCTGCCAGTCGCGGTACGAGTTGGCGCCGCCGCGGCCGATCTCGCGCTGCACGATCGACTCCACCGATGGGACCAGCACGACGAGGTACTTCTCGACGTCGCGCAGCCGGGCGAACCAGCGCTCGACGTCCTCGCCGAAGATGATGTCGCTGCAGACGAAGTCGAAGCCGCTGTCCACGTAGTGCTGCGCCACCAGCGCGCTCGCGTCGTACCGCAGCCGGAGCTGGCGCAGCGCTTCGGCCGACGGCTCCGGCGTCATGACCTCGGCGCCTGCGACCACGCCGCGGTAGAACACATCGCCGTCGAGCGTCGCCGCCGGCGGCCCCATCCGCGCCGCCAGCAACGGGGCGATCGTCGACTTCCCGGCGGCCTGCATCCCGGTGATCAGCACTACTTTCGGCACGGGACTATGGCATCACCATGGTCAACTGCTTTTGAGAGCACGCGCGGAGTTCCAGAGCACACCGCGGTTCAGCCGGTCGGGGTAGCTCTCGAGTACGGCGTTGTAGAGGTCGAGCGCCGTGCTGGTTCCAGCCGCGGCGCGCGCGAAGGTGTTGAGGTACCGGCGGGTCTCGTCGATGTACCGCGGATCGTCGGACGCGTCGGCCTGGCGGTGTCCGGAGACAACGGCGACCGGGTCCAGGGCCTCCAGCTTGTCGAGCGCGGTCAGCCAATGGTCGAGGCCGCCGTCGGCTGATTCCGCCAGGTAGAGGTGGACTTCGTCGTACACGGCGTCGCCCGCGACGACCAGCCCGATCGACGGGACGTACAACGCCGAACTGCCGTCGGTGTCGGTGTGGCCGAGATCCATCGCGATCAGCTCCTCGCCTTCCAGCGTGAAGGCACCGTCCAGCGGCTCGGCTACGACCAGGCGCTCGGGCAGCTGGCCCGGGAACCGCACCCGCCAGAATCCGTCCAGCCACGGCGCGGTGAGCTGCTTGCGCATCCCCTCGACGACGGAAGGCAGCGCGACCAGCCGGGCCTCCGGGAAACGGTCGAGGACCGGCGCGGCGCCGAAGAAGTGGTCGCCGTGGCTGTGCGTCACGAAGATCGCGGTGAGGTTCTTCCCGGTGGCGGCGATCCAGCCGGCCAGGTCCTCGCCTTCGGCCTGCGTCATCAACGGGTCGACCAGGACGGCGTCGTGATCGCCGGAGATCAGCGTCGCCGCGGTGGGCGACCACATCCGCTGCACCTCCCCCGGCGGCAGATCGTCGGAGACGGCCGGCTTGGACGGCGCGACGTACGTCGAGTACTTCAGGGTTGTCATACACACAGCGTCGATCGGACTCCCGCCTCCGGGAAGGTCGCCTCTTCCTGGGTGCGCCGCACCCAGGCAGCTCAACCCAGCCGGGCGAGTGCCTCCGCACTCCCGCTGCCCGGCTCCGCCGTACCGACGAGCAACTGTTGTCCCGGCGCGGCGCGGACGTCGAAGGTCTGGTAGGTGAGCTCGATCCGTCCGGCCTCAGGGTGGTGGAAGATCTTGTACGCGCGGCTGAATCCCCGCGCCGTCCGGTCCTCCCACAGGGCGCGGAACTCGGGCGATCGCGGGAGCAGATCCGCCACCAGAGCCTTGATCTGCGGGTCGTCCGGGTACGTCGCCGCGTTGAACCGGACGGCGTACACGGCCCGCCGTACGACCGTCTCCCAGTCGCCGAAGATCTCCCGCGCCTCGGGATGCTCGAACATCATCCGCAGCATGTTCGTCATCCCGAACGGGGCCAGCAGACCGTGCGCGACCGCGTTCGTCGCGAGGATGTCGTACGCCGGACCCAGCACGTAGGCCGCTGCGCGCGGGAAGTTGTCCAGCAACTGCAGCAGCGCCGGGTGAACCTGGTCCCGCGCGGTGCCGAGGGCCGGGGTCGGCGCCATCCCGGCGAGCCGGAACAGGTGGGCGCGCGCATCCGGGTCGAGCCGCAGCGCGTGGGCGATCCCGTTGAGCACCTGCGCGGACGGGTTGCGCTCACGTCCCTGCTCGAGCCGCGTGTAGTAGTCGGCGCTGACCACCGCCAGTACGGCGACTTCCTCGCGCCGCAACCCGGCGACGCGCCGATCGCCGCCGGCAGGCAGGCCGACGGCCGACGGCTCGACCCGGGCCCGCTCGGCGCGGAGGAATGCCCCGAGCTCACCGACCGCCTTCATGGCGGTCAGCGTACGCGGTGCCTGAGGCTCCTCAGCAGCGAGTGGCGTAGAACGCCACGGCGGCCGAGGAGGCCACGTTGAGGGAGTCGACGCCGCCGGCCATCGGGATCCGGACCGTCAGGTCGGCCTGGCGCAGTACGTTTGGTTTGAGGCCGTGGCCCTCGGTGCCGAAGATCAGCGCGAGCTTGTCGTCCTTGCGGTCGGCGAGCTCGTCGAGCGTGATCGAGTCGTCGGTGAGCGCCATTGCGGCCGCGACGTACCCGTAGTCCTGCAGCTGCCGCAGGTCGCCCGGCCAGCTCTGCAGCCGGGTCCACGGGACCTGGAAGACGGTCCCCATCGACACCTTGATCGAGCGCCGGTACAGCGGGTCGGCGCAGGTCGGGGTCACCAGCACCAGGCCGACACCGAGCGCCGCGGCGGCGCGGAACCCGGCGCCGACGTTGGTATGGTCAACGATGTCGTCGAAGATCGCGATCCGGCGTACGTCGTCGGTCAGCAACTGCGTGAGCGGTACGGCGGCCCGCCGCTTGTACGACGCGAGCGCGCCGCGGTGCACGTGGAACCCGGTGACCTGCTCGGCCAGCTCCTCCGAGACGACGTACACCGGCTTGTCCGGCCACTGCGCGAGCACGTCCTGCAGCGAGTCCAGCCAGCGCGGCGCAAGCAGGAACGACCGCGGCTCATACCCGGCGTCGGCCGCCCGCCGGATCACCTTGTCCCCTTCGGCGATGAAGAGCCCGTGCTCTTCCTCGAGCAACCGCCGCAGACTGACCTCCCGCAACCGGACATAGTCCGCCAGCCGCGCATCACCGGCATCCTCGACCGGGACGAGCGTCACGCCTGCCCCACCATCCCGCCGGTCGCTTGCTCGGTCCGGCCCTGCGCCGCGACGTCGACCACGTTGCCGATGACAACGATTGCGGGAGCGCCGACGCCATCGTCCGCCATCGCCTGGGCGATGCCGGCCAGGTCGGACGTGACCATCCGCTGGCCGGGAAGGGTGCCGTCGGCAATCGCCGCCGCGGGGGTCGTGCCCGGCTTGCCCGCGGCGATCAGCCGTTCCGCGATCGCCGGCAGGTTCTCGACCGCCATCAGCAGGATTAGCGTCCCGTGCAGGTGGGCGAGCGCGTCCCAGTTCACCAGCGAGTCCGGGTGCGACGGCGGGATGTGCCCCGACACGACTGTGAACTCGTGGGTCACGCCGCGGTGCGTGACCGGGATCCCCGACACCGCCGGCACCGAGATCGAGCTGGTGATCCCCGGCACCACGGTCCACGGCACACCGGCCGCCGCGCACGCAAGCGCCTCTTCGAAGCCGCGCCCGAAGACGTACGGATCCCCGCCCTTCAGCCGGACGACGACCTTGCCCTGCAGTCCGCGATCGACCAGGATCCGGTTGATCTCCTCCTGCCCCGCGGCCCGCCCGCGCGGCAACTTCGCCGCGTCGAACAGCTCGACGTCCGGGTGCAGCTCGTCCAGCAGTTGCTGCGGCGCCAACCGGTCCGCGACCACCACGTCCGCTTCCGCCAGCAACCGCCGTCCGCGCACCGTGATCAGGTCCGGGTCGCCAGGCCCCCCGCCGACGAGGTAAACCCCCGGCCGCCGATCCACGTCCCGCGCCGCCAGCTCACCGACCCGCAGACCCTCGAGGATCGCGTCCCGTACGGCGGCCGACCGGCGGTGATCGCCGCCGCCGAGGACGCCGATCGTCACGTTGTCGTGCTGCCCGGACGCGGGCGTCCACGCCGTCGCGCGGGACCGGTCGTCGGACCGCACGCAGAAGATCCGCCGCTCCTCCGCCTCCGCGGACACCTGGTCGTTGACCGCGGCGTCATCGGTCGCGACCACGACGTACCAGGCCCCGTCCAGGTCGCCCGCGGCGTACCCGCGCTCGATCCAGGACAGCGCCGGGTTGCCGAGCAGCCCTTCGATCGTCGGCGTGATCGACGGTGACACGAGGTCGATCCGCGCGCCGGCCTCGAGCAGCCGCGGCAGCCGTCGCTGAGCGACACCGCCACCGCCGACGACGACCACGCGCCGCCCTTCGAGGACGAGGCCGGACAGGTACTGGTTCGTCACGAAGTGATCCCCGCGTCCTCGAACGTGGCCATCTCGGCGAGCGCCCGCACGGCGCAGGTCAGGATCGGGTACGCGAGTACGGCGCCGGTCCCCTCGCCGAGGCGCAGGTCCAGGTCGACCAGCGGCTGCAGCCCGAGCTGCTTGAGCGCGACCGCGTGACCGGGCTCGGCCGACCGGTGTCCAGCGACGCAGTAGTCGATCACTGCCGGGTGGAACGCCTGGGCGACGAGCGCGGCCGCGCCCGCGATGACGCCGTCGAGGATGACCGGTGTGCGGTTCGCCGCCGCGCCGAGGATGTACCCGGCGAGGGCGGCGTGCTCCAGGCCGCCGTACGCCTGCAGCGCCTTGAGCGGCTCGGTCGACGGTACGGCGTGCAGCGCGAGTGCGTCCCGGACGACGGCTGTCTTGTGCGCGAGGGCCGCGTCGTCGATCCCTGTCCCGCGGCCGGTGACGGCGTCGGCGGTCGCGCCGGTGAAGGTCGCGATCAGCGCGGCGGACGCGGTGGTGTTGGCGATGCCCATGTCACCGGTCAGCAGGCAGCGGTACCCCTCCCGGACCAGCTGGTCGGCCAGGTCGAAGCCGACGGCGATCGCCGCGCGCGCCTCGTCCTCGGTCAGCGCGTCCGTCTGCGCGAGGTCGCGGGTGCCGCCGCGGACCTTCGCGTGCACGATGTCCAGCTGCTCGACCGGCGTGGCGACGCCGACGTCGACCACGCGGACGTCGACGCCGTTGTTCTTGGCGAACGCGTTCACCGCGGCGCCGCCGCCGGCGAAGTTCGCCAGCATCGCGGCGGTCACTTCCTGTGGCCACGGGGAGACGTTCTGCGCATGGACGCCGTGGTCGGCGGCGAACACCGTGACGACGGCCGGGGCCGGCACGGCGTACGTACCGGTCATCCCGGCGACCTTCACGGACAGGTCCTCGAGGACGCCGAGGGAGCCGGCCGGTTTGGTCAGCCGCGCGTGCCGCTCGGCGGCCGCGCGCATCGCCGCCTGATCAGCCAGAGCGATCCGCTCCAGGTACTCGTCCACCAGGTCCTCCATCCGTTCGGCGGGTGCGCCGGTCCCGATCTTCGCATCTCCGAGTGTGTGCCCCGGGACGGACCGGCAGGATGTGGACAGTAGTGTCGGAATCACCACACATCGCGAGCTGCCGGAGGGTTTACAGATGTCGCTTGATCGCCCCGTCGCACCGGACCCGTACAAACTCCTGCCGGAGGTCGGGTCGTTCACCGTCACCAGCACCGACGTCGCCGACGGCAAGCCGCTGTCCGACGATCAGGCGTTCGCAGGCGGGAACACGTCGCCGCAGCTCAGCTGGTCCGGGTTCCCGGCGGAGACCAAGGCGTTCGTGGTGTCCTGCTTCGACCCCGACGCGCCGATCGTCTCCGGCTTCTGGCACTGGACCCTGGTCAACCTCCCGGTCACCGTCACCGAACTGCCCACCGGCGCCGGCACCACCGAACGCCTCGACAACGGCGCCTTCCACGTCCGCAACGACTTCGGCACCAAGAACTTCGGCGGCGCGGCCCCGCCGCCCGGCGACCAGATCCACCGCTACTACTTCGTCGTCCACGCCATCGACGTAGAAGCCCTGGACGTAGACCCGGACGCCACCCCCGCCGTCGTCGCCTTCAACCTGGCCTTCCACACCCTCGCCCGAGCCACCCTCACCCCGACATACCAGATCCCGGAGTAGCGCTCAGAGCGCCGCGACGTACACCCATTCGCCGGCTTCGCGGGTGAAGGTGCTGTTTTCCTGTTGGGTGCCGGGGTGGCCGTTTCTGGTGTAGTGGGCGCGGAACTGAACGGTGCCTTCGGTGTGGAAGGGGCTGCCGCCGGTTGCGTTCACGATCTCCAGGCCGGTCCACTTCTGGCCGGGGGTGAAGTCGATGCGGGCCGGGCGGGTGGTGAGGGACCAAGTCTTGCGCAGGTACGCCGCGTCGTGCATCACGAAGGCGGCGTACCTGGACCGCATCAGCTCCTCCGCGGTGCGCGCCGTCGCCTCGCCGCGATGGAGGCGGCCGCAGCAGGCGGCGTACGGCAGGTCTTGTCCGCAGGGGCAGGTGGGAACGGGCATGTGCCGATTGTTGCCGATCGGTCAACCGTCAGCGTGATTCACTGCGGGGATGGTGACCGACGCGGCGCGCTGGCGACGGCAGGTGGTGCGGCCGCTCCTCGACTGGTACGCCGCTCTGGAGGGCGTCGACGCGGTGATGCTGGGCGGGTCGACCGCCCGCGGTGACGCGGATCGCTGGTCGGACGTCGAGGTCGGGGTGTTCTGGGAACGCCTGCCCACGGCGGCCCAACGTCGAGCGGTACCGGCTGAGGTCCGGCTGCTCAACGTCGACGGCCCGCCTCCGTGGGACGACCAGGTGCACCTCGACGGCCTGATGCTCGAGGTCGCGCACACCCTGTCGGAGTCGGTCGACGACGCCTTGAACGACCTGCTGGCCGGCCGGCCCGACGGCGCGACCCTGCAGCTGGCGCAGGGCTTCGTCGACAGCACCGACGTGACCGGCCGACGCCCCGAACTCGTGGCCCGGTGGCAGGAGCGCGTGGCGACGTACCCGCGCGACCTCGCGATCGCCGTCGTACAGCACGACGGCAACATCGAGAAGTTCTGGCGCCTGCAGATGCTGATCGAGCGCGAGAACCCGCTGCTGATCTCCCGCGAGTTCGTCCGCATCACGGGCCAGTTCCTGACCGTGCTGCACGCCCTCAACGGCCGGTACTGCGGTCACATCCTCGCCTTCAAACGCCTCGACACCATGGAACGCGACCTCCCCCTGGCCCCACCATCACTCGCCGCCCGCGTCCGCGCGGTCTTCACCTCGCCCGCCCCGACCGGCGCCCAGATCCTCCACGACCTCGTCGAGGAGACATACGACCTCGTCGAACACCACCTCCCCGAGGTCGACGTCAACCACCTCCGCGCCACGTTCCGCACCGCGCCTCCGCGTGGGACTCGGCCGGCAACCGATCGACGAGGTGATTGACGTGCAGCCGATACGCGATGGCCTGCTCGCGCGTCACAATCCGCATAGCCCTGACCGTAGACACAAAACACGCCAGCTGATGACCTACTTCTCGGGAGCGCCATGCTGAAGACGGCCCGACTCGGCCTGGTGGCGCTCGACGTTCGGGGACAACGGCGGGTGGACGTGGGTACTGCGGGTGCGCCCGGCGCACGACGCGGCCGGCGTGATCGGGGTGTTCTCGGATCAGGGCAGCTCGATCCGGGGTATGAGCTGGTATCTGCGACGCGAGCGCTGGGGCGCGGGGCTCGTCGACTCCACGTCGCCCGAGGACACACCGTGGTACCGCCGCACCTTCACCCTCGTCCTGTCCGAGGGCCACCGGCTGACGATCTCGGGACCGGTTCGGCACTGACGACAAGAGGTGTGGCTGGTTCGGCGCCCCATGCCGCGCTGTTTGAGCGTGGCCGGTGGGTCTACTACACATATACGTACTGTCGTTAGGGCCCCTCGTGGAGTGGGAAGGCGCGGATGATGACCGCGGTGGGGGTCCCGGCGGTGGGTTCGGCGGTGGTGAAGTCGCGGAGGACGCGGTGCAGGCGGGCGCGGAGTTCGGCGAGTTCGCCGTCTGCCAGGGTGACGACCGCACTGAATGCGAAGTCCTCGTCGTCGGAGGTCTTCGCGGCCAGCCAGCTCGCGTACGCGGTGTCCTCGAGCTCGCGGTTCAGCGCCGCCTGCTCGGTGCGCACCCGGCGCCACGGCTTCACCCGGCCCGCCGCGCCCGGCTCCGGCTCGATCACCCCGAGGGCCTCCAGCCGGCGCAGGTGGAACGAGCACGACCCAGTGCTCTCCCCCAGTTCGCGGGCGGCGATCGTCGAGGTCGTCGTACCGTCCCGGTCGATCAGCGCCAGCAGCGCCTCCCGCAGCGGATGCGCGCGGACGACGGCACGGCGGTTCGGCGTACTGGGCTCCATGGCGGCATCCTAGCCCTGGCTTTGCAAAGCTAGAACTTTGCAGAGTACGGTCTTTGCATGCCGACGTACATCCTGGGCCGCCCGAGCCGTCGCCTGCCCGAGCTGACCGACGAGGTACGGCGCGGTACGCCGCTGCGCATCACGGAGTACGGCGAAGAGATCCTGCATCGCCCGTGCCGGCCGGTGACCGCGTACGGCGCCGCGCGGTGGAGCGGGCTGATCGACGACATGTTCGCGACGATGTGGATCGCCGAGGGATGCGGCCTCGCCGCGAACCAGGTCGACGTCGACGCGCAACTGTTCGTCTACGACCTCACCGACGAGTACGGCGACCGTCACGTCGGGCATGCGTTCAACCCGCGCATCGAAACCGCGACCGCCCTGGTCGGCACGCAGTCCGGCACCGAAGGCTGTCTCTCCGTCCCCGGCGCCAACGCCGCCCTCGACCGCCCGGCCCGCGCCACGCTGCACGCGTACGACGTCGAGGGCCGCCCGTTCACGATCGAGTCCTCCGGCTACTTCGCCCGCTGCCTGATCCACGAGACCCAACACCTCGCCGGCACGGTCTACGTCGACCACCTCTCCCCCGGCCCGCGCACCCAAACCCTGGCCACCTCCACCGCCAACCGCACCACAGTCCTGGCCCAACGCGCCACCCGCCAAGCCCTGCTCGAGAAGTAGCTTGGTCGCGTGGAGGACCCGAAACAGGTTGTGCGACGCGGGCTCCGCGCTAGCGGGGTGTGATCGGTGTGGTGGTTTCCTGGCGGAGGGCTTCGAGTACGTCGAGTTCGCGGTCGATCTCGCGGCGTTTGGACTGGAGGCGTCGGACCTCCTGGGCGAGAAGTTCCTCCAGCAGGCCGGTGCGCTCCTCGGGTGGGGCGTCCAGGCACGGGAGCAGTTCGCCGATGATGCCGCTGCTCAGGCCCGCCGCGTACAGGTGCTGGATCATCACGACCCGCTCGATCATCGAGGCGTCGAAGTCCCGCCAGCCACCCGGTGTACGGGTCGAGCGGATCAGGCCCTGCTCCTCGTAGTACCGCAATGAGCGCGTGCTCACGCCGCCGGCCTCCGCGAGTTCTCCGATCCGCATGGTCCCAGTGTTGCACCTGACACCAGTGTGAAGTTTCACCCTCGGGAGGACGCACCCTTCCCGGAAGGAACCTCATGCACTGGCTCTACCTCGCGATCGCCGTCGTGTTCGAGATCGCCGTCGCGATCGCCGCCGGCAAGGCGCAGGGCTTCACGCACCGCGGCTGGACCGCCGCGACGCTCGTCACCGGCGGGCTCGGCACGTACTTCCTCAGCCGCGCACTACTCACCTTCGACGTCGGCGTCGGGTACGCGCTGTGGACGTCCCTCGCCGGAGTAGGCATCACCCTGCTCGGCGCCCTGATCTTCGGCCAGCGCCTCACCTGGCGCAAAGCCATCGGCATCGCGCTCGTCATCGCCGGGGTCGCCGGCCTCCAGCTCACCACCTGAAGGAGCACTCCCGTGCCACACTCATCCCGCGCTTGGCTCACGCTGCTGCTGGCCGGAGCCTTCGAAATCGGCTACGCCCTCTCGGTCGCCGGCAGCCAAGGCTTCACCATCTGGTCCTGGTCGGCCGTGGCGGTCGTGTTCTTCCTACTCACCCTCTGGGCCCTCAGCCGCGCCCTGCGCACCATCGAGGTCAGCATCGGCTACGCCATCTGGGCCGGCATCGGCGCCGCAGGCGCCGCCCTCCTAGGCCCGGTCTTCTTCGACGAGTCCCTGACCACCCGCAAAGCCCTCTGGCTGGCAGTCATCATCACCGGAGTCATCTGGCTGAAACTCGCCGACCGCTCCCCCACCCCCCAACCAACGCCCGCACCGTAGCCCGGGAGGGTGGCGGGGAGCCTGGTGGACTCCCCGCCGGTCTGGGTCAGTCCTTGATGCCGGACTGGGTGACGCCCTGGATCAGGTAGCGCTGGAGGAAGGCGAAGATCAGCACCAGCGGGAGGATCGAAACCGCGACGGCCATGAACAGTTCGTGGATGTTGATGGTCTGGGCGGTGATGAAGGTCGACATCGCCACCTGGATGGTCCACGACGAGGAGTCCTGGCCGATCACCAGCGGCCACAGGAACGAGTTCCAGTTGCCGATGAACGTGATCGCCGCGATCGCCGCGAAGAACGGCAGCGAGTTCGGTACGACGATCCGCCAGAACACCCCGAAGTACCCGGCGCCGTCGACCCGGGCCGCTTCCTCGAGCTCGCGCGGAAATCCGAGGAAATACTGCCGGAAAAGGAACGCCGCGAACCCGCTGAACAGTGTCGGGATGATCAGGCCGCGCAGCGACGAGACCCACCCGAGCGAGGACACCACGATGAAGGACGGGATGAAGGTCACCGCGCCCGGGATCATCAGCGTGGCGACGATCGCGTAGAAGACCTTGTCCGCGTGCCGGTACGGGATCCGCGCCAGCCCGTAGCCGGCCATCGAGGCCAGCAGCAACTGTCCGCCGGTGCCGAGGATCGCGACGACGGCGGAGTTGTACAGCGCCCGCGCCATCGGCACCGTGGTGTCGTTGAACAGCTCGCTGATGTTGCTCCACTGCAGGTGCGAGGGGAACAACGTCCAGTCGGGCGCGGTGATGTCCTGTTCGGTGGACAGCGCGTTGCGGAGGATCAGGTAGAACGGGATCAGGAACAGCACGACTGCGACGAACAGCGCGATCCAGCGCAGCACCATCCCGACGACGCCCATCGTGCTCCGGCTGAACCCGATCGGCTGCGGGGTTCCCGTCGTACGCTCGGAGACAGCCATCAGTCGCCCGCCTTTCCGAGGCCGAAGATCCGGTTCTGCAGCAGCGTCACGAGCATGATGATCACCGCCAGGATCAGCGCGCCGGCCGATCCGTGCCCGAGGTCCTGGATCGACCCGAGCGAGATGCCGTACAGGTAGACCAGCGGCGGCCGCGCGTAGTTCACATTGCCGACCAGGTTGTAGAACTCGTCGAACGCCTGGTACGCCGCGATCAGGTTCAGGATCAGGACGGCGACCGACGTCGCCCGCAGCTGCGGCAGCGTGATGTAGCGGAACACCTGCCACCCGGGCTTCGCCCCGTCGACGTACGCCGCCTCGTACAGCGTCGGCGAGATCCGCTGCAGGCCGGCGATGAACAGGATCATGTAGAACCCGAGCTGCAGCCACAGCCGCACCGTCACCAGCGGGATCCAGTACCAGGGCGGGTCGACCGTCGACAGCCAGGCGATGTTGTCGATGCCGAACCAGCCGAGCACCGTGTTCGCGAGCCCGAACCGGACGCCGTTGAAGATCGACAGCTTCCAGATCAGCGACGCGACGACGTACGAGCAGGCGGTCGGCAGGAAGAACACCGACCGGAAGAACGCCCGCGCGATCTTCACCTGGTTGACCAGCAACGCCAGCGCGAGCGAGAGCGCGAACGTCAGCGGCACGATGAACACCGCGAAGATCGTGAACGTGCCCAGGCTGGACAGGAAGTTGTGGTCGGTCAGCATGTCGACGTAGTTGCGCAGCCCGACGAACTTCGACGGGGTCGCGGTGTTGTACGCCTCGAAGAAGCTGAGGACCAGGCTCCACAGGATGGGCAGGTACGAGAAGATCAGCAGCCCGATCACGAACGGGCCGACGAACACCCAGAACCACAGGGTGTTCCCGGCGATGCCCTTGTGTCGGCGCTTCCGCGTCTCCCGCTGCTCACCAGTGACAGCGGGATCCGCGGACGTCTTGGCCGGAGCGCTCATCCGAACAACCGCTGGAGCTCGGCGTTGACGGTCTTCTCGGCTTTGGCGATCTCGGCAGCTGGGTCGGCTCCCTTCTTGATCACGTTGGTGAGCATGTCGGTGAACGCCGTACCCATCTTCGGAGTCCAGGCCGGGTTGTCGGTGTGCCCGTAGTCCTGGTTGAGCTTGACCGTGTCGGCCGCGACACCACTCTGCAGCTTGGATGCCTTGGCGGCCAGGCTCTTGCGCGGCGGGATGTGGAAGCCGTAGTTGAGTGACCAGTCCTCCTGGTACTCCGACTTGTCGAGCCACAGCCACTTGACGAACTTCTTCGCGGCGTCGACGTTGGCACTCTTGGCGGACACGAACTGGGTCCAGCCGCCGGAGTACACGGCCGGCTTGCCCTCGGCGTCCAGCTTCGGGAACGGGATCACGCCCAGGTCGTCGCCGAGCGCCTTCTGCATGCCCGGCACGGCCCACATGCCGATCCACTGCATAGCCACCAGGCCCTGGTTGATCGCGGTCGGGTCCCACCAGTCGGTGGGCGCGCCGAGCAGGACGCTCTTGCTCGCGTAGAGCTCGTGCAGCTTGCCGAACGCCGTCGCGGCGCGGGGGTCGGTGAAGCCGGGCTTGTTGTCGTCGGTCAGGTAGCTGCCGCCGGACGACCACAGCGCCGGGCCGCCCATCGCGTTGCCGCCGTCGTTGCCGACGAAGATGCCCTTGACCTTGTTCGTGGTCAGTTCCTTGGCCGCGGCGATCAGGTCGTCGACGGTCTCCGGCGGCTTGATTCCGGCCTTGTCCAGCATCGACTTGCGATAGTAGATGACCTGCGGATCGATGATCATCCGGATGCCGTAGATCTTGCCGTCGATGGTGTTCGTGGCCAGGTCGCCGGGCAGGAAGTCGTCCTTGACGTCGGCCATGATGTCGTCGAGCGCGACGACCTGGTTGCTCTTCACCATGCCGATGTTGAACTGGCTCTCGAACACGTCCGGGCCCTTGCTGGACAGCAGCCCGGAGGACAGCTTGGCGGCGTAGTCGCCCGGCGTCCACTGCACGGCGACGTTCGCGTCGGTGTAGGCCTTGGCGTACTTGAGCGCCGCCTGCTGCGTCCCGGTCTCGCCGTACTGGTGGTACCACTGCGACAGGTTCACCTTGGCGCCGCCGTCTCCGCCGCCGGAGGAGGACGGCCGGCCGGTGTTTCCGCCGCAGGCCGCGGTCAGTGCGGCGAGGGCGGCCAGGCCACCGGTCCGCTTGAGCAGATCCCGCCGGGTCAGACCGGCGTTCGGAACATGAGCAGGCATGAATTCCACCTTCCCGGGAGCGACGCCGCAGGGGTACGACGCCAGCGGTTCCGAGTTACTTAACTAGGTTAAGCATCTCTGATTTTGGCACACCGTACTACAGGTCAATCGTTGTAGAAGTGCCAGCACAATGTCTCAAAAGCGCGCCCGGCGCAAGACCGGACGCGCTCTCGATTGTTCGAAACTGTGGAATGTTGTCAGGCCGTGATCACGTAAACATCTCACCGTCGGCGGACATCCGAACCAGCAGAGCCGGCGGCTCGAACCGGGAGCCGTACGCCGCCGCCAGCTGACGGGCCCGCTCCGCGAACGCAGACACCCCGTAGGCGTTCACGTACTGCAGCGCGCCGCCGTGCAGCGGCGGGAACCCGATCCCGAAGATCGACCCGATGTTGGCGTCCGGCACCGAGCGCAGCACGCCCTCGTCGAGGCACTTGACGGTCTCCAGCGCCATCGCGAACAGCATCCGCTCCTGGAGATCGATCAGCGGTACGTCGGTCTGCCCGCCGAACTGCTCCCACAGCCCGGGCCACAACCGCTTCGGCCCGTCGGCCGGGTAGTCGTAGAACCCCGCGCCGGCCGCCTTCCCCTTGCGGCCGAACTCGTCGACGAGCCGGTCGGTGACCGCCATCCCGGGGTGGTCGTCGAAGGCGCCGGCGCTGTCACCGGCCGCCCGCGCGGCGTCCCGGATCTTCTGCGGCAGGGTCAGCGTGACCTCGTCGAGCATCGCCAGCGGCGGCGCCGGGAACCCGGCCTGGGTCGCGGCGCGCTCGATCGTCACCGGGTCGACGCCCTCGGCGACCATCGCGGCGCCTTCCATCACCAGCGTGCCGAACACCCGCGAGGTGAAGAACCCGCGGCTATCGTTGACCACGATCGGCGTCTTCCTGATCTGCCGTACGACGTCGTACGCCCGCGCGATCGCCCGGTCCGAGGTCTTCGCGCCGACGATCAGCTCGACCAGCGGCATCCGGTCGACCGGCGAGAAGAAGTGCATGCCGATGAAGTCGTCGGGCCGGTCGACGCCGTCGGCAAGCGCGGTGATCGGCAGCGTGGAGGTGTTCGAGCACAGCAGCGCGTCGGGCTCGACCACGGCCGCGATCTCCGCGAACACCTTCTGCTTCAGCCCGCCGTCCTCGAAGACGGCCTCGATCACCAGGTCGCACCCGGCCAGGTCGTTCGGGTCGCCGGTCGGCGTGATCCGGCCCAGGAACGCCTCGACGTCGGCAACGGTCGTCCGGCCCTTGGCGACCTGTTTCGCGAGCAGCTTCTCCGAATATTCCTTTCCGCGCGCGGCCGCCTCCAAAGAAACATCTTTGAGCACAACCTCGAGTCCGGCCTTCGCGCACACATAAGCGATTCCCGCGCCCATCATCCCCGCACCGAGCACCCCGACCTTGCGCGCGGAATACTTCGGTACGTCGGCCGGCCGCGACCCGCCGGCGTTGATCGCCTGCAGGTCGAAGAAGAACGCCTGGATCATGTTCTTCGCGATCTGGCCGGTCGCCAGCGACACGAAATACCGCGACTCGATCCGCGAGGCGGTCTCGAAGTCGACCTGGCTGCCCTCGACCGCGGCGCTCATGATCGCCCGCGGCGCCGGGTACGGCGCGCCCTTCAGCTGCTTGCGCAGATTCGCCGGGAACGCCGGCAGGAACGCGGCCAGCTTCGGCGACGACGGCGTACCGCCGGGCATCTTGTACCCGTCCCGGTCCCACGGCTGCTTCGCGTCGCCGTCGTACGTCGTGATCCAGCGACGAGCCGCGTCGAGCAGGTCCGCGGCCGCGACGACCTCGTCGACGATGCCGACGCTCAGCGCATGGGCGGGCTTCATCCGCTGACCCTGGAGCAGCACCTTCATCAGCGCGTCCTGGAGGCCGAGCATCCGGACCGTTCGGGTCACTCCCCCGCCGCCGGGCAGCAGGCCGAGGGTCACCTCCGGCACCCCGAGCTCGATCCGGTTGTCGTCGGCAACGATCCGGCGGTGGCAGGCGAGCGCGATCTCCAGGCCGCCGCCGAGCGCGGATCCGTTGATCGCGGCGACCACCGGAACGCCGAGCGTCTCCAGCGTGCGCAACTGCTGCTTGACCAGCTCGATCGTCTCGAAGACCTGGGCGGCGTCCGACGGCTGGATCTGCGCCAGCATCTGCAGGTTGCCGCCGGCGAAGAACGTCGACTTCGCCGAGGTGACGATCACGCCCTTGAGCAGGGCCTTCTCGGCCACCAGGCGCTCGACGGTCCGGCCCATCGCCGCGACATACACGTCGTTCATCGTGTTGGCCGAGGCCGACGGATCGTTCAGCGTCAGCGTGACGACGCCCGCGTCGTTCTTCCACTCGATCATGCGGCGATCCTTTCGATGATCGTCGCGACGCCCATCCCGCCGCCGACGCACAGGGTGGCCAGTCCGTAGCGGAGCTCGCGGCGCTCCAGCTCGTCCAGCAGGGTTCCGATCAGCATCGCGCCGGTGGCGCCGAGCGGGTGCCCGAGCGCGATCGCACCGCCGTTCACGTTCACCTTCTCGTGCGGTACGCCGAGATCCTTCATGAAGTGCATGACCGCGGCCGCGAACGCCTCGTTCATCTCGAACAGGTCGATGTCGCTCACGTCCAGCCCGGCGCGCGCCAGCGCCTTCCGGGCCGCCGGCGCCGGGCCGGTCAGCATGATCGTCGGATCGGCCCCGCTGACACCGGTTGCGACCACCCGTCCGCGCGGCGCCCGGCCGAGCGCCGCACCGGCCTTCTCGTTGCCAACAGCAACCAGCGCGGCGCCGTCGACGATGCCGGAGGAATTGCCCGCGTGGTGCACGTGCTCGATCCGCTCGACGGTCAGGTACTTCTCCAGGGCGACCGAGTCGAAGCCGCCGTGCTCCCCGATCGCCGCGAACGACAACGGCAGACCGGCCAGCGTCTCGACCGACGTCCCCGGCCGGACCAGCTGGTCGTGGTCGAGGATCCGCAGGCCGTTGCGATCCACCACCGGTACGACGGAGCGCGCGAAGTAGCCGTTGGCCCAGGCCTTCGCGGCCCGCGCGTGCGACTCGGCGGCGTACGTGTCGACGTCGGTGCGGGAGAAGCCGTCGATGGTCGCGATCAGGTCCGCGCTGATGCCCTGCGGGATGAAGCCGGTCTCGAGCGCGGTCTCCGGGTCCATCGCCCAGGCGCCGCCGTCGGAGCCCATCTTCACCCGGGACATCGACTCGACGCCGCCGGCCAGGATGAAGTCCTCCCAGCCGGACCGCACCCGCTGCGCGGCCTGGTTGACCGCTTCCAGGCCCGAGGCGCAGAACCGGTTCAGCTGCACGCCGCCGGTCGTCTCGGGGTAGCCGGCCATCAGGACGGCGGTCCGCGCGATGTCCATGCCCTGGTCGCCGATCGGGGTGACGACGCCGAGCACCACGTCGTCGATCGCGGCCGGATCCAGGCCGGGATGCCGGGTGCGCAGCTCCGTCAGCAGTCCCGTGATCAGCTGGATCGGCTTGACCTCGTGCAGCGCGCCGGTGGGTTTGCCCTTGCCGCGCGGCGTCCGGATCGCGTCGTACAGGAAGGCTTCGCTGGTCATAGGGCTGATTGTGACAGTAGTGCTGTCATGATCGTCAAGGGCGACTCGTTATGATCTCCGCCATGTCGGAAGTGGCGGGGGCTGCATCATTCGAAGGCGCGACCCTGACGGTCGACGAGCTGTCGACGCGGGTCGGGATGACGGTGCGCACGTTGCGGTTCTACGCGGGACGAGGGCTGATCCCGCCGCCGATCCGGCGCGGGCGGGTGGGGTACTACGGGCCGGAGCACATCGCGCGGCTCGACCTGGTGCGGGAGCTGCAGGCGCACGGCTTCACGCTGCAGGCGATCGAGGGCTACCTGGACCGGATCCCGTCCGACGCGACACCGCAGGACATCGCGCTGCATCGCACGCTGCTGACGCCCTGGATGCGGGACCTGCCGGAAACGCTCGACCGCGCGGCGCTGGTCCGGCGCACCGGACGGGAGCTGAGCGACGACGACATCGAGATGCTGGTCGCGCTCGGGGTGGTCGAGCCGACGCCGGACGAGGACGTGTTCCAGGTCGCGACCGCACACCTGAGCCTCGGCGTCGAGCTGCTCGACCTGGACCTGCCGGTCGAAGCGGTGCTGGCGGCCGGTCGGATCTTCACCGAGCACGGCCGCGCGATCGCGGAGGAGCTGACCGAGGTGTTCCGCACCAAGGTCTGGCCCCACTACCGCGACTCCGGCGGTCCGCCGGAGCACATCCAGCACCTCGTCGAGCGGTTCAAGCCGGTCACGATCCAGGGCCTGGTCCTCGCCTACGAACGCGCCGTCGGCGAAACCCAGCGCGACACCATCCGGCGCACCCAGCACAAGCGCGCCAGTAGGTGATCAGGCGTTGGGGACGCGGAGGTAGGTGAGGCCGCGGAGGTCCAAGTAGGTGTTGTCCGGGGTGCTGACGACGCGGAGCAGGACGGACTCGCAGCCGTTGCAGCGGGCAACCATGCCGGGGGCGTCGACGTACAGGCGGGACTCGGCGAAGACGGCGACCTGGCCGCAGCCGTTGCACTGACCGGTCGCGGTGGTCAGGTCCACGGCGAACACTTCGCTCAGGGCCCCGGCAGCCGCGTTGCCGTCCAGGTAGTTGGCTTCACTCATCCGAAACGCTCCGTTCTGACTCGGGCCGGGTCGTGACCGGCCGCGACCAGCAGATCCGCCACCGTCTCCACGAACGGCGTCGGCCCGCACACGTACGTCGTCGCGCCGTCCTCGGGCGCGAACGCGTACTGCTCGATCAGCTCCGCGTCGATCCGCCCCACCCGCGGTTCCCCGGCCGGCGCCTCGCGGGTGTACACCAGCCGGACGTCGACGTCGTCCGACGCGGCCAGCTGCTTCAGGTCCTGGACGTAGATCACCGACTCCGGCCGCCGTACGGAGTACAGCAACCGCATCGGCGTCCCGGAACCGGCCGCCGCGCGCAGCATCGACCGCAACGGCACGACCCCCGATCCCCCGCCGATCAGCTGCACCGGCCCTTCCTGGCCGGGCTTCCACACGAACCAGCCGCCGACCGGCCCGCGGATCTCCAGCGGGTCCCCGGCCTTCAGCACCTCGACGAGGTACGGCGACACCTCACCGTCGGGCACCTCCTCGACGGTCAGCTCGATCGTCTCGCCGGTCCAGGCCGACGCGATCGAGTACGACCGCGAGGCGCGGTACCCGTCGGGCGCGGTCAGCCGCACGTCGAGGTGCTGGCCCGCGAGATGTCCCGGCCAGTCCGGTACGTCGAGCACGATCGTGCGGGCCGTGGCGGTCTCACGCCGTACCTCGGCCACCGTGGCGATCTGCCACGTCAGTCGCCGGCGTATCGCTGTTCTTTCCATGGGTCTCCGTACTCGTGATAGCCGGCGGTCTCCCAGAAGCCGAGGTCCTCGGTGTCGGACAGCACCAGGCCGCGGACCCACTTGGCGCTCTTCCAGAAGTACAGGTGCGGGACGAGCAGCCGCGCGGGTCCGCCGTGCTCGGGATCGAGCGGGTCCCCGTCGTACTCGTAGGCGATCCAGGACTGCCCGTCGAGCAGGTCGTCGAGCGGCACGTTCGTGGTGTAGCCGCCGTAGCTGTGCGCCATCGCGAAGTCCGCGCCGGTCTCGACGTCCGCGAGCAGGGTGTCGAGCGAGACGCCCTTCCAGGTCGTCTGCAGCTTGGACCACCGGGTCACACAGTGGATGTCCTTGGTGATCTCCTCGGACGGCAACGCCATCAGCGCCGCCCAGTCCCACTTGTACTTCTCGCCGGTCTCCGTGGTGACCGTGAACTCCCAGTGATCGGTCAGGATGTGCGGCGTCGGGCCGGCCGACAGCACCGGGAAGTCCCGCGTCAGGTACTGCCCCGGCGGTAGGTCGTTGCCGCCCCCGCGCCGCCCTGTGAAACCTGGTGACACAATGTCCATGCCGACCCCTCCCTCGGTGTGCCGCCCGGCCACCGCTCGGGAACACGCTGATGAGCGCATCGTACGGCGTGCGCACCGGCGGGCGAGTGAAGGGCACAAGAACGGGTACCGGGTTCCCTCCAGACAATCCATCAGGCCAGTGTTGCGATGAGTCACCAGATCATGATCCGGCCGTTAGAGTGGAGCATCCGCCCAGCGGCGGCTCGAATCTGGGTGGGGTACGTGGATCTTGACCGCGGTGCGCGGGTGTGGGGGGCGATCAGGTCCTCCGCACGCGCTGAGGGTACGTCCCCAACGCTGTCGCATGCTGTCCACGCCTGTGCCGCGGCGATGTCGGCAGTCGGTGCCGGCTTCGCGATGACCCGCGACGGCGGCGCCTGGGAGCCGCTGATCGCCAGCGGTCCGGAGGCGGCGGAACTGGACGAGGTGCAGTTCACCCTGGGCGAAGGCCCGAGCTGCGACGCGTTGCAGCGCGGCACGCCGGTCCTCGAATCCGACCTCGCCGGCCTCGGCGCCGGGCGGCGCTGGCCCGCGTTCACCGCGGCCGCCACGGAGCGCGACATCGCGGCCGCGTTCGCGTTCCCGATCGGCGTCGGCGCAGCCCGGATCGGCGTCCTGACCGTGTACCGGACCGAGCGCGGCCCGTTGCCCGGGGAGCTGCTCCAGGACGCGTTGGTGTACTCCGACGCCGTACTGGTCCTGGCCCTCGACGACCGGGTCGGTGCCGGCACCGACCCGGAGCAGGTGGTCTCGGCAGCCTTCAGCAACCGGCGTGCCGAGGTGCACCAGGCCACCGGCGCGGTCGCGGCGCAGCTCGGTGTCAGTGTCACCGACGCGCTCGCGCGGCTGAGGGCCTACGCCTACAGCAGCGGCCAGACCTTGCAGGAGGTCGCCGTCGCTGTCATGGCCGGCGAACTGCACTTCGAGATCGACCACACCGCACCGCGAACGAAGGAGACGGACTCACAGCATGGCGAGCAGCAGGAGGACTCATGAGCGCGACTGACAGGCGAGTGCGCGAGGTATTCATCGAGCTGTCCGACACCCTCGTCGCCGACTTCGACATCATCGAGTTTCTCGCCCGGCTCGCGGACCGCTGCAGCGAGCTGCTGGACGTGTCTGCGTGCGGCATCCTGCTCGTCGATCACCTCGGCGTGCTGAACCTGGTTGCCGCGTCCAGCGAGGAGGCGCGGCTGATCGAGCTCGGCCAGCTGCAGAACCGCGAAGGTCCCTGCCTCGACGCCTTCTCCACTGGGCATCCGGCGCAGCACGCCGACCTCCGCGACGGGTCCAGCCCGTGGCCGGAGTTCACGACGGCGGCTGTCGACGCCGGCTACGCCTCGGTCCAGGCGCTGCCGATGCGGTTGCGCGACACGACGCTGGGTGCGGTCAACCTGCTCAGCGAACGGCCCGGCCCGCTGACCGCGGACACCGTCCAGCTCGGGCAGGCGCTGGCTGACGCGGCAACCATCGGTATCGTGCACCAGCGGGCCATGGCCCGGCAGGAGATCATCACCGAGCAGCTGCAGACCGCCCTGAACAGCAGGATCCTGATCGAGCAGGCCAAGGGCTTCCTCAGCCACAGACTCTCCGTGGGCGTCGACGAAGCCTTCGACGTCCTCCGCTCCTACGCCCGCTCCACCAACCGCCGCCTGACCGAGGTGGCCGCCGACGTCGTCGAAGGCCGGATCACCCTGGCCCGGTGATCCCGGCTCAGATGCCCATCGTGCGGCCGATGATCTCCTTCATGATCTCGGTGGTGCCGCCGTAGATGGTCTGGATGCGGGTGTCGAGGTAGGCCTTGGCGATCGGGTACTCGGTCATGAAGCCGTAGCCGCCGTGGAGTTGCAGGCAGCGGTCGACGACCTTCTTCTGGAGCTCGGTGGTCCACCACTTGGCCATCGCGGCCTCGGCCACGGTCAGGGTGCCGGCGTTCAGCTCCTGGATGCAGCGGTCGACGAAGACCCGGGCGATCTGTGTCTCGGTGGCGAGTTCGGCCAGGACGAAGCGGCTGTTCTGGAACGACCCGATCGGACGGCCGAACGCCTTGCGGTCCTTCACGTACCGCAGGGTCTCGTCGAGCATGTTCTCGCACGCCGCGGCCGCGACCACGGCGATCGTCAGCCGCTCCTGGGGCAGCTTCTCCATCAAGTAGACGAAGCCCTTGCCCTCCTCGCCGAGCAGGTTGTCCACCGGCACCCGGACGTCGTCGAAGAACAGCTCGGCGGTGTCCTGCGCCTTGAGCCCGATCTTGTCCAGGTTCCGTCCGCGGTCGAAGCCGGGCATCCCGCGCTCCACGACGATCAGCGAGATCCCCTGGGCGCCCGCGTCCGGGTCGGTCTTGGCCACGACGATCACCAGGTCGGCCAGGATGCCGTTGGAGATGAAGGTCTTCTGCCCGTTCAGCACGTAGTGGTCGCCGTCGCGCCGCGCGGTCGTCTGGATGCCTTGCAGATCACTGCCCGCACCGGGCTCGGTCATCGCGATCGCGGTGATCGTCTCCCCCGAGCAGAACGCCGGCAACCAGCGCGCCTTCTGCTCGTCGGTCGCATAGTCCAGCAGGTACGCCGAGTTGATGTCGGTGTGGATCGTGAAGCCGACGCCGCTTGCGCGAACCCTGGTCAGCTCCTCGATCAGCACCGCGTTGAACCGGAAGTCCCGCACCCCGCCCCCGCCGTACTCCTCCGGCATCATGAAGCCGAGCAGGCCCGCGTCGCCGGCCGCGGTCCAGAGTTCGCGCGGCACGATCCCGGCGTCCTCCCAGCTGTCGTGGTGCGGGACGATCTCCTTGTCGCAGAACGACCGGACGGTCTCGCGGAAGGCATCGTGATCGGCGTCGAAGAGCTGACGTTCCACGGGCGGGTTCCTTTCAGGTCTGGACGGCGGCGCCGGACTCCAGCAGGTCGTCGAGGTCGGTGATGCCCCAGTCGGCCAGGGCCTCCCGGGTGTGCTCCCCCGGCCGCGCGGGCGGCAGGCCGAGGCTGGTCGGTGTCCGGCCGAAGCGCGGCGCGGGCGCCGCCTGCCGGACGCCGTGATGGTCGACGAAGGTGCCGCGGGCAACGAGATGCGGATGCTCGCCGGCCAGCGGCAGCACCGGCGCGACGCACGCGTCCGAGCCGTCGAACAGCTCCGTCCACTCCGCCTGGGTGCGCTGCCGGAACGTCTCGGCCAGGACCTTGCGCAGCTCCGGCCAGTTGGCCGGATCGTTGCGGTCCGGCGCGTCCAGGCCGAGCTTGCCGAGCAGATCGGCGTAGAACTGCGGCTCGAGCGCGCCGACCGCGACGTGCTTGCCGTCGGCGGTCTCGTACACGTCGTAGAACGGCGCCCCGGTGTCGAGCAGATTCGTCCCGCGCTCCTGCTGCCAGGAACCGGCCGCGAGCGCACCGAGCAGCATCGTGGTCAGGTGCGCCGAGCCGTCGACGATCGCCGCGTCGACGACCTGTCCCTGCCCGCTGCGCTGGGCCTCGTGGAGCGCGGCAAGCACGCCGATCACGAGGTAGAGCGAGCCGCCCGCGAAGTCGCCGAGCAGGTTCGCCGGAACCTGCGGCGGCCCGCCGGCCCGCCCGATCAGGTGCAGCGCGCCGGACACCGCGAGGTAGTCGATATCGTGCCCCGCGGCCTGCGCCAGCGGCCCGTCCTGGCCCCACCCGGTCATCCGTCCGTAAACGAGCCGCGGGTTGATCGCGTGACAGTCGGCCGGTCCCAGCCCGAGCCGCTCGGCGACCCCGGGCCGGAAGCCTTCGACCAGTACGTCGGCCTGCGCGACCAGCCGCCGTACGACGTCGACCGCGGCCGGCTGCTTGAGGTCCAGGGCCGCACTGCGACGGCCGCGGTTGACCAAGTCCAGTTCCGGCGGCCCCATCGACAGCCCGCCGCCGGGCCGGTCGATGCGGAGCACCTCGGCGCCGAGCTCGGCAAGCATCATGCACGCGAACGGCGCCGGGCCGAGCCCGGCCAGCTCGACCACCTTCACGCCCTCGAGTGGACCCATGCGGGCTATTGTGACAGTCCCACTGTCACAGTCGTCAAGTCATCCTGCGCGTCCCGGCCAGCGCGGTCAGCGGCAGCACGACCATCAGCCCCACGGACACCGCGAGCACGATCGACCAGCCAACATGGTCAGGTTCGAGATGACCGAGATGGAAGACCGTGTGCGGGACGGAGAACGCGAGATAGGCCACCAGCGCCAGCGTCGCGAGGAACCGGTCGAGGCGGACCGCCGCGGCGATCAGGACGATGGCCAGACCGAGCGACGCCGCACCGAAGTCGCGGAACGCGTGTTCGGCGTACGGCGGGTCCCAGTCGACCGTCGGCACGTGGTCGTAGAACGTCCTCGGCACGAGTGTCAGCCACACGCCGAGGACCAACTGGAGCGCGGCGAAGGCGATCAGCACCGCGCGAACGTACGCCCTCATCGAAGGTACTCCGCAAACGTGATCCGCCCGTAGGCCGGACCGTCGACCGTCGCAGCACCGTCGGCGAAGGCGCGGAACGTCTTCCCCGGAACCCGCACCGGCAGCACGGGCCGGCGCGACGAGCGGGCCTTCTTCCACTGCTGCGCCAAGGCCCGCGCCGACAGCCGTTCCGGACCGCCGATATCGGCGGCGCGACCGTTGACCGGCGGCGCGGTCACGAGTTCGGCGAGCCGGACGGCGACTTCGTCGACCGAGATCGGCTGCAGGGTGACGGCCGGGGCGAGGATCACCGGCGCGAAGCGCTGCGCCGTGAAGACCCGGTCGACGAGGTCGTGGAACTGGGTCGCCCGCAGGATCGTGTACGGAACGCCCGACCCGGCGACCAGACGCTCGGCCTCGAGCTTGTGCCGGTAGTACGCCAGCGGGATGCGGTCGATGCCGGCGATCGACATCACGATCAGGTGCTGGACGCCCTTGACGGCATCCAGGAGGTTGCGGGTCTGCTCGACGTCGCGGCGGCCCTGGCTGGTGGCCAGATGGACGACCACGTCGGCTCCGTCGACAGCGGCGTCGAGCCCGACACCGCTGGTCAGGTCGGCCACGACCCGATCAGGGCCGGGCCTGCGACTGAGGACGCGGACCTGATGGCCGGCGGCGCCGAGCTGGGTCACGGTCGGTCGGCCGAGCGTGCCGGTCCCGCCGGTGACGAGGATTGAGCTCATCGGATTCCTTTCGGTCACCAGCTCAGATCGGGCAGCCCTCCGATTCGTGACAGCTGTCCGACGGCGAACGCGAGTTTCTCCGGGTTCAGCACGAACTGGACGTCGGTGACGCCGTCCGGGCCGATGCCGACGAAGCAGATCGCGACCACACCTTCGGGGCCGACGGCAATCAAGGCCGGGCCGCCGTTCGCCTCGCCCAGCCGTGCCTCGATGCCGCCGCCGAACCGCTGCAGCGCTCCCGCGAGGTAGCGAGCGACCCGGTCCCGCCCGGTGAGCACGTTGCGGGCTGCGGACACCTTGCCGCCGCTGTCCGCGCGGGACACCACGTCTGCCGCGAGCAGCTTCTCGAGCTCTTCGATCTCCCCCAGCCGGGCGGCCGCGATGAACCGCTCGACCAGCTTCCGCCAGCCCGCGCGGTCGACCGGCTGCTCCCGTGGCTTGTCCGCGGCCAGCTTCTTGCCGGCCCGCGACGCCAACTGCCGCGCGTTCGCCTCGGACGTCCCGATCAGCTCGCCGACCTCGCGGTAGCCGTACGCGAACGCCTCGTGCAGCACGTACGCCGCACGCTCGGCCGGTGTCAGCCGCTCGAGCAGGAGCAACAGCGCGAACGAGACCGACTCCCGCTCCGCGACGACGTCCAGCGGTCCGAGCGCGTCGAACTCGGTCCGCCCGGTCAGGACCGGCTCCGGCAGCCACTGACCGACGTACGTCTCCCGCCGCGCCCGTGCCGACGTGAGCTGCCTGATGGACAGGTTGGTGACGGTCTTGGCCAGATACGCGTCCGGGTCCCGCACCGAGGAGCGGTCGACGTCCTGCCAGCGCAGCCACGCGTCCTGCAGGATCTCCTCGGCGTCGGTCGCGGTACCGGTCATCCGGTACGCGATCCCGAACAACCGGCCCCGCAGGCGCTCGAAGTCGTCCACGCTAGCGGTCCTGCAGGAACGTCTCCGCGGCGCGCTGGATCTTGGTGTAGTACGCCGACCAGCCGGCCTCGTCGAGCAGGTCCCCATCCTTGCCGCCCTGGCCGTCGATCAGTTCGCGGACGATGTCGGCGTGCCCGGCGTGGTGCGCCGTCTCGTCGACGACCCGGACCAGCAGCGCGCCGAACGTCGTACCGCGTTTCCCCTCGGCCCAATGCGGCACTTCGGCCGGGTGGTCCAGGTCGAGCTCGGCGATCGAGCGGTCGCTGTGCGCGCAGGCCTCGCGGTAGAGGCCGGTGATGTATTCGGTCGACTCGTCCGGCTTCGCCCACAGGTCGGCGCCTTCCCACACCGAGCCGTCCGCCTCCCAGGGCAGGACCTCGGCCGGCGGGCGGCCGACGCTGGTGCCGAGATAGACGTACTCGATGCCGACGAGGTGCTTCACCAGGCCGAGCAGGTTCGTCCCGGACGGTACGAGCGGGCGCCGGCGGTCGTACTCGCTGATCCCGTCGAGTTTCGCGAGCAGCAACGCGCGCGTGTCCTGGAGGTACTGCTGCAGGTGGGACTTCATGGCGCTCCTGGTGGGACGAAGGGAACAGCGGGCGCGCCGTCCTCGATCAGGCGCAGCAGTGCGGCGGTGTCGGCGTACTCGTCGATCATGTCGGCCAGCCGGTCCAGCCGCTCCTCGCGCAGCCCCGCGAACGAGACCGAACCGTCGGGCGCAGGCTTGCCGGTGAGCTCCGCGACCTCACGCAGGAAGGTATGCCGCGCAGCGTCGTCGTCCAGCAAACCGTGCCAGATGGTTCCCCACACGGTGCCGGCACGACAACCACCTGGGAACTCCTGCGCGTCGCCGATCACGTCGACGACGCCGTGGTGGATCTCGTACGCCGTCGGCGCCGGCCGCGCCAGCACCTTCTCCCGCCCGAAAACCGTTGTGACGGGCAACAACCCCAGCCCGGGGTGATCGCCACCGGTCTCCACGCCGTCAGGATCCGAGACGACTGCGCCCAGCGCCTGATACCCACCGCAGATCCCCAGGACCGGACGGCGCTCGGCCACCCGTGCCGTCAGCGCGTCGGCCAGGCCCTGCGCGCGGAGCCAGGCCAGGTCCGCGACCGTGGCGCGGGAGCCGGGCAGGACGACGAGGTCGGCGTCACGGATCTCGGCCGGGGTCGTCGTGAAGAACACGCTGTTGGTCGGCTCGACCGCGAGCGCGTCGAGGTCGGTGAAGTTGCTGATCCGCGGGAACCGCACGACCGCGATCGTCAGCAGGTCGCCCGGCGAGGTCCGCCGTACCGGGATGTCCAGCGCGTCCTCGGAGTCCAGCCAGAGCTCGGGCAGCCAGGGCAGGACGCCGTACGTCGGGCGGCCCGTGACGGAGGTCAGCATGTCGATGCCCGGCTGCAGGAGCGACACGTCGCCGCGGAACTTGTTCACCAGGAACCCGCTGACCAGCGCCTGGTCGGCGGCATCCAGCAGCGCGACCGTGCCGAACATCGCCGCGAACACGCCGCCGCGGTCGATGTCGCCGACCACGACGACCGGCGCTCGCGTGTGCTGTGCGAGGCCCATGTTCACGTAGTCCGACTGCCGCAGGTTGATCTCCGCCGGACTGCCCGCGCCCTCACTGATCACGACGTCGTAGCGCGACGCGAGATCGTCGTACGCCGCGAACGCCGCCTTCGCCAGCTCGGCCCGCTCGGTCAGGAACCCGCGCGCGGACAGCTCACCCCACGGCTGCCCCATCAGGACCACATGGCTGCGCCGGTCGCTGCCGGGTTTGAGCAGCACCGGGTTCATCGCCGCCTCGGGTTCGGCGCCGGCCGCGACGGCCTGGATCCACTGCGCGCGGCCGATCTCGGTGCCGTCCGCGCAGACCATCGAGTTGTTCGACATGTTCTGCGCCTTGTACGGCGCGACCCGGACACCCTGTCGCGCCAGCCACCGGCACAGCCCGGTGACGACGGTCGTCTTCCCGGCGTCGGACGTCGTACCGGCGATCAGCAGCGAACCCACGACGTCATCTTAGGGTTCCTGTTCGCGCCGCCGTTCAGCCCTCGGCAGCCGCGGCGTCGCGCCCTGGAAACGGGTGCTCCCGCTCGTCGACGACAGTGGTGTCGCGATGTTCTCCAGCGACTTGCCTTCCGCGTCCACGCCGAAGAACCAGGCAATCAGTCCGCCGATCAGCATCACGGCCGCGCCGATGATGTAGCCGACCGTCAGCGGCCCGCGCGCCGGGTGGTCGCCCTCACCGATCAGCGAGGCGAACAGGAACGGCGCGATCACACCGCCGGTCAGCTGCGAGATCGCGAAGAAGAACGAGATCGCCTGCCCGCGCAGCTCGATCGGGAAGATCTCGCTCACCGTCAGGTACGCCGACGACGCGCCCGCCGACGCGAAGAAGAACACCACGCACCACAACCCGGTCAGCGACGCGGCGTTCAGGACGCCGGAGTTGAACAGCAGCGCCGTGATGAACAGCACGACGGCGGCCAGCGTGTAGGTGCCGAGGATCATCTTCCGGCGGCCGATGGTGTCGAACAGGCGCCCGAGCAGCAGCGGCCCGGCCAGGTTCCCGATCGCGAACGGGAAGAAGTACAGCGCGACGCTGGAGTCATTCAGGCCGAAGTACGACTTCAGCACCAGCGCGTAGGTGAAGAAGATCGCGTTGTAGAGGAACGCCTGGGTGACCATCATCGAGAAGCCGAGGAACGAGCGGCTGCGGTAGTCGCGCAGCATCACCCGGGCGATCTCGCGGTACGTCACCGGCGGGTAGTCGACCACCTCGATCGCCTCGTCGTCGCCGACCTCGCGCAGCTCGCCGCCCTGCTGCCGGACCTTCGCCTCGATGTCGTCGACGGTCCGTTCGGCCTCCTCGACCCGGCCGTGCGTCATCAGCCAGCGCGGGCTCTCCGGGATGTGCCGGCGCAGGTAGATGATGATCAGCCCCAGCACCGGGCCGATCAGGAAGCACAGCCGCCAGCCCCACTCGATCGGGACGATGTCGGTGTTCAGGAACACCAGGCCGACCGCCGAACCGATCAGCGCGCCGGCCCAGTAGGTGCCGTTCACGCCGATGTCGACCCGGCCGCGGTACCGCGACGGGATCAGCTCGTCGATCGCGGAGTTGATCGCGGCGTACTCGCCGCCGATGCCCATCCCGGCGACGAACCGGAAGAACAGCAGCGACCCGAGGTTCCAGGACAGCCCGGCCGCGCCGGAGGCGATCAGGTAGACGAGCAGCGTGACGATGAACAGGCTGCGGCGCCCGAGCCGGTCGGTCAGCCGGCCGAACAGCAGCGCGCCGACCACCTCGCCGGCCAGGTAGACCGACGCCATCAGACCGACCTCGGAGGTGGTCAGATGCAGCGTCTCGGGCTCCTTCAGCACGTTCCCGACCAGGGAGACGAGCTGGATCTCGAGGCCGTCCAGGATCCAGGAGACGCCCAGACCGACGACGATCATCCAGTGGAACCGTGTCCACGGCAGCCGGTCCATGCGGGCCGGCACGAGACTCGGTATCGCCTTCCCGTGCTCCAACGCGTGCTCGCTCATCCCAGCTCCTCCCGGACCATGACGGTGGTTGTCGAAAGCCCAACGGCCGGTACCCCGGCAGTCACGGTCCTCAAACGCTGGGTGACGGTGGCTAGAGTGGCGATCATGCAGAACGACATCACCGTGGTGGACGCCAAGGAGCAGAGCCGCTACGAGGCGCACGACGCAGACGGCACGCTGATGGGCTTCGTCGACTACCGGTTGCACCCGGGCGTCATCGTCTTCCTCCACGCCGAGACGCTGCCGGAGTTCCGCGGCCGCGGCGTGGCCGGCACGATCGCCACCAAGTCCCTCGACGACGCCCGCGCCGGTGGTCTCCGGGTGAAGCCGGCCTGCCCGTTCTACCAGGACTTCCTCGCCGAGCACACGGAGTACGCCGACCTGGTGAAGGCGGCGCAGCAGTGACCGCACCGGTGCTGGGCAAGCTGGACTGGCAGCCGGCCGCCGAGGTGCCGGAGCTGCTGGCGGCGCCGGTGCAGGACGCGCTCGGCGACCTGCCGGCGTACGCGGCCGGTATCGACCCCGGGCTCGCCGACACCGCGGCCTTCTGCGCGGAGTACGACGTACCGATGGCCGCCTCGGCGAACTGCGTGGTCGTGCTCGGCAAGCGGGCCGGCGAGGAGTCGTACGCCGCGGTGCTGGTGCTGGCCACGGACCGCGCCGACGTGAACGGCGTGATCCGCAAGCACCTCGGCGTCCGGAAGATCTCGTTCGCCGCGCAGGACGACGCGGTCGGCACGACCGGTATGGAGTACGGCGGGATCACGCCGATCGGGCTGCCCGCGGACTGGCCGGTGCTCGTCGACGAGGCGGTCGTGCGGGCCGGGCCGGTGGTGATCGGCAGCGGCATCCGCGGCTCGAAGATCCTGATCGACGGCGCGGAGCTGGCCTCGTTGCCGACCGCGGCCGTGCTGGACCTCGCCCAGCCCTGACCCCAGACGAGCCCTGCCTGAGCCCCGATGGAGCAGCACGACTGGCCCGCCGAGTACGCCGAGCTGACGGCGGCGGGCCGGCGTGCGCCGCTGCCGCCCGCGGACCTCGACCGGCTCGCGGTCGCCGCCTTCGTGCTCGGGCGCGACGACGAGGTCGCGGCGTACCGGGAGCGGGCCTACGAGGAGCATCTCGCCACCGGTGACGTGGTGGCCGCGATCCGCAGCGGGTTCTGGCTCGGGTTTCACCTGCAGCAGCACGGCGAGCTCGCGCGGGCCGCGGGATGGCAGGCGCGGATCGAGCGGCTGATCCCCGAAGACAGCCCGCAGCTGGCCGGGATGGTCGCCATGGCCGACGCCGCGCTGCGCATGAACTCCGGTGACCCGGCCGCCGCACTCCCCCTCTTCGAGCACAACATGGGCTGGGCGACGGAGCCGGACGCGATCGTGCTGGCCGCTCTCGGCCGCGGGAACTGCCTGAACATGCTCGGGCGCGGCGCCGAGGCGCTCAAGGCGCTGGACGAGGCGATGGTGCACGTGACCGCCAGCCAGGTCGGCCCGGAGGTCGCCGGGATGGCGTACTGCTCGGTGATCGCGTTGTGCATGAACCTCTACGACATCCGCCGCGCCCAGGAGTGGACGCAGGCGCTGACCGGCTGGTGCGACCAGCAGTCCGGTCTGGTCCCGTACCGCGGGGCGTGTCTGGTGCACCGCGCGCAGATCCTGCAGTACCGCGGCGCCTGGTCCGATGCGGCCGACGCGGCCGAGGACGCGTGCCGCCGGCTCTCGGCCGGCACCGTCGGTTCGGCCTGGTACCGGCTCGCGGAGGTCGAACGCCGGCGCGGGCACGCCGCGGCCGCCGAACGCGCGTACTTGTCGGCAGCCGCGGACGGGATGGACGTCCAGCCCGGTCTCGCCCTGCTGCGGGCGGCGCAGGGCCGGGTCGACCTCGCGATCGCGGGCCTCGAGCGGGCCCTGGCCGAGGACTCGTTCTCGGCGAACCGGCCGATGCTGCTCGCCGCGCGGGCCGAGCTCGCGGTCTCCAACGGCGACCGCGAGACCGCCCGCAAGGCGGCCGCCGAGCTGACCGAGCTGGCGCGCGCGGACTCGCCGTACCTGCAGGCTCTGGCGGCGTCCTGCGAGGGCGCGGTGCGGATCGCATGCGGCGATCCCCAGGGCGCGATCCCGTTGCTGCGACGCGCGTGGTCGCTGTGGCAGCAACTCGACATGCCGTACGAAGGCGCGCACACCCGGTTACTGGTCGGGCGCGCGTGCCGAGCGCTCGGTGACGTCGACGCCGAGCAGATGGAGATCGACAGCGCGCGGGCCGTGTTCGAGCGACTCGGCGCGGTGGTCGACCTCGCCGCGTTGGAGTCGGACCGCGGCAGCGGGCTCAGTCCGCGAGAGCTCGAAGTACTGCGTCTGCTCGCAACCGGCGCCACGAACCGGGCCGTCGCCGATCAGCTGTTCCTGAGTGAGCGCACGGTCGCCCGGCACGTCAGCAACATCTTCGCGAAGCTCGGTGTGAACAGCCGGGCCGCCGCAACGGCGTACGCCTACGAGAACGGACTGGCTGGGTAGAAATGACCATTGGCCATTCGGAAAGTGGCGTCATCGGTTGATGTGCGGGTGCACCTCCGAGCCCTAACTTGAGGGTTATGAACAGGGTCGGAACAGTGGTGATCGGCGCGGGACAGGCCGGGCTGGCGATCGGGTACTACTTGCACAAGGACCGCGAGGACTTCGTCGTCCTCGACGGGAACGAACGCGTCGGCGACTGCTGGCGGCAACGGTACGACTCGCTGCGGCTGTTCAGCCTGCCGCGGTACGCGAGCCTGCCGGGGCTGCGGATCGGCACGCAGGACTGCCCGAGCCGAGACGAGATGGCCGACTACCTCGAGCAGTACGCCGTACATCACGAGCTGCCGGTGCGGACCGGCGTACAGGTGACGCGGTTGTCGCGGGACGACGAGGGCTTCCTGGTGGAGACGACAGCCGGCGACTGGCGGGCCGGCAACATCGTCGTGGCGGCCGGCATGCACACCGTGCCGCGGTGGCCGTCGTTCGCGGATCAGCTCGATCCGTCGATCGAGCAGCTGCATTCGCTGGAGTACCGGAACCCGTCGCAGCTCGCGGACGGGACCGTGCTGGTCGTTGGTGCGGCCAACTCCGGGACCGACATCGCGCTCGAGGCCGTGAAGACACACCGCACCCTGCTCGCCGGCCGGCACCCGGGACAGGTGCCCGTCGACATCGACTCCGCGGCAGGGCACTTCTTCACGCCGATCGTGATGTTCCTGTTCAAGTACGTGCTGACGCGCGGTACGCCGATGGGCCGCAAGGCGATCGCGAACGCCGTCCGCAACGGGCTGCCGCTGACGCGCAACAAGCTCGAGCACCTCGACACGGCCGGGATCGAGCGGATCGGGCGCATCGAAGGGACTCGCGACGGCAGGCCGGTGACCGCCGACGGCGACATCCTCGACGACGTCCGGACGGTGGTCTGGTCCACCGGGTCGGATCCGGATCACCGGTGGATCGACCTGCCGGTCTTCGACGACGCCGGCCGGCCGCGGCAGGAGCGCGGCGTGTCCACCGACGTACCGGGGCTGTACTTCCTCGGGCTGGACTTCCAGTACGCGATCGCGTCCGCGAGCATCCAAGGCGTGGACCGGGATGCTCGCTTCATCGTCAAACATCTCGCCCGCCGGGCCGTCGCCCGAGCGGTACCTGTAGACAGCCGGTAGCATCTCCCGCTGGAATGGGTGCGTGGCTGGGCGTGGGTCAGGGTGAGTGAGCAGACGGTGAGTGGCGGCGACGGTGGACCGACGGCACTCCGGATCATGCTCGGCGGGCAGTTGCGGCGGATGCGCGAGTCCGCCGGGATCAGTCGCGCCGACGCGGGCTGGCAGATCCGGGCCTCGGAGTCCAAGGTCAGCCGGATGGAGCTCGGCCGCGTCGGGTTCAAGGAACGCGACGTCAGCGACCTGCTCGAGCTGTACGGGATGGCCGACGAGGACGAGCGGTTCCGGTTGATGGAGCTGGCCCGGGCGGCGAACAACCCGGGCTGGTGGTCGCGGTACGGCGACGTGATGCCGAGCTGGTTCGCGAACTACGTCGGGCTCGAGGTCGCCGCGACGCTGATCCGGACCTACGAGGTGATGTTCGTCCCGGGCCTGCTGCAGACCGAGGAGTACGCGCGCGCCGTCGTCCAGATGGGCAAGTCGTTCCTGCCGCACCAGGAGGTCGACCAGCGGGTGGAGCTGCGGGTCACCCGGCAGCAGATCCTGACCCGGCCGAACCCGGCCCGGCTGTGGGTCGTCATCGACGAGTCCGTGCTGCACCGGCCGGTCGGCGGCGAGGAGGTCATGCGGGCCCAGATCGAGCACCTGCTCAAGTGGTCGCAGCAGCCGAACATCACCCTGCAGGTGATGCCGTTCAGCAGCGTCGGCTACCCGGGCGCGGGCGGCGCGTTCAGCCTGCTGCGGTTCGCGGACGGCGACCTGCCGGACATCGTCTACATCGAGCACGCGGCCAGCGCGATGTACCTCGACAAGCTCGAGGAGGTCGACGAGTACGTCGCGATCATGGAAGGGCTGACGATCTCCGCGGCCCCGGTGTCCTCGACCGAGGGCCTGCTGCTGCGGGCCCTCGCGAGGATGTAGCTCAGGCGACCTTGAGGTCGACCTTGATGTTGCCGCGGGTCGCGTTGGAGTACGGGCACACCTGGTGCGCCTTGGCGACCAGGTCCTCGGCGGCGGGGGTGTCCAGGCCGGGCAGGCTGACCACCAGCGCGACCTCGAGGCCATAGCCGGCGCCGCCGTTGATCGGGCCGATGCCGACCTCGGCGGTGACGGTCGAGCCGTCCACATCCAGACGAGCCTTGCGCGCAACAACCTTCAGCGCGCTGTGGAAGCAGGCCGCGTAGCCCGCCGCGAACAACTGCTCGGGGTTGGTGCCGTTGCCGGTGCCGCCCATCTCGGCCGGCGGCGCGACCACGACGTCGAGCTTGCCGTCATCGGTGGCGACCTTGCCGTCCCGGCCGCCGTTCGCGGTGGCGTGGGCGGTGTACAGAACCTTCTCGACAGCGATTGTCATAGCTGGTGTTCTCCGTTTTCAGCGAATGGGGTCGAGCAGGAGCTTGCCGACGGTCCGGCGAGCTCGCAGGTCTTCGTGGGCGGTGGCGACCTCGGACAGCGCATACTCGCCGCCGACGATCGGGCGGAGCTTGCCGGCCGCGGTCAGGTCGAACAGCTCGGCGAGCGGCCCGCCGAGCAGCTGCGGGTTCGCGAAGCAGTCGGCCAGCCAGAAACCGGTGATGGTCTTGGAGCCCTTCATCAACCGCCCCGGGTCGATCGGCGCGGCCTGCTGCCTGGACGCGGCGCCGAAGGTGACCAGGCGGCCGAACCGGGCCAGCGCGGCGAACGACTCGTCCAGCGTCGGGCCGCCGACCATCTCGAGCACGATGTCGACGGGCTTGCCGCCGTTCGCCTCGAGGATGCGATCCTTCAGGCCCTCCGGCGCACCGTCGATGGCCGCGTCGGCGCCGAGCTCGAGAACCTGCTTGCGCTTCTCCTCGGTGGAGGCGGTCGCGATCACGCGGCCGGCGCCCCACAGCTTGGCCAGCTGGACGGCGAGTGAGCCGACACCGCCGGCACCGGCGTGCACGAGGACGGACTCCCCCGGCTGCAGGTGCGTGGACGTCTTCAGCAGGTGCCACGCCGTAGTGCCCTGCAGGGCGAGCGCGAGCGCCTGGCCGTCGGTCACACCCTCCGGCACGTCCCACGCGTACGGCGCGTGCGCCACCGTCTGCTCGGCGTACCCGCCGGAACCGACCAGGGCGACCACGCGACGACCGTCGGCCGTGTGACCGACGACCTCGCCGCCCGGGATGAGCGGAAGCTCGGTCTTCGACAGGTAGCTGTTCTCGACCTGGTGGGTGTCCGCGTAGTTGATGCCCGCGCGGTCGACCGTGATCAGGACCTGCCCGTCGCCGGCGACCGGCTCCGGGACGTCGCTGACCTTCAGGACCTCTGGGCCGCCGAACTCGGTGATCTGAATGGCTCGCATACACCGTACTATACACTGTACGTTATGGACGCCGAAGGGAGATGGGTCACATGGCGCGGACGCCGCGGAACACGCTGAGCGCGGAGCTGATCGTGCGGACCGCGCTCGAGCTGATGGAGGCCAAGGGCACCGACGCGTTCAGCCTGCGCGGGGTTGCGGCCGAGCTGGGCGTCGGCCCGATGGCGCTCTACACCTACTTCCGGAACAAGGACGATCTGTACGACGCCGTTCGCGATCACCTGATGGGTCTCCTGCCGGACGTCCCGCAGGACGTGCCGTGGCCGGACCAGGTGCGCGCGGTGTGCCGCTCGCTGCGGCTGCTGATGCTCGAGCACCCTTGCCTTGCGCAACTACTCGCGGGACGCCCGTTGAGCGGTCACGAGACGGCCCGGGTCGCGGAGGGACTTCTCGGCGTACTGCGGGCGGCCGGGTTCGCCCCGGAGACGGCGGCGCGGACCCATACGACCTTGTTCACGTACGTGCTGGGGTCGACGTCGTGGGAGATCCAGATGGCCGCCGAGCGCCGTGATCCCGAGGCGTGGCGGCGGTTGCGGGCGTCGATGGAATCGCTGTCCGCCCGGGACTTCCCGTCCGTGGTGGAGCTGGCGCCGGAGCTCGCCCGCACGACCGGAGGTGACGAGCAGTTCGACTACGGCCTCGACCTGCTGCTCGCGGGACTCAGAACACCATCGTGACGATGGCCAGGACGCCGATGCAGACGATCAGCGCCCGCAACGCGATCGGCGGCAGCCGGCGGCCGTAGCGGGCGCCGATGAAGCCGCCGATGGTGGAGCCGCCCGCGATCAGCGCGGCGGCGAGCCAGTCGACGTGGGAGACGATCACGAACAGGATCGCGGCGACGGTGTTCACGACCGTGGCCAGGACGTTCTTCAGGCCGTTCATGCGCTGCAGGTTCGAGTCCAGGCCGAGGCCGAGGATCGCCATCAGCAGCACGCCCTGCGCGGCCCCGAAGTATCCCCCGTACACACCGGTCGCAAAGACGGCGGGGATTACCCACCACGCCCCGCGGTGCAGGTGCGAGGGCGCGTTGATCCACTTCGACAGCCATGGCTGGAACGCGACGAGCAGACAGCCGAGCAAGATCAGCACTGGTACGACGGCGTGGAACGCGGAGTCGGGCAACGTGAGCAGCAGGACTGCCCCGACGATGCCGCCGGCCAGCGACGCCGGCACCAGCCGGAGCATCCGGCCGCGCTGCCCTTCGAGCTCGCGGCGGTAGCCGATCGCGCCGGCCGCCGTACCGGGCGCCAGGCCGACCGTGTTGCTGACGTTCGCCAGCACCGGAGGGATGCCGACGGCAAGCAACGCGGGGAAGGTGAGCAGCGTGCCCGACCCCACCACGGCGTTGATCGTTCCCGCGCCCATCCCCGCCAGCAGGACGAACACCGCCTCGAACCATGTCATCGCTGACTGACTTTACGCACCTGATCGGGGTTCCCGCTCATCGGTCCGTCCGTTGGGCAGACAGTATGCGATCGACCTGTCGTCAATCGACAGCGCAAGGCCCTCCCCGGGCAGTTCCGGGGAGGGCCTTGGGTGCTCGTCTCAGCGCTGCGGCGGCTCAGCAGCCGGCGGCTCCTGCGGCGGCAAGTCCTGGGTGGGAGCCGGCGGCGGGACGGCCGGCGCCGACGGCGCGGCCTGGCTGCGGCTGCTGACGGCCGCGGACTCGGCCGCCGCGATCGCCTCGCGGACGGCGTTGTCGGCCTCGGCCACCGCGGCACCACCCGAGCCGTTGCCGACGCCGGCGGTGTCGAGCTCAGGCACCTGGCCGTTCTCGATCTGCGGTGCCTCCCAGTTGCCCTCGGCCTGCTGCGCGATCCCGGCCACCTGGCCGACCGCGCTGCCGAGACCCTTGAGCGCGTCGCCGATCTCGCTCGGCACGATCCACAGCTTGTTCGCGTCGCCCTGGGCGATCGACGGCAGCATCTGCAGGTACTGGTACGCGAGCAGACCCTGGTCCGGCTTGCCGGCGTGGATCGCGTTGAAGACCGTGGTGATGGCCTGCGCCTCACCCTGCGCCTTCAGGATCCGGGCCTGCCGCTCGGCCTCGGCACGGAGGATGCGGGACTGCTTGTCACCTTCGGCGGTGAGGATCGCGGACTGCTTCTGGCCCTCGGCGGACAGGACGGCCGACTGCCGCATACCTTCCGCGGTGAGGATCGCGGCGCGCTTGTCGCGGTCGGCGCGCATCTGCTTCTCCATCGAGTCCTGGATCGACGGCGGCGGGTCGATCGAGCGCAGCTCGACCCGGTTGACCCGGATACCCCACTTGCCGGTCGCCTCGTCCAGCACGTACCGGAGCTTCTCGTTGATCTCCTCACGCGAGGTCAGCGTCTGCTCCAGGTCCATGCCGCCGATGATGTTGCGCAGCGTCGTCATGGTCAGCTGCTCGATCGCCTGGATGTAGTTGGAGATCTCGTACGTCGCCCGCACCGGGTCGTTCACCTGGAAGTAGATGACGGAGTCGATCGACACCATCAGGTTGTCCTCGGTGATGACGCCCTGCGGCGGGAACGCGACGACCTGCTCGCGCATGTCGATGGTGTAGCGGACCTTGTCGACGAACGGGGTCAGCAGGTTCAGCCCCGGCTGCAGGCCGGTCTTGAACTTACCGAACCGTTCGACGATGCCGACGGTCTGCTGCTGCACCACCCGGACGGACTTGATGAGTGTGACGATCACCAGTAAGGCGACCAATGCCAGCACTACGAGGAACGCGGTCACTCGACCCTCCACTCGACAGAACGCTCAGGACGGACAGTCTTCCGTATGGACGGGCCATCCCGCGTACCGGTTCCCGGCGCGTCGGGTAGGGCCTGCCGCCCTACTTCCGACAGTACTGCGCGGACAGCTCAGACCTGAGGCGGGTCGTTCGGCTTCGGCGGCTCGGTGGCGTCGAGCTGGTGGTGCAGCGGTTCGCCGACCGGGTACACGACCGCGGTCGCGCCGTCGATCGACATCACCTCGACGCGGGTCCCCGGCGCGATCGTCGACACCTCGTCGTACGGCCGGGCCGTCCAGAGCTCACCGCCGAGCCGGATCGAGCCGCCGCCGTCGGGATGGATCTCCTTCACCACGGTCCCGGTGCGGCCGATGACGTGGGCCGAGCCGGTCTTCAGTTCCTGGCCGTGATGGATCTTCCGGACGATCATCGGACGGATCGCGGCGAGCATCGCCGCCGCGGTGACCAGCCCGACGACGATCTGCAGCCAGAGCAGCCCCGGGAAGAACGCCGCCACCCCGGCCGCGGTGAGCGCACCGGCGGCCAGCATCAGCAACGTGAAGTCGAGCGAGGCCAGCTCGGCCAGACCGAGGACGGCGGCGATCGTCAGCCACGCCGCCCACATGTTGTCCCGCAGCCAATCCATCATTTCCCAAGCCTATCCACGTCCGGGGCCCCCAGCAGATCTTTCGACGCGTCACCGGCCCGCTGGGATCCCGCGTCAGAGGGCGCGGGCGGTGTAGCGGCCGTCCTCCTGCTTCAGGGTGAGGGCGAGGTCGAAGGTCTCGCTGAGGTTCTCGGCGGTGAGGGCCTCGTCCATCGGGCCGGCGGCGACGATGCGGCCCTGCTTGAGCAGCAGGGCGTGGGTGAAGCCGGGCGGGATCTCCTCGACGTGATGGGTGACGAGCACCATCGCCGGCGCCCCGACCGCGGTCGCGATCGCGCTGAGCGAGCGGACCAGCTGCTCACGTCCGGTCAGGTCGAGGCCGGCCGCGGGCTCGTCCATCAGCATCAGCTCGGGGTCGGTCATCAGCGCCCGGGCGATCTGCACCCGCTTCCGCTCCCCCTCGGACAGCGTGCCGAACGTCCGGTCGGCCAGGTGCCCGATCCCGAGCTCGGTCAGCAGCGCCGCGGCCCGCTCGTGATCCAGCTCGTCGTACTCCTCGATCCAGCGGCCGAGCACGGCGTACGACGCCGAGACCACGACGTCGGACACCCGCTCGCCCTTCGGCAACCGGTCCGCGAGCGCCGCGCTCGTCAGGCCGATCCGCGGCCGCAGCTCGAACACATCGACCGCGCCCAGCACCTCACCGAGCAGGCCGGCGACACCGGACGTCGGGTGCAGCTGTGCGGCGAGCACCTGCAGCAGGGTCGTCTTGCCGGCGCCGTTCGGCCCGATCACCACCCACCGGTCGGCCTCGTCGATCGTCCAGTCGATCCCGTCGACCAGCCGCGAGTCACCCCGGACGATCGTCACCCCGGCCAGCTCCACCACTGCAGTCATGCTCAAAACCTAAGGGGTCGCCCTTGCCGATCGGTGATCGGGTGGTGCGAGACTTGCGGGCGTGCTGACGACCTCCGCCTCGCTTCGGTTCACGGTCTGGACGAACGCGATGCTGACCGGTGCCTGCGATCCCGACACCGCCGCGCAGAAGATCCTCGGCGACGACGTCGGTCACCACGTGGCCGGCCTCGCCGGCCACCCCGAGCCGGCCACGCTGCCGGTCGCACTGAACCTGTTGCGCGCCGCGGGGACGACGCAGGCGCATCTCGCCCTGCCGATCCCCGGCGACCCGATCGGCCTGGCCGGGCCGCCGCCGTTCAACGAGGCCGCGCTGGAGACCGGCGAGGCCGTCGTCCTGACCGGGCCGGAGCTCGGGCTGGTTCCGTCGTACGTCGGTCCCGCGGTGCAGTGGACCGTGCTGCCGGCGGTGTCGCCGCTGCCCGCGGACTTCGGCGAGGCGGACCGCGCTCTGCGGATGGCGCTGATCGACGCGGCCGAGTCGCTGGCCGCGCTGGACGTGGCGCGCTGGAAGCCCGAGGTCGCGGACGCGCTGATCGACATCCGCAAGATCGGGCGCGGGCGCGGCGACGATCTGGCGCCGGGGTACGAACCCCGCGCGGTGAAGACCGCCGCGACCGCGCGCCGCTGCCTCGCGATCGCCGACGCGGCCCTCGAGGACGACGGCGCCGCGGTGACCGGCGCGGAGGCCGACGCCCGGCGACGGGCTCTGCTCGGCCTCGCGGCCGCCGCCCGCCGCGCCCTCGTCGCCGCCTGCGCCCCACCCACGCCCTAACCGCGGGGGGTTGGGTAGCGTTCGGGTGAGATGACTGAGCTCAGTGAGGTTGAGAAGGCGGCGGCCGGTCGGCCGACGGTGCTGGTGACGTTGACGGGCACCGACCGGCCGGGGCTGACGTCCGCGGTGCTGTCCACGCTCGCGACCCGCGGGCTCGAGGTGATCGACGCCGAGCAGGTCGTCCTCCGGGGCCGGCTGATCCTCGGTGTGCTGTTGTCCGCCCCGCGCGACCACAAGGACCTGAAGGACGAGCTGAAGGCGCTCGCGAACGTCCTGGACGTCGACATCTCGGTGAAGAAAGGCGTCGGCGACAACGAGCCGCGGCGCAAGGGCCGCAGCCAGGTGACCGTCATCGGGCACCCGCTGTCGGCCGCCGGGCTGGCCGCGGTCGCCGGGCGGATCGCCGACACCGGCGCCAACATCGACCGGATCAGCCGGATGGCGCGCTACCCGGTGACCGCGATGGAGTTCGCCGTGTCCGGCGCCGATCCGGACGCGCTGCGGACCGTGCTCGCGCAGGAAGGGGTCCGGCAGAAGCTCGACATCGCCGTCCAGGACGGCGGGCTGTACCGGCGGGCCAAGCGGCTGATCGTGATGGACGTCGACTCGACGCTCATCCAGGGCGAGGTCATCGAGATGCTCGCCGCCCACGCCGGCCGGCTCGCCGAGGTCGCCGCGGTCACCGAGCAGGCGATGCGCGGCGAACTCGACTTCGCCGAGTCGCTGCGGCACCGGGTCGCGGCGCTCGAAGGTCTGCCCGCGACCGCCCTCGACGAGGTGTACGCCGCGATCGAGCTGGCGCCCGGCGCGCGCACGCTGGTCCGGACGCTGAAGCGACTCGGCTACCAGTTCGCGATCGTCAGCGGCGGGTTCAGCCAGATCACCGGCAAGCTGGCCGCGGAGCTCGGGATCGACTACGCGAAGGCCAACGAGCTGGAGATCGTCGACGGCACGCTCACCGGCCGCGTTGTCGGCGAGATCGTCGACCGGCCCGGCAAGGCGACCGCGCTGCGCCGGTTTGCCGAGCTGTCCGGTACGCCGCTGACGCAGACCGTGGCGATCGGCGACGGCGCCAACGACCTCGACATGCTGGCCGCCGCCGGCCTCGGTGTCGCGTTCAACGCCAAGCCGGTCGTCCGCGCCGCCGCCGACACGCACCTGAGCGTGCCGTACCTGGACACGATCCTCTACCTGCTGGGTATCACCCGCGAAGAGGTCGAGGCGGCCGACGCCGACACCCCCGCCTGATCACGACGATGCGGCAGGATCGGTCGCATGGACTTCACGCACCGCCCCGCAACCCTTGACGACGCGCCCGCGATCCACCGGCTGATCGCCGCCGCCGAGCAGCTCTGGCACGGACAGACCGACCGGGGTCCGGACGCCGTGGCCGCCGACCTGCAGCGCCCGCTCATCACCCTCGAGCTCGACACCCGCGTGATCGAGGCGCCGGACGGTGAGCTCGTCGCCTGGGCCTGGGTCCACGGCGGGCGGCGCGCGCAGGTCGACGTACACCCGTCGTACGTCGGTCGCGGCCTCGGGACCCAGCTGCTCGACTGGGCGGAGGCGCGCGCTCGCGAGCACGGCAGCGACTGGCTGGCGCAGACCGTCGACGACGCAGACACGGCCGGCACCGACCTGCTCCGCGCCCGCGGGTACGACGTACTGGCGACCAACTGGTTGCTCGAACGCCCAGTCACCGGCGACGCCCCGGTCCTGCCCGAAGGCGTGACGCTGCGACCGTTCGCGCCGGGTGACGCGCGCGCGGTCCACCAGGTCGTGCAGGACGCCTTCGACGAGTGGCAGCCGCGGCGGCACGAGTACGACGAGTGGGCCGGAACGAGTATCGAGCGCGCCAGCTTCGACCCCGAGGCGTCACCGGTCGCGGTCGCCGGCGACGAGATCGTCGGCGCCGTCATCAGCCTCGAGCTCCCCGACTCCCCCGACGGGTACGTCGACCAGGTCGCCGTCCGGCGGGACTTCCGCGGCCGCGGGCTGGCGCGGGCACTGCTCACGTACGCCGCGGCGGCCGCCGGGCGGCGGGGCAAGCAGACGCTGACGCTCTGGACGCACTCCGGCACCGGGGCGCTCGCGATGTACGAGCGGCTCGGGATGTCGGTCCGCCGCAGCACGACGGTTTACCGGACTGCGCTGTGAGCTGTTGACACACTGCCGTGAGAGCGCTCACATTGGCCTCATCCACCGCCCCTGGAGGTCGACATGCGGATCCGCCCCCTCGCACTCGCCCTGGTCGTCCCACTGCTCGCCGTCGTCTCGATCGGCGTCGCCGCGCAGGCCGACGTACCCACTCCACCCGCCGGCTGGTCGACGGTGTGGAGTGACGACTTCAACGGGCCCAGCGGCAGTCTGCCGTCGGGCTCGAACTGGATCATCGACACCGGCCACGGCTACCCGGGCGGCCCCGGGAACTGGGGCACCGGCGAGATCCAGAACTACACCAACAGCCCGAACAACGTGTCCCTGGACGGTGCCGGGAACCTCCGGATCACGCCGCGCCGGGACGGAGCCGGCAACTGGACGTCGGCCCGGATCGAGACCCAGCGCGGCGACTTCAAGCCGCCGTCCGGCGGGGTGCTCGCGATCGAGAGCCGGATCCAGATGCCGAACGTCACCGGCGACGCCGCGCTCGGCTACTGGCCGGCGTTCTGGGCGCTCGGGTCGCCGTACCGCGGGAACTACTGGAACTGGCCGGGTATCGGCGAGTTCGACATCATGGAGAACGTCAACGGGATCAACTCGGTCTGGGGCGTGCTGCACTGCGGCGTGAACCCCGGCGGCCCGTGCAACGAGACCACCGGCCTCGGCGCCAGCCGCGCGTGCCCGGGCTCGACCTGCCAGTCCGCGTTCCACACGTACCGGTTCGAGTGGGACACGTCGGTCTCGCCGAACCAGTTGCGCTGGTACGTCGACGGCCAGCAGTTCCATTCGCTCAGCCAGAGCCAGTTCCCGGCCGACACCTGGTCGATCATGACCTCGCACGCCGGCTACTTCGTGCTGCTGAACGTCGCGATCGGCGGCGCGTTCCCGGACGCGCTGAACGGGCCGACGCCGCGCGCCTCGACCGTCCCCGACCGGCCGATGGTCGTCGACTACGTCGCGGTGACCGCCAAGGGCGGGGGCACGACGACTCCCCCGACGACACCGCCGCCGGGCGGCTCCTCGGCGTACAGCACCCTGCAGGCAGAGTCGTATGCGCAGCAGTCGGGCATGGGCCTGGAGACCACGACCGACACCGGCGGCGGCCAGAACCTGAAGCAGATCGGCAACGGCGACTGGGCGCTCTACCGCGGGATCGACTTCGGCAGTACCGCGGCGACGCAGTTCGTGGCGCGGGTCGCGTCCGGTGCCGCGGGCGGGGTCAGCGGGCTGGTCCAAGTACGGCTGGACAGTCGCAGCAACGCGCCGATCGGCAGCTTCGCGATCGCCAACACCGGCGGCTGGCAGTCCTGGCGCACCGTCCCCGCCAACATGGCGTCGGTGACCGGCACACACGACGTCTACATCACCTTCACCAGCGGCCAGCCGGCCGACTACGTCAACCTGAACTGGTTCACGTTCGGCCACTGAGGTACCTAGCACCTATTCTTCGGCTTATGTCAGAACTGCAGGGTGGGCCGGGTGCCCTGTTCGCCATCGGCGGCGCCGAGGACAAGCTGAAGAAGCGGACGGTGCTGCAGGAGTTCGTCGAGGCGGCAGGCGGGTCGAAGGCGCGGATCGTGGTGGTGCCCACCGCGTCCGCGCTGGGGCCCGACGTCGTCGACGTGTACCGCGCGCTGTTCGCGGCTCTCGGCGCCGAGAGCGTGGTCGGCGTCCGCCCGGAGAACCGGGAGGACGCCGACGACCCGGCCTTCATCGCCCCGCTGAACGACGCGACCGGCATCTTCATGACCGGCGGCAACCAACTCAAGCTCGCGGGTGTCGTCACCGGCACGGCGTTCGGCCGCGCGGTCACTGCCGCCCATGCACGCGGCGCGGCCGTCGGCGGTACGTCGGCGGGCGCCAGCATCCTGGCCGAGCACATGATCGCGTTCGGCCGCTCCGGCGCCACTCCGCGGCAGCGGATGAGTCAGCTGTCCGGGGGTCTCGGCCTGGTCCAGGGCGCGATCGTCGACCAGCACTTCGCCCAGCGGAATCGGTACGGCCGGCTGCTGTCGCTGGTCGCGCAGTCCCCCGGCCTGCTCGGGATCGGCGTCGACGAGGACACCGCGGCGGTCGTCCGCGGCAGCCACCTGGAGGTCGTCGGCCGCGGCGCCGTGACGATCTTCGACGGCACCCGGATCACGTCGAACGCCCACAACGCCAAGCGGTCCGAGCCGATCCTGGCGTCCGGCGTCGTCCTGCACGTGCTGCCGGCGACCGCGACGTTCGACCTGCAGAACCGGGTGCTGCTGTCGTACGGCCCGCAGCCGGCCGCCTCGGAGTACGCCGAGCTCGCGGCCGCCGAGGCGGACCTGCGCAAGCTCGCGAAGGAGATCGCCGCGGAGGGGGTGTCACCGGCGTACTACGCCGAGCGGAAGCGGCGGGCAGGCCGCCGGGCGAATAAATCTGCCGCGGCCGGGGAATCCAGACCGGAGGCGACCGAGCCCCTGACCAGACCAACACAGGCGGCCGGCGCCGACCCGCTGCACCCTGCGTCCCCCGACCGCACGCTCCCAGAACAGTGACCCCCCAATGACCGAAACCCAAGGTACGCCCGCCCCCGACCTGAAGATCATCGAGACCCGCGTGTACCGCGGCCCGAACGTCTGGAGCTACGACCCCGCGATCCACCTGGTCGTGGACCTCGGCTCGCTGGAGAACTTCCCGTCGAACACCATCCCCGGCTTCACCGAGCGGCTGCTCACCGACCTGCCCCGCCTCGACCAGCACCACTGCTCGCGCGGCCGCAAGGGCGGGTTCATCGAGCGGCTGTACGAAGGCACCTGGCTCGGCCACATCGCCGAGCACGTGTCGCTGCAGCTCCAGCAGGAGGCCGGCCACGACATGCGCCGCGGCAAGACCCGGCAGGTGAAGGGGTCGCCCGGCATCTACAACATCACCTACGCGTACGCCGACGAAGCGGTCGGGCTCGCGGCGGGTGAACTCGCCGTCCGGTTCGTCAACAACCTGGTCCAGCCCCAAATGAAGGATGGACAGCCGGCGTTCGACTTCACGACCGAGCTGGAGAAGTTCATCAAGCAGGCCGAGCGGACCGCGTTCGGCCCGTCCACGCAGGCGATCGTGGACGAGGCGGTGTCCCGCGACATCCCGTGGATCCGGCTCAACAAGGCCAGCCTGGTGCAGCTCGGGCAGGGCGTGCACGCGAAGCGGATCCGGGCCACGATGACGTCGGAGACCGGCTCGATCGCGGTCGACGTCGCCAGCGACAAGGACCTGACCACCCGGCTGCTCGCGTCGGCCGGCCTGCCGGTGCCGCGCTCGGAGTCGGTGCGGACGGTCGAGGAAGCGGTCTCGGTCGCGCACAAGATCGGGTACCCGGTGGTGTGCAAGCCGCTCGACGGCAACCACGGCCGCGGCGTCTGCCTGAACCTGCAGGACGCGGACGCCGTCCGCGAGGCGTTCCCGATCGCCGCCGAGCAGTCCCGGCGCGGATTCGTGATCGTGGAGAACTTCGTCACCGGCAAGGACTACCGGTGCTTGATCATCAACGGCCGGATGGAGGCGATCGCCGAGCGCGTGCCCGCGCACGTCGTCGGTGACGGCCTCCACACCGTGGCCGAGCTGGTCGACATCACCAACGCCGACCCCCGCCGCGGGGTCGGCCACGAGAAGATCCTCACCCGGATCACGATCAACAACGCGGCCCGCCAACTGGTCCGCGACCAGGGGTTCGAGCTGGACGACGTACCGCCCGAGGACGTGATGGTGAAGCTGACGCTCACCGGGAACATGTCCACCGGCGGGATCTCGATCGACCGGACCTGGGAGGCGCACCCGGAGAACGTCGAGATCGCCGAGGAGGCGGCCCGGATGATCGGGCTCGACATCGCCGGGATCGACTTCATCTGCCCCGACATCACCCAGCCGGTGCGCGAGACCGGCGGCGCGATCTGCGAGGTGAACGCGGCGCCCGGCTTCCGGATGCACACCAACCCGACGGTCGGCGAACCGCAGTACATCGCCAAACCCGTGGTGGACATGCTGTTCCCGCCCGGTGCGGTCAGCCGGATCCCGATCGTCGCGGTGACCGGGACGAACGGGAAGACGACGACCTCGCGGATGATCAGCCATGTCTTCAAGGGCATGGGCCGCAAGGTCGGGATGACCTCGACCGACGGCATCGTGATCGACGAGCGGCTGGTGATCCGGCAGGACGCGTCCGGCCCGAAGTCCGCGCGGATGGTGCTGCAGAACCCGCGCGTCGACTTCGCGGTGTTCGAGGTGGCGCGCGGCGGGATCCTGCGCGAAGGCCTCGGGTACGAGCGCAACGACGTGGCCGTCGTGCTGAACGTCCAGCCCGACCACCTCGGGCTGCGCGGCATCGAGACGCTCGAGCAGCTCGCCGACGTGAAGGCCGTGCTCGTCGAGGCGGTGCCGCGGACCGGGTACGCCGTACTGAACGCCGACGACCCGCTGGTGCGGAAGATGCGGCGCAAGTGCTCGGGGCAGGTCGTGTGGTTCAGCATGGCCGAGCAGGGCAGCGAGATCCGCGACTACATCGAGGGCCACTGCCGCCGCGGCGGGCGCGCCGTGGTGCTGGAGCGGTCGGACCTCGGCGACATGATCGTCGTCAAACACGGCCGCCGGTCGATGCAGCTCGCGTGGACCCACTTGCTGCCGGCAACGTTCGGCGGCCGGGCGATGATGAACGTGCAGAACGCGATGGCGGCCGCGGCGGCGGCGTTCGCGGCGGGTGCGCCGCTGCACGACATCCGGCAGGGCCTGCGGACGTTCAACACGTCGTACTACCTGTCGCCGGGCCGGCTGAACGAGATCGACGTCGACGGGCGCAGCGTGATCGTCGACTACTGCCACAACGCGCCCGCGATGCGGATGCTCGGTGACTTCGTCGACCGGCTCGGCGAGAGCCTGAGCGCGTCGTCCGAGGTCGGGCGGCCGTCGCGGATCGGCGTGATCGCGACCGCGGGCGACCGCCGCGACGACGACATCCGCGAGCTCGGCGAGGTCGCGGCCCAGCACTTCGACGTGGTCGTGGTCCGCGAGGACGCCCGGCTGCGGGGCCGCAAGCGCGGCGAGTCGGCCGAGCTGGTCACGGCCGGGGTGCGGGCCGCGATGGACAACGGCGCGCGGTGCCGGCGCGTGGACGTCGTCCTCGACGAGCTCGAGGCGGTTCGGTTCGCGCTCGAGCGGTCGAACCCGGGCGATCTCGTGGTGTTGTGCGTCGATCAGCACCAGTCCGTGCTCGCCGAGCTCGAATCGGTGTCGCATCTCGCGCAGGCCGGGGCGCGGTCGGGTGACGAGGGCGGCGACCCGGACTTTGTGCAACCCGACGAAGAGATCACAGAGGACCCCGCGCGGGAACTTGCCTAGGGCAAGTCTCGTTGGCCGTTGCGTGAAGACGAGGCTATTGCTGTTGTTCGTGCCCTTCCTGGTCGCCGGTTGCGGATCGAATGCGACGCAGGAGGTCGCGGCCGGCACTCCCGGCGTACTCGTCGAGGACGCGTGGGTGCGGGCGACGACCGGCGCCAAGGACACCACGATGACGGCCGCGTTCATGGCGCTGACCAACCCCGGCGACACCGACGTGAAGTTGACCTCGGCAACGTCACCGGTGGCCGGCGTCGTGCAGTTGCACGAGATGGCGACCCAGGACGGCAAGATGGTGATGCGTGAGAAGACCGGCGGGGTCACGGTCCCCGCCGGATCCCACGCCCACCTCTCCCCCGGCGGCGACCACATCATGCTGATGTCGCTGAAGCACCCCCTGAACCCCGGCGACGAGGTGCCCCTCACCTTGAAGTTCTCCGACAACAGCACCCACGACCTCAAAGTCCCCGTCAAAGCCTTCACCGAAGAAGAAGAGCACTACCACCCCACCCCCCGATGACCGCGCCCACCAGCGGCCCCTCGCGGCGGCGGTTGCTCGGCTTCGGCGGGCTGGCTGCTGCTGGGGTCGTGGCCGGCGCGACAGGTGTTGTTGCCGTTGGCGCCGAACGGACTACGGTGCAGCCTCCGGCGCGGGCGATCTCGCCGTACGGAACGCATCAGGCGGGGATCGCACGCGCGGCGCCGGCGTCGGCCGAGCTGGTGGCATTCAAGCTGTCCACGGACCGGGCCGGGCTGGGACGGCTGATGCGGCTGTGGACCAATGACATCGTCGCGCTGGCGGACGGGCGTCCCGCGCCCGGCGACGCCGCGCCGGAGTTGGCGGTCGCGAACAAGGGGCTGACCGTGACGGTCGGGTTCGGGCCGCGGGTGTTCGACCTGACCGGACAGCGGCCGGCCGGGCTGGACGATCTGCCGGTGATGCGGCACGACCGGCTGGAGGCCGGTTGGTCGGGCGGGGATCTGCTGGTGATGGTCGGCGCGGACGATGCGGTGAGCGTGGTGCATGCCGTCCGGCGGCTGGTCGCGGACGCGAAGCCGTTCGCGACCCCGGTCTGGCGGCAGACCGGCTTCTGGGACAGCACCGGCCCGAACGGCGAACCGGTCACCGGCCGCAACCTCTTCGGCCAGGTCGACGGCACCGGAAACCCCGCCTTCGGTACGCCGGAGTTCGACCGGACCGTCTGGTCGGCCGACGGCCCTGACTGGTTCCGCGACGGTACGACGCTCGTCGTCCGGCGGATCCGGATGAACCTCGACACCTGGGACGAGCTGACCCGCTCCGAGCAGGAACGCGCCGTCGGCCGCAAGCTGTCCACCGGCGCGCCGCTGACCGGCACCGCCGAGCACGACGACCTCGACCTCGAGGCCCGCGACGCCGACGGCCGCCCGGTCATCGCCCAGAACGCCCACGCCCGGCTCTCCCACCATTCCGAGAACGACGGCCGCCGGATCTTCCGCCAGGGTCTCAACTACGTCCACGACACCGGCGCTGCCCGCGAGTCCGGCCTGATCTTCCTCAGCCACCAGGCCGACATCGCCGGCCAGTTCCTCCCGCTGCTGACCCGGCTGGACGCCGTCGACGCTCTCAACGAGTGGACGACCACCATCGGCTCCGCCGTCTTCGCCCTCCCGCCCGGTTTCCGGCCCGGCGAGTGGCTCGGCCAGAAACTTCTCAGCTGACCTGTCACCCTGCGACGCTCGTCATGACGTTGTAGGGGTGTGGGGATGACAGCCGAGGACGACTTCGACGAGTTCGTGCGCGCGCGGTGGAGCGCCACCGCACGACTCGCGTACGCCCTGACCCTGGACCACCAGAAGGCCGAGGACCTGGCGCAGGACGCGTTCACCAAGCTCTGGTTCCACTGGCGGAAGCTGCGGACCGGCAGTCCCGAGGCTTACCTCCGCAAGATCGTCACCAGCACGTTTCTGTCCGGACGACGCCGCCGCTGGCACGGCGAACACCCGACCGACACGCCGCCGGAATCGATCGTCGACGCCGGCACCACGCAGGTGGAGGAACGCCTCGCCCTCCGCGAGGCGATGGCACGCCTCAGCCCGCGCCAGCGCGCCGCCGTCTACCTCCGGTACGCCGAGGACCTGCCCGAGCGGACTGTCGCCGAGCTGCTCGGATGCTCCGTCGGAGCCGTCAAGCAACACACCCGGCGGGGCCTGGAAACGCTCCGCGTCGACATCACGTTCGCCACCCCGGACGAGCTGGCCGACCTGGCCGGAAAGGAGATCCGATGACCGACGACCCGAACCGGCTGTCCGAGGACCTGGGCGCGAAGTTGGCCCTGCTCACCGCCGAGCGCCCCGAGCCCGCCGACCCCGCCGTGCAGGTACGGCTGCGGATCAAGCGCCGCCAGGTACGTCGCCGTACCACCGCCGCGGCGATCACCGCGGCGGCGGTGACCGCGGTCGTCGTGGTGGCGAGCTCAGCGCTGGGCTCCCTGCGGTCCGCGGAGCCAGGCGTCGCCACCTCTTCGTCGACGGCCCCTGCCCCCGCGCTGCAGACCCAGCATCTCGGCTTCAAGTACACCCCGCTTCCGTCGCCCTGGTCCGACGAGCCGGCGTTCACGACGCAGCCGGACTCGCTCAAGTACGCACCGGCCTTCTACGTCGCCCGGGGCAGCATCCCGAACGAGAGCTGGGCAGTCGCGTCGTACATCAGGTCCGGCTGCCTCGTCGTCACCGACGAAGGTCCGGCGAAGGCCTTCGGCGGCGCCGACGCCTGCTTCAGCGAGAACTGGCAGCCAGGGCAACTCGCGCAGTACCGGGCCGTCCCGGCGGATGTCCCGAACCTCTCGTCGCCGATGCACCTCACGCTGGTCATGGGCGCCGTGGCCGCCGACGCACGCAAGGTGCGGGTCACCGCCGGCGGCAAGACCTACGACACCGACGCCGTCGGTACGCCGAACAGCAGTCGCCTGCGCTTCTTCGCGCTGGTCATCGACGCGGCCGACGTCACCTCCGTCACCCCGCTGACCGCCACCGGCCGGCAGGCGCCCGGCCCGCGTGGACGCTGAACAAGGTCGCACCGGGTAGCTGTGCTCCAGGTGTGGAAGGGCGGCGCTTCCCGGACACCGATCAGCCTATGGTTGAACCTTCACCTAGAGAGCCCTCTCCGGCGTGTTGCCGACGGGCGAGCAGGCGCCGGCGCGGTTCGATCTCGTCGATCCAGTCGAGGTCGTCGGACAGGACGGCGTCGTTGGACCGATCGGCGTACGGGTCCGGGGGCGGCGGCGCCGGCGGCAGGGCGCGGAGTTTGAGGGCCACCATCGGGATCGCCAGCAGGACGCCGACCACCATCCACGGCCAGTACTCGCGCAGCAGCGGCTCGAAGGACTGGAAGAAGGCCTCGGTCGAGGCGTTGCCGACGGCGTCCATCGGCTTCCCGGTCGACTGGCTGACCAGCCGGACCGACGCCACGATGCCGAAGCAGACCAGGTAGAACCCGGCCAGCGGGAGCCAGGACCCCACCGACCGCCAACCGCGCTTCCAGCACGCGACGTACAGCAGGAGCGCGAGCCCGGCCCCGACCAGCAGCCCGTTGAGCTGCCACAGCCACCGCCAGTCGGCCAGCTGCTCGGCCGGGCGCAGCGCGCTCCAGGCCACCGGCAGCGCCAGCGCGAACGCGGCGACCACCGAGCTCCGGGCGCCGAGGGCGCCGAAGAACCCGCCGAGAGCGCTTGCCACCAGCAACGTGATCAGCAGGTCGCGCTCGCCGATGGAGTTCCCGGTCAGCCACCACATGCCCGCGGCAACGACCAGCACCACCGGTACGGCGATCCGGATCCGCCCGATCAGCAGCCCCGCCAGCACCCCGCCGGCGAAGCCCCCGAGCACCACGAGGTCGATCCGCGGCGGCACGAAGGACGTCGTACCCTCCGGCAGGCCCTTCAGGTAGGTCGCGGAGAAGCCGCCCACGAACCAGGCGACCACCGCGGCCGGGATCGACCACAGGTAGCGCATCACAACCCCGTTCCCACCCCGACAGTCCCGTTGCGGGGGCGGAAGGGGCTAGCGCTGGGCTCTCTCGACCTTGCTCTTCAAGGTCTCCGGTGTGTCGACAGTAGCCCCCTCGGACCGCAACCAGTCGTCAAGACTCGCCCGATGCTGCAGAGACATCACTGCCACCACGTCGCCGGGCCGGGCTTCCGCGACCAGCGCCTGCGCCGCCGCCAGCTCGGTCGGGAACGCCGGTACGTCGGTCACGCCGACCGAGGCGGCCCCCTCGCGGAACACCGCCTCGAGCTCCTCCGGCGGCCGTCCGCGCAGGTAGTCGCTCTTGTGGCCGATCGCCACCCGGTCGGTGGCCCGCGCGCCCATCGCGCCGAGCGCCGCGACCATGTCGTCGGCCCGGTCCCCCGGCGATCCGAGCGCCAGCATCAGCCGGCCGCCTTCCGGCCGGACGCCGTTCATGATCTCGAGCAGCGCCTCCAGCCCGGCCTCGTTGTGCGCCAGGTCGATGACGACGGTGAAGCCGCGCAGCGAGTACATGTTCATCCGGCCGGGGTTGTTCTCGTTCGGCGCGAACGTGCTCAGTCCCTCGATCACGGCGGCCCGCGGCAACCCGAGACCGAGCGCCGCCGACGCCGCGGCCAGCGTGTTCTCGACGTTGTAGTGCGACAGCCCGGACAGCGTCATCGGTACGTCGACCACCTTGAGCAGCGGCTCCGGGTCGCGGGCGTTGTCGAGCACCGTGACGAACCCGTCCAGCACGGTCGTCGCCCGGCCGCCCTCGTCGAGCACGGTCCGGATCGACGGCGAGTCGGGGTCGCGGGAGAACACCCAGCACTTGGCCGGCGAGCCCAGCCGCATCGCGAACGTCCGCGGGTCGTCGCCGTTCACCACGCACCAGCCGCGCGGCCGGGTGATCTGGGTGATCACGGCCTTCACCTCGGCGAGCTGGTCGATGGTGTCGATCCCGCCCAGGCCGAGGTGGTCCGCGGTGACGTTGGTCACCACCGACACGTCGTTGTACGCGACGCCGATGCCGCGGCGCAGGATCCCGCCGCGGGCCGTCTCGGTGACCGCGAGCTGGATGCCCGGCTGCGACAGCACCTGTCCCGCGCCGCTCGGGCCCGAGAAGTCGCCGTACTTCACCAGTTCGCCGTCGAAGTACACGCCGTCGGTGCTCGACCAGCCGACGTGCAGCCCGGCGGCCCGCCCGATGTGCGCGATCATCCGCGACGTGGTGGTCTTGCCGTTCGTCCCGGTGACCGCGACGACCGGCACCTTCGGTCGCAGCGTCGGCGGCGGGTTGCCCGGCGGCTCGTCCCGGACCCGCTCGCCGACCGCAGCGATCAACTCGGTCAGGTCATCGGCACCGAACGCGTCGAGCACCTCGACGATCGCGGTGCCGAGCGCCCGCGCGCGACCCTCGTGCGCCCACGGGAACGCCACCACGAGCCGCCGTACATCGGCCTCCGGACGGACGCGGACACCGATCCGCCCGATCCCGGCTTCGCGGGCGATCCGCCGGACGACGTGGCCGACGACCCGGATCGCGAACCGCTGCCGGAAGCCGGACCCGATCCGCCCGGGACGGGTGGCGCCGAGACCGATCGCCTGCGCGTACGCCTTCGCCGCTGGTGCGGGCGCGTCCGCGATCGCCGACACGTCCAGCGTCAGCTTGATCGCAGCGCGGCTGAAGTAGAGGTTGGCGCCGTCGAGAACGCGGAGCTCCACCAAGGACGTTGCCACTACGCTCCCATCGCGTGGTAACCGCCGTCGACGTGCACGATCTCGCCGGTCGTCGCGGGGAAGAAGTCACTGAGCAGGGCGACGATGGTCCGCCCGGTGGGCTCGAGGTCCGACGGGTCCCAGCCCAGCGGGGCCCGGTCAAGCCACGGCTCCTCGAACTTCTCGAAGCCCGGGATCGCCTTCGCGGCCAGGGTCTTCAGCGGACCGGCCGAGACCAGGTTGCAGCGGATGCCCTGGGCGCCGAGGTCCCGCGCCAGGTACCGGTTGGTGGATTCGAGGGCCGCCTTCGCCACGCCCATCCAGTCGTACCCGGGCCAGGCCACGGTCGCGTCGAACGTCATCCCGACGACGCTGCCGCCGCGGCTCATCAGCGGCGCGCAGGTGACGGCGAGCGCCTTCAGGCTGTACGCCGACACGTGCACGGCCTGCGCCACGTCGTCCCACGGGCCGTCCAGGAACTTGCCGCCGAGGATCGTCTCCGGGTTGCCGTACGCGATCGAGTGCACGACCCCGTCCAGCCCGTCGACGTGCTCGCGGACGGCGTCCGGCAGCGCGGCCAGGTGCTCGGCGTTCGTGACGTCGAGCTCCAGGACCGGCGGCTCGGTCGGCAGCCGCTTCGCGATCCGCTTGGTGATGCTCAGCGCGCGGCCGAAGTTCGAGATCAGCACGGTCGCGCCCTGTTCCTGCGCGACCTTGGCCGTGGCGAAGCCGATCGACGAGTCGAGGGTGACTCCGGCGACCAGGATCCGCTTGCCGTCGAGGATGCCCATCAGTTGCCCATCCCGATCCCGCCGTCGACCGGGATCACCGCGCCGGTGATGTAGCCGGCCTCCTCCGACGACAGCCAGCGGACCGCGTTCGCGATCTCTTCGGTCAGGCCGAAGCGGCCGAGCGGGATCTGGCTCAGGTACTGCTTCTGGGTCTCCTCCGGCAGCACCGCGGTCATGTCGGTCTCGACGAAGCCGGGGGCGACCACGTTCGCGGTGATGCCGCGGCTGCCCAGCTCGCGGGCGATCGAGCGGGCCATGCCGATCAGGCCGGACTTGCTGGCCGCGTAGTTCACCTGGCCGGGCGAGCCGAGCAGGCCGACCACCGACGAGATGAACACGATCCGGCCCTTGCGCAGCCGCAGCATGCCCTTCGCGGCCCGGCGGGCGACCCGGAACGAGCCGGTGAGGTTGGTTTGCAGGACCGCGTCCCAGTCGTCGTCGGACATCCGCAGCAGCAGCGTGTCGCGGGTGATGCCGGCGTTGGCCACCAGCACCTCGACCGGCCCGTGCTGCTCCGCGATCGTGTCGAACGCGGCGTCGACCTGCTCCTGGTCGGTGATGTCGCACTTGACCCCGAGGAAGCCCTCCGGCGGCGGGCTGGTGTTGTACGTGACCGCGACCTGGTCGCCCGCTTCCTTGAACGCGGTCGCGATCGCCAGCCCGATCCCGCGGCTACCGCCGGTCACCAACACTGACCTACCCACAAGCCCTCCTCACATCGCCGGACGGAGGAACGCTATCCCACCGGGGCGGGTGCTCCCGACTTCGCGGGACCTGTCAGGAGTCTTCGAGCCGGAAGCCGACCTTCATCGTCACCTGGTAGTGGTCGATCTGGTTGTCGGAGAGGTGGCCGCGGATGTCGGTCACCTCGAACCAGTCGAGGTGCCGCAGCGTCTCCCCGGCGCGGGTGATCCCGTTGGTGATCGCCTGGTTCAGACCCTCTTTCGAGGTGCCGACGATCTCGGTGACCCGGTAGGTGCGGTTACTCATCGCCGTCCTCGCTTCGCTGCGGGCGGCGCTGAGGCACGATCGGACTGCGTTGAATGATTCCCTCGCTTCGCTCGGTCATGACAAACCTCTCTCCAGCCTGGCCACGCCCGGGCTCGGTTGCCGAACCGGCGCGGCGTACCGTTGTTGTGAGGAGGATAGATGTCGAAACGCCAGGAGCGGAGCGACGCCACGGTCATCTCGGTGACGAGCGCGCAGCCCGGCCGGTCCGAGGACCTGGACAGCCGGATCGTGCGCTACGCGTGGATGATGTCGATCCGGATCGTCTGCTTCGTGCTCGCCGTCGTCACGCCGTCGCCGTGGCGCTGGCTGTTCGTCGTCGGTGCGATCGCCCTGCCGTACTTCGCGGTGGTGCTGGCGAACGCCCACCGGTCCTCGACCCAGCCCGCCGCGGATCCGTACGTGGCGCCCGCCCGGCCCGCGATCGGGGACCGTCCGACGGTCGTCGTACGGGCCGAGAACGACACGTCCGAGGACCCTTCCGGCGACCCTTCCGAGGACCGTACGGCCGACACCGAAAAGTGATCTCGGCCGGGACTGGAAAACTTGGACTGATCCGTGTCAGAATCTCCCGCGTGCTCTGAAGTTCATCAGTGAAATTCAGGGACTTGATGCGGCGTCGGACGGCTCCCCCCGTGGCTGTCCGACGTCGCTTCATTTTGCCCAGGCTATTGATTATTGAGACATCAGGAATGCAGAGGAATGGCACCCGCGGATGACTGAAGAAGACACACCTGCGGTCTGCTCCGCCAAGGGCTGCGGGAACCCGGCGACCTGGGCCTTGCTGTGGAACAACCCGAAGATCCACACCCCCGACCGGCGCAAGACCTGGCTGGCGTGCGACGAACACAAGGACAGCTTGTCCGACTTCCTCGGGCGCCGGTCATTCCTGCGCGAGGTCGAGCCATTCGTCAGGTGAATACCTAGTACCGAAAAAGCACATTTCCGGATTGGGCCGGTATCACCGTCAACCGCCGATCGCGGACATCGGCCGCGCGGGTTGCAGGAAGCTCGGGTCGTTGATGCCGTGACCCGGCAGTTTGTTGAGCATCGCACGACGCCAGCGATCGGCCAGCTCGGCGTCGTCGGCGCCGGCCCGCAGCGCGCTCCGCAGGTCCGACTCGGTGCGCGCGAACAGGCAGTCCCGGACCTGGCCGTCGGCGGTCAGCCGGACCCGGTCGCAGTCCCCGCAGAACGGGCGCGTCACCGAGGCGATGATGCCGACGGTTCGCGGCCCGCCGTCGACCAGGAACGACTCGGCCGGCGCACTGCCGCGCTTCGAGGCGTCGTCCGGTGTCAGGTGGAACCGCTCGGTGAGCATGCCGAGGATCTCGTCCGCGGTGATCATCGTCGTCCGGTCCCAGCCGTGCTGGGCGTCCAGCGGCATCTGCTCGATGAACCGCAGTTCGTAGCCGCGTTCGAGGCAGAACTCCAGCAACTGCGGCGCATCCGCGTCGTTCACGCCGCGCATGAGGACCGCATTCACCTTCACCGGCGTCAGGCCGGCGTCGTGCGCGGCCTGCAGGCCCGCGAGCACGTCCTTCAGCCGGTCCCGCCGGGTGAGCTTCTGGAACGTCTCCGCGTCGACCGTGTCGAGGCTCACGTTCACGCGGTCCAGACCGGCCTCCTTCAGCGCGGCCGCCGAGCGCGCGAGACCGATCCCGTTCGTGGTCAGCGACACCTCGGGGCGCGGGTCGAGGCTCGTCGTCCGGGCGACGATGTCGACCAGGCCGCGGCGCAGCAGCGGTTCGCCGCCGGTGAAGCGGATCTCGTGCACGCCCAGGTGGGTGACGGCGATCGAGACCAGGCGGACGATCTCGTCGTCGGTGAGCAGCTCGGGCTTCGCCAGCCAGTCCAGGCCCTCTTCCGGCATGCAGTACGTGCACCGCAGGTTGCACCGGTCCGTGAGCGAGACGCGCAAGTCGGTTGCGACCCGGCCGTACCGGTCCGCCAGCCCTGTTCGCGTCACTTCGGGGGTCGCCGTCACGCCCCCAGCGTACGTGCCGCGCGCCGGTCGTTTCAGGGCATGGCTTAAGTTCGAGACGTGGGTCGCTTGATGAACGTCCGCTGGATCGCCGCCGCGCTCGGCGTGCTCCTCCTCGCCGGCGTGTGTGTGCAGCTCGGTCGCTGGCAGCTGCACCGCCTCGACGAACGCAAGGCGCGCAACGAGGTGACCCGGACCAACCTCGCCGCGCCCGCGGCGCCGATCGACCAGATTGTCGGCCCGCCGGGTGTCGTGGGTGACCAGCATGCGTGGCGGACCGCTGTCGTCACCGGGCGGTACGACGCCTCGAAGCAGGTGGTGCTGAAGTACCGCAACGTGCAGGACAAGCCCGGCTTCGAGATCGTCACACCGCTGGTCCTCGCCGACGGCAAGGCGGTGCTCGTCGACCGCGGGTTCCTGGCCCGGCAGAGCTCGGAGCTGATGCCGCTGCACGTTCCCCCGGTGCCGGCCGGTGAGGTGACCGTCACCGGCCGCCTGCAACGCAGCGAGCGCGGCGGCCGCACGAACGGCGGCACCCCGGACGACGGTACGGCGCGGCTCATCAACGGGCCCGACTACGCGAAGGTGCTCGGGCTGGAGCTGTACGACGGCTACCTCACGATCGACAAGCAGGAACCGGCCAACGACCCGGCGTTCAGCGGGTTCCCCGGTCCGGAGATCGACGACGGGCCGCACTTCTTCTACGCGCTGCAGTGGTTCTTCTTCGCGCTGCTGGCGCTCGGCGGCCTGGTGTACTTCTCCCGCCAGCAGACCCGGGACGCCGGTCCGCAGCCGCCAGTTGTTGCTGCGCGCAACGAAACCCCGGAACCCGTGAAGCACGGCGACTGACGCGCTGTTTGCCGTCGGCCACGAACGGTCGAGGTGCGCGGCCGGGGGCGGTGCGGCAGGATGGTGGTGTGGACCTTGGACTACGCGACCGCACCTACATCGTCACCGGCGCCAGCGCCGGGCTCGGTTTCGCCACCGCGAAGGCGCTGGCCGCCGAAGGTGCCCGGCTGGTCATCTCCAGCCGCAACGAGGAATCGATCGCGCGCGCGGCCGCCGAGCTCGGCGAGAACGTCGTGGGCATCCCGGTCGACAACGCGGCCCCGGACAGTGCGGAGCGGCTGGCCGCGACCGCGATCGCCAAGTGGGGCGCGCTGCACGGCGCGCTGATCAGCGTCGGCGGTCCGCGCGCCGGGACGGCGCTGGACACCGACGAGGAGGACTGGCGGGCGGCGTTCGACAGCGTGTTCCTCGGCGGCCTGCGGATCGCTCGCGCGGTCGCCCGGGCGGGCGCGGAGGACACCTCGATCGCGTTCGTGCTGTCGTCGTCGGTGAAATCCCCGATCAACGGGCTGGCGATCTCGAACGGCCTGCGGCCCGGGCTCGCCATGGTGGCCAAGACACTGGCCGACGAGCTCGGGCCGAACGGGATCCGGGTGAACGGGCTGATGCCGGGCCGGATCGCCACCGACCGGCTGAAGGAGCTGGACGGCAGGTCCGCCGACCCCGACGCCGCCCGGCGCGCCGCCGAGAAGACCATCCCGCTGCGCCGCTACGGCTCCCCCGACGAGTTCGGCCGGGTCGCCGCGTTCGTCCTGTCCCCCGCCGCGTCGTACGTCACCGGCGCGATCATCCCGATCGACGGCGGCGCCCTCCGCGCTCTCTGAGAGCCTCCATCACCCCCACTGGCCGGGGACGTAGTCGCCGGCCGGCTGCTGGGTGATGACGTTGAGGCGGTTCCAGGTGTTGATGCCGGCGATGGCCGCGACCAGGGCGCCGAGCTGCTCCTCGTCGTAGTGCTTGGCAGCGTTCAGCCAGACGTCGTCGGGAACGCCGCCGGCCGCGTCGGCGATTCGGGTGCCGGCTTCGGCCAGCGCGAGCGCGGCGCGCTCCGCCTCGGTGTAGACGGTGGCTTCGCGCCAGGTCGCGACCAGGTTGATCCGGACCGCGGTCTCGCCGTGGTGCGCGAGATCCTTCGAGTGCATGTCGACGCAGTACGCGCAGCCGTTGATCTGGCTGACCCGCAGCTCGACCAGCTCCAGTGTGGCCAGCGGTACGCCGGCGTCCATCGCGCCCCGGGCCGCGGTGTTGAGGTGCTTGACGAACTTGCCGAGGACGGGGTTGGTGAACAGATCCAGACGAGCATCCATAACAGGTGTCTCCTAGCGAATGAGCAGGTTGATGACACCTATTCCGACAAGGTAGGCACGCATGTTGTGAGGTGACGTCAGTCACCAATCCGATTGCCCTGCTCGTCCCAGTGCTCGGCGACCTTCTTGCTCGGCTGGACCCGCGGCGGCTCCCCCGGCATCTTCGGGTAGTCGGGCGGGAAGTTCAGCTCGCCGCCGGGGAGCTCCTCCCAGAGCCGTAGCAGCGCGTCCAGCGGGTACGCCGTTTCGTCCATACCGGCCCACGGGTCGCCGTCGCTGAGGTACTCCGGAACCGTGTGCAGGTTGAAGGCGCGGGGATCGTCGAGCTCGGCGAGCCGCTCCCAGGTCACCGGCGTACTGACCGGGGCGCCCGGCCGGGGCCGCAGTGACCAGGCGCCCGCGACGGTGCGGTCGCGGAGGTTCTGGTTGAAGTCGAGGAAGATCGAGGCCTCGCCGCGCTCCTCCTTCCACCAGGCGGTGGTGACGCCGTCGTCGCGGCGCTCGAGCTCGCGGCCGAGGCCGATCGCGGCGTGCCGGACCTCGTCGAAGGTCCACTCCGGCCGGATCCGCACGTAGATGTGGATGCCCCGGTTGCCGCTGGTCTTCGCGTACCCGCGCAGGCCCAGCTCCTCCAGGAGCTCCCGAGCGACGCCGGCCACCCGGCGCGCGTCGGCGAAGGTCGCACCAGGCTGCGGGTCGAGGTCGATGCGCAGCTCGTCGGGATGCTCGAGGTCACGGCTGCGGACGGCCCACGGGTGGAAGGTCAGCGTGCCCATCTGAGCCGCCCACACGGCCGCGGCGGGCTCGGTCAGGCACAGCTCGTCGATCGGGCGGCCGTTCGGGGTCAGGACCCTGCAGGTCACGAGCCAGTCCGGCGCGCCCTTCGGAAGGCGCTTGGAGTAGAAGCCGTCGCCCGTCTGCCGGCCGGTCGTGTCCACCGACAGCTTCATGCCCTCGCGCCAGCCGCCGGGCCAGCGCTCGAGGGCGACCGGGCGGTCGCCCGACGCGTGCATGAACGCGGGAGCGACGCTGATGAAGTACTCGCAGACCTGCAGCTTCGTGACCTCCGGAGCCCACTCGGTCGCCTCGTAGACCACCCGCTCGGGACTGGACACCCGGACCTCACGGTCCCCCACGGTGAGCATCACCGGTGTGCTCTTCGCCATGCAGCGACCGTATCGCCCCGCCCGGACACAGCGGCCGGATTTCCGTGCGCCGCACGGGAAAGGCAACTTTTCTCGACCTCTGGCCACGGTAGGTGACCGAGCGGTAACGTTCCTGCACCTCGTTCCTGGGGCGTGAGGCCTCCGGGACACCTGACAAGGAGCGCGAGGATGAACAGATCCGCCCTGTTCGCCGCTGCGACTGCAGTGGCGACCACCACCGCCCTCGGACTGACCAGCGCCACCACAGCAACGGGAGCGCCGACGGCGTCCCCTGTCCCCAGCCCCGCCGCGGCCGTCGCCAAGGCCAAGGAGGCGATCAGCGGCAACCTGACCGCGCTACGGGCCACCACGGCCGACGCGTTCGTGGTCAAGGACGTGATCGTCGACCAGGACGGCTCCAGCCACGTCCGGATGGACCGCACGATCGGCGGCCTCCCGGTCCTCGGCGGCGACGTCGTCGTCCACCAGTCGAAGGACGGCGCCTTCAAGGGCGCCAGCCTGACGCTGAGCAAGAGCGCGAACGTCGGCCGGACGCCGAAGCTCGGCAGCGCGACCGCGACCGCGAAGGCGGTTGCCAGGGGCCTCAAGGCCGACGGCAAACCGAGTCTGGTGATCGAGGCCCGCAAGGGCGCGCCACGGCTCGCCTACCTGGTCACGGCGGTCGGCACCCAGGCCGACGGCACGCCGAGCCGCATCACCACGACCGTCGACGCCCTGACCGGCGCGAAGCTCGTGAGCGAGCAGCACATCGAGACCGCGACCGGCGACGGCAAGAGCCTGTACAGCGGGACCGTGCCGCTGCAGACCTCCACGGCGACCGGCGGCTACACGCTGACCGACGCCACCCGCGGCGGCGGCTACACCGCCGACGCGAACAACAAGACCGACTCGCTGCTGTGCCAGCTGTTCGGGTTCGGCTGCACGGCCCCGACCCGGTTCACCGACGCGGACAACCACTGGGGCACCGGGGTCAACACCGACCGCGCCACGGCGGCCGTCGACGCGCACTACGGCGCCGCGACGACGTTCGACTACTACAAGAACGTGCACGGCCGGAACGGCATCTTCGGCGACGGCAAGGGCGTCCCGAGCCGCGTGCATTACGGCTCGAACTACGTGAACGCGTTCTGGGACGGCAAGCAGATGACGTACGGCGACGGCGACAACGTCGTCGCGGGTCCGCTGGTCTCGATCGACGTGGCCGGCCACGAGATGTCCCACGGCGTCACCGAGCACACCGCGAACCTGACCTACTCCGGTGAGTCCGGCGGTCTGAACGAGGCCACCAGCGACATCTTCGGCACGCTGGTCGAGTTCTACTCCAACAACGCCTCCGACCCCGGTGACTACTACATCGGCGAGGAGATCATGAAGGACCGCCCGGCGCTGCGGTTCATGGACAAGCCGAGCAAGGACGGCAACTCCGCGGACTGCTGGTCGTCCGGGGTCGGCAACCTCGACGTGCACTACTCCTCGGGCGTGGCGAACCACTTCGCCTACCTGCTCGCCGAGGGCACCGGTGCGAAGACGATCGGCGGCCTGCCGCACAACGCGTCGACCTGCAACGGCACGACGCTGGCCGGCATCGGGCGCGACAAGCTCGGCAAGATCTGGTTCCGCGCGCTGTCGACGTACATGACCAGCGGTACGACGTACGCGCAGGCCCGGACCGCGACGCTGAACGCGGCCACCGACCTGTACGGCGCCAGCAGCCCGGAGCGGGCCGCGGTCGCCGCCACCTGGTCGGCTGTGAGCGTCAACTGACGCAATAGGTCTCGTCGGGTCCTGTCCCACTGGGGCGGACAGGACCCGACGAACAAACGCTTTGTCCCCCATATCGCATTGCCCTCTGCTGTGTGCGGACCTACCGTCACAGACATGGGTGGGGACCCCGGGGAGGGGCCGCGACTACGGACCGCGCGGCCGGTACTGCTCGTCGTCGACGCTGACCCGGAGCGTCTGGAGCGGTGCGAGACAGAGCTGGATCGTGGTTTCGGCGCGGACTTCCGGGTCCGCGGCGAAGTGACGGCCGCTGCCGCCCTCGACTGCCTGCGGCGGGCCCGCGACTGGGAGCAACGGGTCGCGGTCGTGATGGTCGACCATTCGCTGCCCGACGAAGAGCGGGCCGAGATCCTCGCGGCGTCGCGGACGCTGCATCCCGACGCACGCCGCGCGCTGCTGATCGAGTGGGGCGCCTGGGCGGAGCGGACGACGGCGTCGGCGATCCTGTCCGCGATGGCGGTCGGCGATATCAACTACTACGTGCTGAAGCCGTGGATCGCGCACGACGAGCTGTTCCACCGGACAGTGGCGGAGTTCGTCCAGGAGTGGTCGCGGTACGAGGTCGCCAACTGGCGCGAGGTGGTCGTGATCGCGGCCCCGAACTCGGTCCGCGGTCAGGCGATCCGCAGCCTGCTGGCCCGCAACGGGATCCCGAGCGCGTTCCGGGAGAGCGGCTCGGCGCTCGCGAACGACGCGCTGGAGTTCATCGGCGAGCCCGATCCCGGCGACGGCGTGCTGGTGTGGATGCCGGCGGTGGGCGGTCCGGTGCTGCACGATCCGACCGACGTGGAGATCGCCGAGGCGTGGGGCGTCCCGACCACACTCGCGCCGGACGAGGAGCGGTCGTTCGACCTGCTGGTCGTCGGGGCCGGACCGGGTGGGCTGGCCGCGGCCGTGTACGGGTCGTCGGAAGGGCTGCGGACGCTGGTCGTCGAGCGCGAGTCGATCGGCGGCCAGGCGGGCACCAGTTCGCTGATCCGCAACTACCTGGGGTTCTCGCGGGGCATCCGCGGCTCGGAGCTGGCCCAGCGCGGCTACCAGCAGGCGTGGGTGTTCGGGGCGCATTTCCTGCTGATGCGCACGGTGGAGCGACTCGAGAAGCGTGGGGACGTGTTCGTCGCGGAGATCGGCGCAGTGGGCGAGGTCACGGCGCGGGCCGTCGTTCTGGCGAGCGGCGTGTCCTACCGGCGCCTGGCCGTACCGTCGCTGGAGAAGCTCGTCGGGGCGGGGGTGTACTACGGCGCGAGCGTCTCGGAGGCGCACGGGTTGAAGGACCGGGACGCGTGCGTGGTCGGCGGCGGAAACTCGGCCGGCCAGGCGGTCCTGCACCTCGCGCGGTACTGCCGCCGGGTGCTGCTGGTGATCCGTGGCGAGGACCTGTCGGCGAGCATGTCGCAGTACCTCATCGACGCGATCGACGCCGCGGACAACGTCATCGTCCGGGCGTCGAGCGAGGTGGTCGGCGGGGGCGGCGACGGCCGGCTGCAGGAGGTCGTCCTGCGGGACCGGCGGACCGGTGCCGAGGAGACGATCCCGGTCGACGGATTGTTCGTGATGATCGGTGCGGTTCCCGGGACCGAGTGGCTGCCGGAGCAGGTGGGACGGGATCCGCACGGGTTCGTGCTGACCGGGTCGGACGCCGCGACGGATCCTCGGTGGCACGAGGACCGGCCGCCACAGCCGTACGAGACGACGGTGCCCGGGCTGTTCGCGGTCGGGGACGTGCGGAGCGCTTCGGTGAAGCGGGTGGCGTCCGCGGTCGGTGAGGGATCGGTGGTGGTCTCGCAGATCCACACCCATCTCAAGGTTCGCTCGGATGCTTGAGCGCCGGTTCGTGTACTCACCGGCGATGGTCGGCCTGACCGCGCTGGTGCTGATGATCCCGCTCGCGGGCCTGATGCTGCTGCTGCAAAGGCCACAGCTCGACGTGCACTTCGAGCACCACCCCACGCACTTCTGGCTCGTGCTGCTGACCGCCGCGCTCAGCGCCGTCCTCGCCTACACGACCGGAGCGGCCGCCGTACGACGGGGTGACGCGCGGGTGCTGTTCGTGTCGCTGGCGTTCCTGTCGGCCGCCGGGTTCCTGGGCCTGCACGCGCTGGCGACGCCGAAGGTGCTCCTGGACACGCCCAACGCCGGCTTCACGCTCGCCACACCGGTAGGCGTGGCGCTGGCGTCGGTGTTCGCGTTCCTGTCGAGCCTGACCGTCTCCGGCATCACGTTGGGGCGAAGGCTGCGGGTCGCTCTGCTCGTGCTGATGGCGTTGTGGGCACTGGCCTCGGTGTTGCGGCTGTGGCCGCTGCACGGCCGCGCCGTTCCCGAGGTTGCCGACGGCATCCTCGCCGCGCTCGCCATACCGACCATCCTGCTGTACGTCGTCGCCGCGGCCCGGTACCTGCGGACGTGGTGGGCGCGGCCCTCGCTGATGCTGCTGTCGATGATCTCCGCGTTCGTGTTGCTCGGCGAGGCGATGGTCGCGCTGGTGTTCGCCCGCAACTGGGCGCTGTCGTGGTGGGAGTGGCACGTGCTGCTGCTCTCCGCGTTCGTGCTGGTCGTCGTGGGCGTCCGGATCCAGTGGTACGAGGAGCGGTTCGCCGACCTGTACCAGGAAGACACCGTGTCCGGGCAGCGCGAGCTGAGCGTCCTGTTCGCGGACCTGCAGGGGTTCACCGCGTTCTCCGAGCAGCACGAGCCGGCCGAGGTCACGGCGATGCTCAACACGTACTTCGAGGTCGTCGTACCGCCGGTGGTCCGGCGGCACGGCGGCGACGTGGACCGGATCATCGGGGACGCGCTGATGGTCACGTTCAACAAGCGCGGCGACCAGCCTGACCACGCGCGGCGGGCGGCCGAGGCCGGTCTGGCGCTGCAGGAGGCGGCCACCGCCATCCGGGCGGCGCACCCGAACTGGCCGCAGTTCCGGGTGGGGGTCAACAGCGGGATCGCGTCCGTCAGCCTGCTCGGGACGGAGGGCGGACGGACCCACACGGTCATCGGCGACACGGTGAACGTGGCGTCGCGGATCGAGGGCAAGGCTCCGGGCGGGGCGGTCGCGATCGGGGCGGCCACGAAGGCGCTGCTGCCGCAGGCCCGCACCGAGTCGCTCGGACTGGTGAGCTTGAAGGGCAAGGCCGAGCCCGTCGAGGTGTTCCGGCTGGTCGCGCTCGGGTGAAGGATCACCCGTGCCTTTCGGACGGGCACCGGGTGTTCACGTGTTGGACCTTGGAACGGCCGCGTGCCGGTGTGAGAATCCGGGCCATGTCTGCCCTGTACCTACCACGGCGCCGCGTGGGCGCTCTCGTGGTCGCTTCAAGTCTTGCCTTAGCCGGCGCCGCCGCACTGGTCGCCCGGCCTGCCGACGCCGCGTCCACCGACGTGGTCGTCACCGAGGTGTACGGCGGTGGCGGCAACAGCGGTGCGCCGTACACGAACGACTTCGTGGAGCTGACCAACAACAGCTCGGCCCCGGTCGACGTGAGCGGCTGGTCGATCCAGTACGCGTCCTCGACCGGCTCGTCGTGGCAGGTCACCAAGCTGACCGGCACCATCGCGCCGGGTACGGCGTACCTGGTCCAGGAGGGTGGCGGCGCCAACGGCCAGCCGATGCCGACGCCGAACGTGACCGGGACCATCCCGATGTCCGCGAGCAGCGGCAAGGTCGCCCTGGTCACCAACCAGACCGCGCTCGCCTGTGGCGCCAGCTGCCACGCGGACCCGGCCGTCAAGGACTACGTCGGCTACGGCACCGCGACCGACTCCGAGACCGCGCCGGCGCCGGGTCTGTCGAACACCACCTCGGCCGCGCGGGTCGACCCGAAGCAGGACACCGACAACAACAGCGCCGACTTCGCCGCGGGCAACCCGTCGCCGGGCACGCTCACCGGCGGTCCCGCCGAGCCGCCCGTCGACGCGAAGATCCACGACATCCAGGGCGCCGCGCACCGCTCCCCGCTGGAGGGCAAGAAGGTCGCGAACGTCACCGGTGTGGTGACGGTCAAGGGCAGCAACGGCTTCTGGTTCCAGGACCCGCAGCCGGACGCCGACCCGGCCACCAGCGAGGGCCTGTTCGTGTTCACGAGCTCCGCGCCGACGGTCTCCGTCGGTGACGCCGTCACGGTCGAGGGCTCGGTCGCCGAGTTCCGCCCGGGCGGTTCCGGCGGTACGACGAACCTGACGACCACCGAGCTGACCAACACGAAGGTCACGGTAACGGCTTCGGGGACCGGTACCGCCGCGGTCCCGGCGCCGACCATCGTCGGCTCGGGCGGCCGGGTGCCGCCGTCGACGGTGATCGAGGACGACGCGTCCGGCGACGTCGAGACGACCAGCACCGCGTTCGACCCGGCCACCGACGGCCTCGACTTCTGGGAGTCGCTGGAGGGCATGTGGCTGGGCATCGACCAGCCCCAGGTCACCGGGCCGACGAGCTCGTTCCGTGAGCTGTCCGTCGTGGCGGCCGGCGCGGGTGTGCGTACGGTGCGCGGCGGCATCCTGCTGCAGAAGACCGACAGCAACCCGGAGCGGGTGCTGCTGGACGACGTCCTGACGCCCATTCCGGACGCAAAGACCGGCGACAAGCTGGCTGGTGTGGTGACGGGTGTCCTCGACTACTCGTTCGGCAACTTCAAGCTGCTGCCGACAACGACGCCGACCGTGATCGACGGCGGCGTCACGCGGGAGACGACCAAGGCCTCGTCTCCGGTGCAGCTGTCGGTGGCGACGTTCAACGTGGAGAACCTGGACCCGTCCGACGGTGACGCCAAGTTCGACGGGCTCGCGCAGGCCGTCGTCCACAACCTCGCCTCGCCGGACATCCTCGGCCTCGAGGAGGTGCAGGACGACGACGGCGCCGTCAACTCCGGTACGACGACCGCGGACAAGACGCTCGGCCTGCTCGCCGCGGCGATCGTGAAGGCGGGCGGCCCGCAGTACGCCTGGCGGCAGATCGACCCGGTGAACAACGCCGAGGGCGGTGAGCCGGGCGGCAACATCCGGGTCGCCTTCCTGTACCGGACGGACAAGCCGTTGAAGTTCGTGGACCGGCCGGGCGGCGGCTCGACGGTCGCGACCACGATCGTCACCGACGCCGCGGGCCGGCCGCACCTGAGCTCGTCGCCGGGCCGCGTCGACCCGGCGAACCCCGCCTGGGCCGCCACCCGGGTGCCGCTCGCGGGCGAGTTCAAGTGGCACGGGCAGACCGTGTTCGTGGTCGTGAACCACTTCAGCTCCAAGGGCGGTGACAACCCGCTGTGGGGTCGTTTCCAGCCGCCGGTGCAGGTCACCGCGGAGAAGCGGCACCAGCAGGCCGCAGTGGTGCGCGGGTTCGTGGACCAGATCCTGGCCAAGGACACGGGCGCGAACGTCGTCGTGCTGGGCGACCTGAACGACTTCGACTGGTCCGAGACCGCGGACATCCTGGTCGGCTCGGGCAAGACCGCGCTGATCGACCTGCCGCGGACCCTGCCGCTGCCGGAGCGGTACAGCTACGTGTTCGAGGGCAACAGCCAGATCCTCGACCAGATCCTGATCTCGCAGAACCTGCGGCCGGCGTCTGCGTACGACGTCGTGCACATGAACGCGGAGTTCCCGGACCAGATCTCCGACCACGACCCGCAGGTGGTGAAGCTGATCCCGCTGCCGTCCTGGGTGCGGTAACCGGAGTCTTACGTCGGTCGCCCGGGCGGGGTTTTCTTGCCCGGGCGACCGATACTGGTGTCGTGACTGATGACACCAAGCAGTACGCCGTACAGAAGTCCGACGCGGAGTGGAAGGCGCAGCTGTCCCCCGCCGAGTTCCACGTGCTGCGCCAGGCCGGCACCGAGCGGCCGTTCGTCGGCGAGTACACCGACACCAAGACGGTCGGCGTCTACAAGTGCCGGGCCTGTGACGCCGAGCTGTTCCGGAGCGAGACCAAGTTCGACTCGCACTGCGGGTGGCCGTCGTTCTTCGCGCCGCTGGCCGAGGACCGCGTCGAGTACATCGAGGACAGCACGCTCGGCATGAAGCGCGTCGAGGTCCGCTGCGCCAACTGCGGCTCCCACCTCGGCCACGTCTTCGAGGGCGAGGGCTACGGTACGCCCACCGATCTGCGCTACTGCATCAACAGCATCAGCCTGACCCTCACCCCGGCCTGACCTGCGCGCCGTTCGCCCGGTCGGGTCCTAGACTGGGTCGGCTGGTGGACGCAGGGGAAGGAAATCGGTGGCTGACGACGTCCGTAGACCGCGGGTTCTCGATGTGCTGGCGGCGGAGGAGCCGTGGGAAGTGCCGGGCGCGTGGCTGTCCCGGGTCCGGGCGCAGCTGAAGGCCTGGGCCGACGATCCCGAGGCGTTGCGGCCGTTGCGGCCGGAGGCGTTCCCGGACTTCGTGAAGGGCACACCGGCGGCGGTCTGGTTCACCCACCAGGCCGCGCCGCTGCTGACCGGGTGGATCCCGGTCCTGCACGGTGAGTACGCCGACCTGCCGACCGAGCTGACCCGCGAGTTCTACCGGCCGTCGTCGCGGCTCGGCGGCAACGGCCACGTCATCTACGTGGCGCCGACGGACTGGCACCTGCAGGCGATCGCCGGCGCCCGCGGGTTCCGCGAGAACGGCCGCCGGCACGCGCTCCAGCTGTCCCGCAACGTCGTCGGGATGTTCGTCGACGCTCCCCCGATGGCGGCCCGCGCCACCGCCCTGGCCGCCGCGTTCGACCGGGTGCTGGCCGACCGCGAGCTGACCGAACTGCACGTCAACGGCGAGTACGACGAGATCGCGAAGTACTGGCGCACCGACGCGCTCAAGGATTCCGAGCGCGCCGTGCTGCCGGAGCTCGCCGGCCCCAGCGCGGCGCTGCGCTACTCGATCAACTCGGTCCGCGACACGCACGCGCGGATGCTGATGGCCAGCCCGGACGAGTACGCCGGCGACTTCGCCCAGGTGCTGGCCGAGCTGATCCTGGCCACCGGCCTGCGCGGTATCCCGCAGTCGGTGGCGAACGTCCTCGGCGACGCCGCGCTCGACGTGCACAAGGCGCTCGAGGACATCCACGAGGCCTTCACGCTGCCGATCTGGCACGGCCACGTCAACCAGTGGATGTCCCGTGCGATCCGCGGCGGGCAGTCGGCGCTCGCCCGGTCCTGGGGCGCCGCCGCGGCCCGCGTCGGCGTGCACCTGTCCGGTGTGCTGGCCAAGGGCCCGTGGCCCGAGGCCGAGGTCCCGGATCTGACCACGCTGTTCCGGATGCTCGACCGCGAGCGCTGGAGCATCATCGAGAACGCGGCCGCGGCCGACCAGGAGGCGTCGCTGTCGGCCGCCTGGAAGACCGTCAAGGACGACGAGGAGCCGAAGGCGCGTCCCAGCAGCAGCAGCGGCGGCACCCTCGACGATCCGATGCCCGAGGTCGTCGACTTCAGCGACGACCCGCTGGCCGAGCTCGATTCCCTGATCGGCCTGGAGTCGGTGAAGGACGCGGTCCGCCGGATGGTCGCCGAGGTGAAGACCAATCTGCGCCGCACCGAGCTCGGCCTGCCGAGTCACGAGCGAGCCCGGCACATGGTGTTCGTCGGGAAGCCCGGTACGGCGAAGACCACGATCGCCCGGCTGCTGAGCCGGATCTACCACCAGCTCGGCGTCCTGGAGAAGGGTCACGTGGTCGAGGTCGACCGCTCCGACCTGGTCGGCGCCGCCGTCGGCTCGACCGCGCCGATGACCGCGGCCAAGTTCCGTGAGGCGCTCGGCGGCGTGCTGTTCATCGACGAGGCGTACAGCCTGACGCCGGAGAACACGCCCGGCGACTACGGCCTGGAAGCGGTCTCGACGATCCTGAAGATGATGGAGGACCACCGCAACGACTGCATCGTGATCGTCGCCGGATACCACCGCGAGATGCAGCGCTTCATGGAGTCGAACACCGGTCTGCAGTCCCGGTTCCCGAAGCTGCTGTCGTTCAGCGAGTACGACACCGACCAGTTGGTCGCGATCTTCGAGCTGCAGGCGCGGCAGAAGGGCATGATCTACGGCGAGGAGGTGCTGGACAAGGTCCGCACCGTCATCCCGCCGGCGCCGCGCGGCCACAGCTTCGGTAACGGCCGTTTCATCCGGAACGTGCTCGAGGAGGCCGTCTCCAACCAGGCGACGCGGCTGTCCGCGAGCGACCCGGACACGCTCACCGAGCGGGACCTGCGCGAGCTGATCCCGTCCGACGTCCGGCCGCCCACGTCGATGCGCGCCGAGGACTACCTGCTCCAAAAGCCCGGCACCTGACCTGTTGCGTCCGAAGAAGTGGCGGGACGTCTCGTCGCTTCTTCGGACGTAACGGGTCAGACGGGGGTTGCCAGGGCTACGGGGTTGCCGTCGGGGTCCGCCAGGTAGGCCTGGCGCTCGCCCCAGGGCATCGTGGCCGGCTCCTGCAGGACCGGGTGGCCGGCCGCGCGGAAGCGTTCCACCTCGGCCTCGACGTCGTCGACGTACACGAACAGCTCGAAGCGCGGCGCCGTGCCGACCGTGATGCCGAGCTGCGCCTCGGGCCAGTTCGCGTCGGACAGGCCGAGGGACGACTCGCCGCGCTCCAGGCCGACGTAGTGCGGGTCGCCCTCCAGCGGGAACTGGTACGTCGGCTCGTACCCGAGGAGCGTGTAAAACCCGACGGCCCGGCGTACGTCGCTGACGTAGAGCACCGGGAACGCCTTGCGGTGCACGCCTAGACCAGGTTGGCGATCAGGTCGCCGAGCTCGGTCCGCTTGCCGGTGAAGAACGGGACCTCCTCGCGCACGTGCCGGCGCGCCGTCGACGCCCGCAGGTCGCGCATCAGGTCGACGATCCGGTGCAGCTCGTCGGCCTCGAAGGCGAGCATCCACTCGTAGTCGCCGAGCGCGAACGACGCCACCGTGTTCGCCCGGACGTCGGGGTAGCCGCGGGCCATCTTGCCGTGCTCGGCGAGCATCGCGCGGCGCTCCTCGTCGGGCAGCAGGTACCACTCGTAGGACCGGACGAACGGGTACACGCAGATGTAGGGCCGCGGCTCCTCGTCGGCGAGGAAGGCCGGGATGTGGCTCTTGTTGAACTCGGCCGGCCGGTGCAGCGCGAACTGCGACCAGACCGGGACCAGGTGCCGCCCCAGCCGCGACCGGCGCAGCGCGTGGTACGCCTGCTGCAGCGCGTCCGACGTCGGCGCGTGCCACCAGATCATGAAGTCCGCGTCCGCCCGGAACCCCTCGACGTCGTAGATCCCGCGGATCACCACGTCGTCGGCCGCCAGCTTCCCGATCAGGTCGTTGAGCTCGGCGGTCAGTTCGTCGCGGTCCGCGTCGCCGAGCGGCGTCTCGACCTTGAACACCGACCACAGGGTGTACCGGATGACGTTGTTGAGCTCGCGGGCTTTCGGCTTACCAGTCACGGTTTCCACGATGTCATTGTCTCCAATGCGTCCAGGTGCTCCCGCACCCGGGTGGCCGCGTTGCCACCCGATGCCACACACGCGGCGATCCCGACACCCCGGTACGCCGCTCCGCACACCGCCAGCCCGGGGACGCCGGCCACCGCGGCTTCGACCCGATCGACTCGGTCGAGGTGCCCCACGGCGTACTGCGGGAGGCCGCCGCCCCAGCGCGTCACCAGCGAGCCGACGACCGGCGCGTCGAGCCCGATGGCCTGCTTCAGGTCGGACACCGCGAGCTGGACCAGCTCCTCGTCGGACCGCTGCAGCACGTATTCCTCGCCGAGGCGGCCGACCGAGGCACGCAGTACGGCCAGCTCTCCCCCGGCCTCCGCCGACCACGCCCACTTGGCGTGCGAGTAGGTCGAGGCCTTGATCGTCCGGTCCTCCACCGACGGGACGAGGAACCCGGAGCCGGTCGCGCCGGCGGGCCAGTCACGCTTGCGGACCGCGAGTGTGACGATCACCATACTCGCGTACTCGATCGCCGCCAGCTCGGCCGACGCCGCCGGCGCCAGCTCCGCCAGCATCCGGCCCGCCGGAGCAGCCGGTACGGCGACCACGACCGCGTCGGCGGTGAACAGCGTCGGCGCGGGCACCGGGCCCGCCTCCAGCTCGAACCCGTCGGCGGTCCGCGAGATCCGGCGGACGGCGAGCTTGGTCCGGATCTCCACGCCGCGGGCGGCCAGGTCCTGTTCGAGGGCGCCGATCAGCCGGTTGATGCCGCCGACGAGGCCCGCGAACACCGGCTGGCCGGCCCGCTTCTGACCCAGTGCGCGCAGCTCGGCCGTGGCTGCGAGCAGGCTCGGCGCGGTCCGCAGCTTCGCGTACAGGTCCGGGACGGCGGCGGCGAGCGAGATCTCCTCGGCCTTCCCGGCGTACACCCCGCCGAGCAGCGGGTCGATCAGCTTGTCGGTGACCGCGGAGCCCATGCGGTCGGCAACGAACCGGCCGATCGCCACATCCTCGGTCAGCGCGGGAGCCGGCAGTTCGGCCTCGTGCGCGACCTGCTCGGCGGCCGCGGCCCCGAGCACGTCGGCGGTCGCCGCCGGGTCCACCGGAACGCCCATCACGGTCGGCGGGATGGCCCGGATCCGGTCGCCGACCCATAGGCCGGCCGAGGTGGTCGCCGGGTGCACCACGTCGTCCCCGAGGCCGACGGCGCGGATCAGGTCGACCGCCTCCGGCCGCCGCGCCAGCACGGACTCGGCGCCGAGATCGACCGGCACGCCCTCGATCGCGTCCCCGGCCAGCTTCCCGCCGAGCCGCGGCGAGCCCTCCAGCACCGTGATGTGCGGCGGGTTCGGCCCGGTCGCCAGCGCGTGCGCGGCCGCGAGCCCGCTGATCCCGCCGCCGACGACCACGACCCGGTTCATACCAAGCTCATTTCGTACTTCTTCCCCGGTCCCAGATCGGTGCTGCTGCTCCCGACCGCCCGGAACCCGACACGCGTCAGCACCGTCTGCGAGGCAGGGTTGTGATTCGAGGCCCCGGCCCGGAGCGCGGTCAGTCCGTACGTCGGTGCGAGCTCGATCACCGCACGCACCGCGGCCGTCGCCAGCCCCTTGCCCGCCCACTTCTCCGCGATCCGGTAGCCCAGCTCGGCCGATCCGTGCTCCAGATCGATCAGGTTCACCCGCCCGACCACGGCGCCGGTGCCGTCGACCAGCACGTGGAAGCGGCAGATCCCGGCCTCCTGCTCGGCGAGCAGGGCCGCGTGCCGGGTCGCGAAGTCGGCGAAGTACTCGTCGCCGCGGTCCCAGATCCAGGCCGCGAAGTACGCCCGGTTCTCGCGCTCGAAGTCGAGGACTGCGTCCGCGTGGTCCGCGCGCAGCGGCTCCAGCGTGACGCCATGGTCAGGCAGGTACATGGGCCGACTGCACGTACTTGGTGATCCGGCGCAGCACCTCGGGGTCGGCGTCCGGCGGGACACCGTGGCCGAGGTTGAAGATGTGACCGGGCGCGGCCCGGCCCTCGGCCAGGATCCGGTCGATCTCGGGCTCGATCGCGTCCCAGCCGGCGAACAGCAGGGCCGGGTCGAGGTTGCCCTGGACCGGTTTCGGCGCGCCGCCGGCGGCCGTGATCCGGCGGACGGCCTCGTCGAGCGGGACCCGCCAGTCGACGCCGACGACGTCCGCGCCGACCTCGCTCATCAGGCCGAGCAGCTCGCCGGTGTTGACGCCGAAGTGCACCCGCGGGACGCCGTACCCCGCCATCGCGTCGAACACCTTCGCGGAGTGCGGCAGCACGAACCGCTCGTAGTCCCGCGGCGACAACCCGCCGGCCCAGGAGTCGAACAGCTGGATCGCCGACGCGCCCGCCTCGACCTGCACCGCCAGGTACGCGATCGCGACGTCGGCCAGCCGGTCCGCGAGCGCGTGCCACAGCGCCGGGTCGCCGTGCATCATCGCCTTGGTCTTCGCGAAGTCCTTGCTCGGCCCGCCCTCGACCAGGTACGACGCGACGGTGAACGGCGCGCCGGCGAACCCGATCAGCGGCGTACCGCCGAGCTCGGACACCAGCTGCTGCACGGACTCCGTGGTGAACGACACATCGGCCGGCGTGACCGGACGGACCCGGGCGACCCCGGCGGCGTCCCGGATCGGGTCGGCGACGACCGGACCGACGCCCGGCTTGATCTCGATGTCGAACCCGGCCGCCTTCAGCGGGAGCACGATGTCGGAGTAGTAGATCGCCGCGTCGACGCCGTAACGGCGGACCGGCTGCAGCGTTATCTCGACGACGAGGTCGGGCCGCAGACACGACTCCAGCATCGAGATTCCCTCCCGCACCGCACGGTACTCGGGCAATGCCCGGCCGGCCTGCCGCATGAACCACACCGGCGTGTGCGGCACCCGCTCACCCCGGGCAGCGAGCAGATAGGCGGAATCGTCCAGAGCGGAGGGTCGCGTCACACAGCGATGATCCCACGCGCTCCCGAACGCCCGGACAGCCCCCGACCACGCCGCGCCGCACGCGCGGCCACACACAGCTACCGGCGCGTCTTGACGCGCGGCGGTGAGTAATCGGTCGTAGGCTGCCGATATGGGTGCCCGCAAGCAGGTCGACGCGCCACCCGCGGAGTTCACCGAGGCAGTCTCGCAGTTACGAGGTGCCCGGTTCCGGCCCGAGGTTTTCGTCGAGGAGATGCCCGCACCGCAGCGGATCGCACCGCATGCGGCGGCGGTCAGCGCCGACGTGACGGTCGACGGTGACGATGTCGCCACCGGCCGTCTGGTCGTCCTCTACGACCCGGCCGGGAACGACGCCTGGCAGTCGACCTTCCGTTGTGTCGCGTACGTGCGTGCCGCCGTCGAACCGGAGATGGTGACCGACGCGCTGCTCGGCGGCGTGGGCTGGACGTGGCTGATGGAGGCCTTGGCGGACCGGGGTGCAGACTTCCTGGCGCCGAGCGGTACCGTCACCAGGGTGGTATCGGAAAGCTTCGGCGGCATGGCCGACGACGACGCGACGGCGGAGATCGAGATCCGCGCGTCCTGGAGCCCCGTGCCCGGCCCCGGCGGCCTCGTTGACGTGACCCGCCACGCCGAGGCGTGGGGCGAGGTGCTGTGTACGGCGGCCGGACTGCCGCCCGTTCCGCCGGGGGTAGTCGCGATGCCGACCCGGCGCGGACAGCGGGGCCGATGAGCCCAGCCACCCAACAGCCGTCCGTCCCCGACGACCCGACCGCGCATCTGCCCCTCCTGGAGCTGAGGGACGGGCTCTCCGACGTCATCGACACCGGCTCTGCCCTGACCGGCACGGTCGAGGCGTTCCGGTCCGGCAGCGGCCCGGTCGCGGTCGACGCCGAGCGCGCCTCCGGCTACCGCTACTCGCACCGGGCGTACCTGGTCCAGCTGCGCCGTGAGGGCTCCGGCTCCGCGCTCGTGGACCCGATCCCGTTCGGGGACCTGTCGGCGCTCGGCGACGCGATCGTCGACGCCGAGTGGATCATCCACGCCGCGAACCAGGACCTGGCCTGCCTGGCCGAGGTCGGCATGGTGCCGCGGCAGGTGTTCGACACCGAACTGGCCGGTCGCCTGCTCGGCTACCCGAAGGTCGGGCTCGCCTCGCTCGTCAGCGAGGTGCTCGGCTACCGGATGCGCAAGGAGCACTCCGCCGCCGACTGGTCGACGCGGCCGCTGCCGGCGCCCTGGCTGGTGTACGCCGCGCTGGACGTCGAGATGCTGATCGAGCTGCGGAACGCGATCGAGCAGGAGCTGCACCGCGAGGGCAAGTGGGAATGGGCGGCGCAGGAGTTCGCCGCGATCCTCGACGCGCCGCCGCGGGAGCCGAAGCCGGACCCGTGGCGCCGTACGTCGGGCATGCACCGGGTCCGGAACCGCCGCAGCCTGGCCGTCGTCCGGGCGCTGTGGGAGGCCCGGGACCAGATCGCCGAGTCCGCCGACATCTCCCCCGGCCGGGTGCTGCCGGACGCCGCGATTGTCGAGGCGGCGTCCGCGATGCCGACCGACCGCGACACGCTCCAGCGGCTGACCGCGTTCAAGGGCCGCGGCGCGCACCGCCACATGCGGACCTGGTGGGAGGCGATCGACCACGCCCGCCGGCTCCCCGACTCCGAGCTCCCCAAGCAGGGCCCGCGGTACGACGGCCCGCCGCCGGCCCGCGCCTGGGCCGACCGCGACCCCGACGCGGCCGCCCGGCTGTCGGCCGCCCGCGCCGCGGTCGCCGAGATCGCCGAGGCGCACCGCCTCCCGACCGAGAACCTGCTTGCGCCCGACACGATCCGCCGGCTCGCCTGGTCCCCGCCCAAGGAGGTGAACCTCGAGGTGGTCACGACCTTCCTCCGCGACCACCACGCCCGCGCCTGGCAGATCGCCCTCACCGCGGAGGTCCTCACCGACGCGATGGCGTCCGAAGCCACGGTCAAACCGCTGGACTGACCACGTCCTCCTCCTTCGTCAGATCCCGCCGGATCTCGGGGTGGAGGGTGAGGACGATCTGGAGTGCGCCGAGCAGGATCACCGTCGCGATGACGACAAAGATCTGGCGGTAGCTGAGCAGGCTCACCAGCAGGCTGCCGAGGGCCAGTGAGATCGCCTGCGGCGTCGCGACGAGTACCTCGACGGCGGTCGACACGCGCCCGATCAGGTGACCCGGCGAACGGCGCTGCATCAACGTCGTGAACGAGACGAACGTCCACGGCAGGCCGACACCGCAGATCGCGGCGCCGACGAGCACCACGACGATGCTGGGGGCGACCACACAGACGACGGTCGACGCGGCGAGCACGACCAGTCCGAGGGCGCAGGTGGCGACCTCGCCGAGACGGCGTACGGCGCGGCTCGCGGTCAGGCCGCCGACGATCGCGCCGACCCCCTGACAGGTCACGAAGACGCCGGAGAACGTCGGCGGCTTGCCGAAGGCGTCCATCAGCGCGTAGATCGACGACTCGAAGAAACCGATGACGAGGATCGAGATCGCCAGCCCGGCCAGCACGTGGCGGAGCACCCGGTCGCCGGCGAGGAAACGGACACCGCCGAGCAGGTCCTCACGGAAGGTGCTCTTCGACGGGGCCGTTGTCTCGGAGACCTTGATCGTCGCGATCAGCAGGCCGGCCAGCACGAAGGTGGCCGCGTCGACGATCGCGACGAGCCAGCCGCCCGCAGTGGCGAAGATCGCGGCCCCGGCCAGCGGGCCGAACAGCCGGTACCCCTCCTTGATGGTGGCCAGGCTGGAGTTCGCGTCGACGAGCAGTTCGTCCGGCAGCAGCTCTTTCAGCAGTCCGTTCAGCGCCGCGGGCAGCACAACGAACGAGACGCCGTACAGGAAGGCGACCAACCAGATCAGCCATACATCGCCGGAGTCCCGGACGAGTACGAGCGGGAGTACGGCGGCACCGCTGGCGACGTTGCCCCAGACCAGGATCGGCTTGCGCGGCAGCCGATCCACCCAGACGCCGAGCACCGGAGCAGCCAGCGCCGGCAGCACCATGAAGAAGAACGTCAGGCCGGCCAGTGCGTTCGAGCCGGTGAGGGTCTTCACCCACATACTCAGCACCAGCAGCATCACCGAGTCGCCGAGCATCGACGTACTCAGGCCACCGAACAGGCGCGGGAACCCGGGCTGCGCGAACAGCCTCCTCATGAGGTCTCCACCCCCGGAAAGTACGTCGGCACGCCCCAGGCGACGAACTCGCACAGCCGCGCGTTCGCCGGGCGTTGCGACGGGTCGGTCAACCGCTCGGCATGGCGGTCGAGCACCGCGTTGATCGCGCTGTTCATCTCCTCGAGCTCGTCCGCGGTCAGCCAGGCGACCATCTCGGTGTTGCCCCGCGCGGCACGCCACTCCTCGGTGTCCTCCGGGGCGCGCTGCTGCGACTCCCGCAGACGGTCGATCGCCCGCCCCATCATCACGTCGGACAGTGCTTGCGCCGCGCGGCGTTCCTCGAGCGACGGTGATGCATGCTCCTCGTCCCAGCGGAACCCGAGTCCTGGCACCTTCCAGGGGCGTTGCCGGCCCTTCCCGCCCTCGGCCTCCTCGACGAACCCGTGCTGCGCCAGCTTGCGGAGGTGCCACGAGCAGTTCGCCGGGGTCTCGTCCAGCCGGTCGGCCAGCTCGGTCGCGGTCAGTGGCCCGCTGAGCGACAGCAGCTCGATGATCGCCATCCGCACAGGGTGCGCCAGGGCGTTGAGTTCCCGCGGGTCGCTGAGTCGGCGGTGAGGATTCGGCATCCATCGAAAGTACTCTTTCGAAAGAGTTGTTGCAATGCCGTACAGAAAAGATCCCCGCCGCGCGCCTGCGGCGGGGATCTCCGGTGGTCAGGCTGGGAGCTGGGCCTCGATGGCGGTGACGATCTCGTCGGACTCCGGCTCGGTGCGGGGGCGGAAGCGGGCGGCGACGGTGCCCTCGGGGCTCAGCAGGAACTTCTCGAAGTTCCACTGGATGTCGCCGGCGTCGCCGTCGGCGTCGGGGCTCTGGGTGAGCTCGGCGTACAGCGGGTGCCGGTGGTCGCCGTTCACCTCGAGCTTGCCGAGCATCGGGAACGTCACGCCGTACGTCGTCGAGCAGAAGGTCTCGATCTCCTCGGCCGACCCGGGCTCCTGACCGCCGAACTGGTTGCACGGGGCGCCGAGCACGGTGAAGCCGCGGGACGCGTACTTCTCCTGCAGGTTCTCCAGGCCCTCGTACTGCGGCGTCAGACCGCACTTCGACGCCACGTTCACGACCAGAACGGCCTTGCCCTTGTACTCGCCGAGCGAGGTCGGCGCACCGGACAGAGTGGTCAGCGGAATGTCGTACAGGCTCATGCTCATCCTTGGGAGGTTGGGAGGTGACGGGCAAGGAAGTCTTCGGTACGGCGCCAGGCCAGCGCGGACGCCTCGGCGTGGTGGAACATCGGCAGGGGGTTGTCGAACGCGTGACCGGCACCGTCGTAGCGGTGGATCTCGGCGTCACCCAGCCCCGGCACCACCGCATCGACGTCCAAGTAAGCGTCGTTGTTGCCGAAGTGGTGCAGGCTCGCCGCCCGCACCTTCGGCGCGAGCTCGAGCAGCCCGGGCAGGGCAGAGCCGTAGTAGCTGACCAGGACGTCGGGCGACGACACTGCGGCCACGTTGAAGCCCAGTCCGCCGCCGAAGCAGAAGCCGACCACGCCGGTGCCCCGGCCGCGCGCCCGCAGCCGGTCCAGCACCGCGACAGCGTCCTTGACCGCCAGGTCCCAGTCGAGGCGGCCGACGATGCCCATCGCCCGTCGCAGCAGGTCCGGCGAGGACTCGTCCAGGTCGGTGTCGTCGAGGCGCCAGTAGATCTCGGGCGCGACCACGTAGTACCCGAGGGCGTGCAGATCCGCCGCACGGCGCCTGATGTAGCCGGAGACTCCGAAGATCTCCTGCAGCACAAGGATTCCAGGCGCCCCGGAATCAGCGGATCCCCACTCGTGGACTGGTATCTCCGACGTCACACAGTGAAGCGTACGACCTCAGGAGTAACCGGCTCCGTCGCGGGCTCGGGCGCTGGCTCGGGTACGGGCGCCGGCATCCACGCCGTCGTCTCCGCGATCGCGTCGACGAGCAGCTTGTAGAGCCGGTCGTCCGGATCCGTCACGCACGCCTGCGAGATGCCCTCGACCGCGCACGACACCGCGCGCGGCGCCGTCCGGCGGGCGAAGTCCGGGGTCGCACGGCGCGCGCGGGCGGTGAACGACCGCGCCCACTTGGTCGCCGACGGCACCGACTGCAGCACAGCGAGCGAATCCGGCTCGACGTCGTCGAGCGGCCTCCCGTCGAGCGCGGCCAGTTGCTTCTCCCCCACCAGAAGCGCGACGGCCAGGATGTACTGCCGTTCCTGCGAGACGACCGGCAGCGCGTGCTGGATGCAGCGCGCGGTCACCCGCGGTACGACGTGCGGGTCGTCCGGGGTCAGCCCGATCACCGACGGGATCAACGGAGCCAGGCGGGAGCGCCCGGCGTCCGTGGTGCAGTCGTTGACGTCGCGGGCGACGCCCGCGAGCAACGGATGCGTGCAGGACGGATGGTCCGACCACGGCTCACCGGCCAGGTAGGACGCGAACTCCATGAAGCAGGCACCCTTGCGTGGGTTCCGATGTTTCCCCCGGCTCAGGACCGGCACGGACAGATCAAAATTGTTCATGGAACAACTCCAGTAACGCGGACCTTGAACACAGCATGCGCTCATTCGCGCCGCTTTTCCACGGGTCACGCTTTTGTGAGCGGACCCACACGCGCGGCTACTTTGGCGGTTCTGTTACTCACGGGTAGCATCGGGGTAGCTTTCCCGACCCCAGAGGAGGGCCCTCGTGCCCCGTGAGATCCGCGATGTCGTGTACGTCGACGGCGTTCGCACCCCGTTCGGCAAGGCCAAGGGCCAGTACGCCGAGACCCGCGCCGACGACCTGGTGATCAAGTGCATCCGGGAGCTGCTGCGGCGCAACCCGGGCCTCCCCCCGGAGCGGGTGGACGAGGTCGCGATCGCGGCCACCACCCAGATCGGCGACCAGGGCCTGACCATCGGCCGGACCGCCGCGCTGCTGGCCGGTCTGCCGAACACCACGCCCGGCTACGCCATCGACCGGATGTGCGCCGGCGCGATGACCGCCGTCACCACCACCGCCGCCGGGATCGCGTTCGGCGCGTACGACGTGGTCGTGGCCGGCGGTGTCGAGCACATGGGCCGGCACCCGATGGGCGAGGGCGTCGACCCGAACCCGCGGATCATCGCCGAGAAGCTCGTCGACACTTCCGCGCTGGTGATGGGCTCCACTGCCGAGAACCTGCACGACCGGTACCCGGGCATCACCAAGGAGCGTGCCGACGCGTACGCCGTGGCGTCCCAGGAGAAGGCCGCCAAGGCCTACGCGAACGACCTGATCCAGCCGGACCTGGTGCCGGTCGCGACCCGGTCCGCCGAGCAGGGCTGGGGTTACGCCAGTACCGACGAGCCGATGCGCCCGGGTACCTCGCTCGAGGACCTGGCGGGCCTGAAGACGCCGTTCCGTCCGCACGGGCGGGTCACCGCCGGCAACTCGGCCGGTATCAACGACGGCGCGACTGCCTGTGTGCTGACGTCGGCGGAGACCGCCGAGGAGCTCGGCCTCACCCCGAAGATGAAGCTGGTCTCGTACGCCTTCGCCGGGGTCGAGCCCGAGGTGATGGGCGAAGGCCCGATCCCCGCCACCGAGAAGGCGCTGCGGCTGGCCGGCCTGACCATCGACGACATCCAGGCCTTCGAGGTGAACGAGGCGTTCGCCGTGCAGGTGCTGGCGTTCCTGGAGCACTACGACATCGCCGACGACGACCCGCGGGTGAACCCGTACGGCGGCGCGATCGCGTTCGGCCACCCGCTGGCGTCGTCCGGGGTCCGGCTGATGAACCAGCTGGCCAAGCAGTTCGAGCAGCGCCCCGAGGTCCGCTACGGCCTCACCACCATGTGCGTCGGCCTCGGCATGGGCGGCACGGTCATCTGGGAGAACCCGAACTGGGAAGGTGCCGCGGCATGAGTCTGCAGGAACTGATCGACAGCGCTTCTGCTTTGTCGACCGACGAGGTCGTCACGCTCGCGCATTCCCGGGACGTCGTACTGCCCGGCAAGGCCGGCACGATGGCGCTCATCACGCTCGACAACGGGCACGACCACACCAAGCCGAACACCTTCGGGCCCAAGGGCCTGGGATCGTTGAACGCGGCTCTGGACGCGGCGCTCGCCCGCGACGAGATCGTCGCGATCGGCGTCACCGGCAAGCCGTTCATCCTGGCCGCGGGCGCCGACCTGACCGGCGTACCGAAGCTCACCGACCGGGAGCAGGCGCTCGCGCTCGGCAAGATCGGGCACGGCGTGATGCGCAAGCTCGTGGACGGCGGCAAGCCGTCGTTCGCGTTCGTGAACGGCGTCGCGCTCGGCGGCGGGCTCGAGGTCGCGCTGCACGCCACCTACCGGACCGTCTCGACGGCCGCGGGCATGCTGTCGACGCCCGAGGTCTTCCTCGGGCTGATCCCGGGCTGGGGCGGCAACTTCCTGCTGCCGAACCTGATCGGCGCGGACAACGCGGTGAAGGTCGTCGTCGAGAACGCCCTCAACCAGAACAAGATGCTCAGCGGGCCGGAGGCGGTGAAGCTCGGCATCGGCGACGTGCTGCTGGAGTCGGCAGACTTCCTCGAGCAGTCGCTGCTGTGGGCTTCGAAGGTTCTCACCGGTGCTGTCACCGTCGAGCGGCCTTCGGTAGACCGCGGCGAGGCGTGGGACGCTGCCGTTGCCCGGGGCAAGGCCTTCGCCGACGTCAAGGTGAGTGGCGCGGCGCCCGCGCCGTACCGGGCGCTGGAGCTGATCGCGGCCGCTCGCGACAATGACCGGGACCGTGGGTTCGCGGCCGAGGACGAGGCGCTCGCCGACCTCATCATGAGCGAGGAACTGCGCAGCGGGCTGTACGCGTTCGACCTGGTGAACAAGCGGGCCAAGCGGCCGGCCGGTGCGCCGGACAAGTCGCTGGCGCGGCCCGTTTGCAAGGTCGGCGTCGTCGGTGCGGGTCTGATGGCGGGTCAGCTCGCGCTGCTGTTCGCGCGGCGGCTCGAAGTTCCCGTCGTACTCACCGATCTCGACCAGGAGCGGGTGGACCGCGGCGTCGGGTACGTGCACGGTGAGATCGACAAGCTGCTCGCGAAGGGCCGGGTGCGCCCGGACAAGGCGAACCAGCTGAAGGCGCTCGTCACCGGGTCGGTGGACAAGGGCGTGTTCGCGGACGCCGACTTCGTGATCGAGGCCGTGTTCGAGGAGTTGCAGCTGAAGAAGACGATCTTCGCCGACCTGGAGAAGATCGTCCGGCCGGACGCGATCCTGGCGACCAACACGTCGTCGTTGTCCGTGACCGAGATGGCTGCCGACCTGGAGCACCCGGAGCGGGTCGTCGGGTTCCACTTCTTCAACCCGGTCGCGGTGCTGCCGCTGCTGGAGATCGTCCGCGCGGACCGGACCGACGACGCGTCGCTGGCGACCGCGTTCGCCGTCGGCAAGCAGCTGAAGAAGTCCTGCGTGCTGGTGAAGGACGCGCCGGCCTTCGTGGTGAACCGGCTGCTGACCCGCTTCCTCGGCGAGGTCAGCGCGGCGGTCGACGAAGGCACGCCGATCCTGGAAGCCGATCGCGCCCTGTCTGCGCTCGGCCTTCCGATGCCGCCGTTCGTCCTGCTGCAGCTGGTCGGGCTGCCGGTCGCGCTGCATGTCGCCGAGACCATGAACCGGGCGTACCCGGAGCGGTTCGCGGTGTCGGAGAACCTGGCCAAGGTCGTTGCCGCCGGCAAGAGCTCGTTCTACGTGTGGCCGGAGGGCAAGCCGGTCGTGGACCCAGAGGTCGAGGCGCTGGTGACGGTCGGCGACGCCCCGTCCACGGCCGACGAACTGCGCACCCGGGTGCTGACCGCGCTCGCCGAGGAGATCAAGATCATGCTCGACGAGGGCGTGGTCGCGGAAGCCCAGGACATCGACCTGTGCCTGCTCCTCGGCGCCGGCTGGCCCTTCCACCTCGGCGGCATCACGCCGTACCTCGACCGCACCGGCATCGCCGAGAAGGTCAACGGCACCCGCTTCCTCCCCCGAGGCGCAGCCAGCCTCGCCTGACAGACCTGCTGGGGGGCGGTACGGAGCCGGAAGCCCGCTCCGTCCCCCAGCAGCACTACAGCGGGGATCTGGGTGGCTGGCTCAGGCGCCTGCAAGCCCTCCGAGCAGCTAGCGGAACTGGGCCTCGCATGTTAATTCACGCCAAGCCGCCGACGGCGTCGCAGTCCGAGAATGCCAAGCCCTAAGGGCTGTTGCGTACACATCCGGGCGGCGCCACATCACCAACGGACACCTGAACGCTCCCCGCCGCCTCCCGAAGCCACACCCACGGCTTTCGGCGCCCGATAGCGCGGCGCCCGCCGACACAACCCCGTACGCCGGGCACGCCAGGAACGCCGGCACCGCTCGAACGGCAGGAACGGCGGGCACGCCGGCTACACCGGGCACCGCAGGCACGCCCGGCACCGCAGGCACGGCGGGAACGCCGCGAAACGCACGGCAGCACGGCACGCACGTCGGGCACCTCGGGCACGTCAGACCCGGCAGGTACGGCGGGCGCCACCCCGGCACGACAGCAACGCCCGACACCGGTACCTCGGGTGTGGCGGGTGCGGCGGGAACGCCGGAAGGCAGGCACGTCGGGCACCTCGGGCAAGTCAGACCCGGCAGGTACGGAGGGCGCCCCCGGCACGGCAGGTACCCCGGCACGGACACCCCGGATACGGCAAGCACCTCGGATACGGCAAGCACCTCGGATACGGCAGGCACCTCGGATACGGCAAGCACCTCGGATACGGCAGGCACCTCGGATACGGCAGGCACCTCGGATACGGCAGGCACCTCAGGTACGGCAGGCACCTCAGGTACGGCAGGCACCTCAGGTACGGCAGGCACCTCAGGTACGGCAGGCACCTCAGGTACGGCAGGCACCTCAGGTACGGCAGGCACCTCAGGAACCCCGGCACGGGCACCTCCGGTACAGCAGGCACCTCGGGTACGACGGGGCACGGTGGGCGCCCCCTGCATGGCAGCAACGCCCGGCACGGGCACCTCGGGTAAGGCGGCCACCGCAGGGCACCGCAGGCACGCCCGGCACCGCAGGCACGGCGGGAACGCCGCGCACCGCACGACAGGCACAGCACGCACGTCGGGCACCTCGGGTACGGCAGGGCACGGCGGACGCCCCGGCACGGCAGGAACGCCCGACACGGGCACCTTGGGTACGGCAGGCACCTCGAGTACGGCGGACACCCCCGGGCACGGCAGGCACCCCGGGCACCTCGGGTACGGCGGGCGCCCCCGGCACCGCAGGACCGCGGGGCACCGGCACCTCCGGTACGGCAGGCACCTCGGGTACGGCGGGTACGGCGGACGTCCCCGGCACCGCAGGACCGCGCGGCACCGGCACCTCCGGTACGGCGGGCAACTCGGGTGCGGCGGGTACCTCGGGTATGGCGGCGTCCGTCTGGCTGGGCCAGAGGACGGGCTACGTGGTGCCGGGGGGGGTTGGAAGGATTCGGCTCTCTCCGGACCCCGCCGCAGCACAACTGCCTCCTGCCTGCATGCCTGCGGGTAGGAGGTTGTTGTGTTGTCCGGGCTCAGCCGGTGGCTGCGAAGTCGGCCGCTTGCTGGAGGGCAGCCTCGTCGGCCCGCCATCGCGAGCGACCGTCGATGATCTCCTCGCGGTCGGGTGGCTCGGCCTCCGGTGGCGCTGCACGTCCGGGTGGCTGGCCGTGTGGCGGTGCGGCGCGTCGGGCTCTGGTGAGGGTGGGTCCGGGTTCAGCCCAGCTGGGGCGGGCGACGTGGACGATGCCGTCGAGGATGGTGATGTGCCAGCGGCCCCTGTGCAGGTCGACGTGGTGGCGACGGCACAGCAGAGCCAGGTTGTCGACCTTGGTGTCGCCGCCGTCGATCCAGGAGACCAGGTGATGCGCGTCGCACATAATCGGCGGCGCCCCGCAGACCACGCAGCCGCGGTCGCGGGCGTCCAGGGCGCGGCGCATCGCCCCGGTGACGAGCCGCACGCGGCGCCCGACGTCGAGCGGTTCGGAGTTCGAGCCGAGCACCAGCGGGATGATGTTCGCGTCGCACGCCAGCCGCCGGATCGTGGCCGCTGACAGCCCGCCGCTGTAGACGGTGCGCCCGATCGCGTCCGCGGTCGCGGACCTGAGGTCTTCGAGGTCGATCGTGACGGTGATGTTCGCCTTCGCGCCGTGCCCAGCCGGCCGACCACTCGTGCCCGCGGCGCCGGCTGTGCCCGCGCTACTCGCGGCGGGTCCGGCGGGTCCGGCGGTGTCCCATGCGGCGGCGGCGATGCTCAGGGCGGTGGACAGGGCGTCGGCCTGGCGCTTGTCGCGGGGGCGGGGGTCGTGTTCGCCGTCGACGGTCTTGTGTGGGCGGGCGCCAGCGTGCACGACGGCGCGCAGGAGTTCGGCGTTCTCGTTGGCCAAGAAGCCCTTGAACTTCACCCCGTTGTCCGCAGCCGAGAGTGTCAGGGACTCCTGTTCGTACGCCTTCAGTTCTTCTGGTTCGGGGCCGTCGGAGTCGAGCAGGTCGGCGATCTCCTTGGCGGCGGTGCGCAGTTCGCCGGGTGACAGGTGACCGGCCAGCCCGACCAGCTGCTCCGCGGCGGCGTCCAGGTGCTCCACCGGGACCCTTGACCGGACCCGGTCGAGACCGAACACGATCGCGGCCGCCTGCGCCGGACGCAGCAGCCAGCCACCACCAGCACCGTTCCCGGATACACCGTCCCCAGATCCGCTGTCGGGTACGCCGTCGTCGGACCCGCTGTCGCCCGATCCGCTGTCGCCGGATCGGTTGTCGGTGGTTGCGGAGGAGGCGGTGCGTTCGAGTGCGGTGGATACGGCCGGGTAGTGCGGGGCGGTCTGGGCGAGGCGGAGAGTGCGGCGGGCGGCCGGTGGGTCCAGGCGGTACCGGAAGCGCAGGAGTTCGGCGGTGTCGCGGGCGCCGAGCTCAGCGGCGTACCCGGTGGACTCGATCGCGGCGACCACGCTCAACCGGTAGGCCTCCAGGCGGGCGAGCTCGGCTTCCAGCGTGTCGAGGGTGGACAGCAGTTCGCTGCCACTCATCGACCACGTCGGTCGCTCGCCTAGAAGTTCCATGGCATCGACTCTAGACGGTGTCGCCGACAGTTTCCGAGCCGGAATCCCCTTATTTTGTGGGCAATTCGTGGGCCCACACCAGCAAACACCACGCGCCACTCGACGGCACCGATGTGGCGTTCGGACATGGGTGGGGCCTCCGCGGTCGCCGTCTCGTCATGATCCAAGCGACGCGCGGTGGGCGATTCTGGAATCGTTGCTGGCGATCGGTGGGGCCACGTGGCGCGGCTGGCAAGGCCCGTGCGGGGACTGGTCGACGGCGTGCGGTTCTGGGTCCGGGTCGGCTGCCGATGGGTACGGCCCGTGGTGGCGGGTCTATGCGTTGTTCGCGGGCTGGCAGTTGCTCGGCGTGTGGGACGAAATCGAGCAGGCATTGATCGCCCCGGCTGACGCCGGCGGCAAGGTCGGCTGGCGGGTCTTGGTGGACTCCAGTACCGCCCGGGGCCCATGTGCATGCTGCAGGTGCGCGCCGCGACAGCACCCACCGCGTGCCCGACGACGACGCGCTGGGGCGATCGCGCGGAGGCTGGTCAACCAAGATCCATTTGGTCTGCGAACGCGACCGGCAGGTGCTGGCGTTCGTGCTCACGGCGGGCCAGGCCGGCGGCTCACCGTAGATGATCCCCGTCCTGCAACGAATCCGGGCCTCGCGGCCCGAGCGGGTGCTGGCAGACAAGGCCTACTCCTCACGCGCCAACCGCACCTACCTTGCCCTCCGAGGCATCAACGCCCTGAAAGACAAATGCTCCGTCGCGACGCGCTACTCGCCGACCTCCTCGCGATCCAGCGCCACGAGGTCGTGGCCGGGTGAGGTCGTGGCGTTTGCGGCGGTTGTACGGCGTACCGCGGTAGCTCAGCCTTTGAACTTCTTGGCTGCGGCCGCTAGTTGGGTGGGGGTCAGGCCGGTGTCCTTCTGGAGGGCTGACTCGCCGTGGGTGGAGAGGTCGGCGTACAGGGTGGCCAGCTTCTTTTCACCGAGTTTGTCGGCGAGGTATTCGACGATCCACCAGCTGGTGCCGTAGGCCAGGTCTGCGTCGCCGTCGAAGGTCGCGGTGCTGGGGAGGGACTTGAGCTTCGGCAGGTACGCCGTGCGGACGCGTTTGCGGTACGGGTCGACGGACCAGTGCGGGTCGTCCTCGATCGAGCGGCAGCGGACGTACTCCGCCAGGCCCTCGACCGCCCAGATCGGCGTGCTCATCCCGAGCGTTGCCGTCGCCACGTGCGTCATCTCGTGCACGAGCAGGTCCTTGTCGAGCCGCTTGCGCAACGCCGGGTTCACCACGATCCGGCTGCCGATCGGCCGCCCGACGGGCTTGCCCATCTGCTCGCCCTCGAACAGCGTGACGGCCTTTGCGGCGATCGTCCAGCCGTCGCCGCTGCCGGCCGTCCAGAGCGTCGACATCACCCGCACCTGCGGCATCGCGACGACCAGCACGGCGCCGTTCCACGGTCGCTTCCAGTGCCTGCGGACCGATTTCACGGCCTGATCCGCGGCCGATGCGACCTTCTTGCCGAGCGCCGCCTCGCGCTTGTCGACGACCACGACGACCTTGCCCCGGCGGACGAGCTGGACCTCCTCGAAGTCCCACGGCTGCCGGTGCCCGGCCTCGGTCAGGGTCTCGTCGAACCCGGTGTCGTCGACCAGCACCCAGGTCCCGCCGCGCGGCACGAACGTGTACCCGAGGTCGGTCTGCACCGGCCGCGGGTCCAGCCCGCCGATCTGGTACCGCATCATCACCCGCGTCGAGAACGCAGTCATCCCGAACTTCTCGACCAGCGCCGGCGAGTCCTGGAACGCGTCCGCGGTGAAGTACTGCAGCGTCGCGAACCCGAACTTCCGCAGGTTCGTGAACAGCAGCCGCTGACGAGCGACGAGCTCTGCCTGCTTGGGGTCCACCGGGGCCAGGAAACCCTTCAGGTCGCCCTTCCGCACGGCGGCGGCCCGCCGGGCCAGAACGGCGTCGACCGCCTTCTTCCGCGCCGCCTGCTGGGCCGCGCTCAGCTCCCCCGGCGTCTTGCTCGCGGTGCCGGTCTTCGCCAGGACCGCGGTGGCCGGTACGCCGCCGTCCAGCGCCCGGACGGCAACGACCGCGCCGGACGCGGTCAGCGCCAGCGCGGCAACGCCCGCGAACAGGCGTTTCGGGTGTTTCATCGGTGCCCCCCTCGGACAGTCGGCTGATCCTAGCCGACTGCCCGAGGGCTGGGTTCAGGCTTTCTGCACCTCGCCGGTGCGCTGCTCCAGCCCGACCCGGCTCTTGCGGTAGCCGTAGAGGGCGTAGACCACGAAGCCGAGCACCATCCAGATCGCGAACCGCAGCCAGGTCTCCAGCGACAGGTTCAGCATCAGGTAGAAGCAGATCAGCGCCGCGAGGATCGGGATCACCGGGTTGCCCGGCACCCGGAACGAGCGCTCGATGTCGGGGCGGCTCTTGCGCAGCAACGGCACCGCGATCGACACCAGGGTGAACGCGGCCAGCGTGCCGATGTTCACCATCTCCTCGAGCTTGCCGATCGGGGTCACGCCGGCGACGATCGCGACGACCACGCCGATGCCGATCGTCAGGCGGTACGGCGTGCCCCACTTGGCGTGCGTCTTGCCGAGCTGCCGGGGCATCAGGTGGTCGCGGCTCATCGCGAACACGACCCGCGCGGCGCCGATCATCAGGGTCAGCACGACGGTGGTCAGACCGGCCACCGCACCGGCGGAGATCAGCGTCGCGAAACCGCCCCGGCCGACGGACCGGAACGCCTCGGCCAGCGCGGCCTCACCGCTGATGTCGGTGTAGTTCACCATGCCGGTGATGACGATGCAGACCAGCACGTACAGCACCGTGCAGATGGCCAGCGACCCGATGATGCCGCGGGGCAGGTCGCGCTGCGGGTTCTTCGCCTCCTCGGCGGTGGTCGCGACCACGTCGAACCCGATGAACGCGAAGAACACCAGCGACGCGCCCGACACCAGGCCCATCACGCCGAACGTCGAGGGTGTGAAGCCGAACAGGGCCTGGAACAGCGGCGTCGTGATCGTGACGTCGCCGTTCTCGGCCGGCACGCTCGGCGGGATGAACGGCGTCAGGTTCGAGCCCTTGATGTAGAACAGGCCGGCGACGATCACGAACAGCACCACGAACAGCTTGATCGCGACGAGCACCAGGTTGACCCGCAGCGACTCCTTGATACCGATCGTCGCGAGCGTCGCCAGCACCAGGACCAGCAGCATCGCGAGCACGTTGACGTTGCTGTCGGGCCCGATCGAGGACGGCCAGCCCAGTCCGATCTGTTCCAGGAACAAGGCGGCGTACGTCGACCAGCCCTGCGCCACGACGCTTGCCCCGAGCATCAACTCGAGCAGCAGGTCCCAGCCGATGATCCAGGCGAAGATCTCACCGAGGGAGAAGTACGAGAACGTGTACGCCGACCCCGACACCGGGACGGTCGACGAGAACTCGGCGTAGCACAGCGCGGCCAGTGCGCAGCAGACGGCGGCCAGCACGAAGGACAGTGCGATGCCCGGTCCGGCGTACAGCTTGGCCGCGCGGCCGGTCAGGGTGAAGATGCCGGCACCGATGATGACACCGATACCGAAGACGGTCAGGTCGACCGCGGTGAGGCGTTTCTTGAGCTGGTACTCCGGTTCGTCGGTGTCGGCGATCGACTGCTCGATCGTCTTCTTCCGCACAAGACTCATCTGGCGCCTCCTCGAGGTGGACGGAACCCTTCGAGCCTGTACCTCTGACCGGGTGAGGTCAAACCGCCACTCAGCGTTGCGGCTCGTATGTTGTCAGCGACGTCCACAGCGTCGCCTCGGTGAGCCCCGTACGGCTCAGCAGGATGCGGTCGCGGGCGGCCTGGTCGGTGCCGTTGCGGGCCATGTCCTCGTACAGTTCCTCGACCTTGCCGAGACCGATCCGCCGCACCAGGTACCGGACCGCCAGCCAGCTCACGCCGTACACGTCGGCGGAGTTCTGGTAGAAGCCGGCGTCGCTGGGCAGCGAGCTCAGCTGCGGCAGCGCCTCGTCGACGACCTCCTGCTCCCACTTGCCGACCTCGCCGGCTCCGCTGACCGCCTCGATACCGCTCCAGGACACGTACTCCGCGGCGCCTTCGGCCAGCCACAGCGGTTCGTACCCGCCGAGGTCCGCGGTCGCGACGTGGGTGATCTCGTGCGACAGCAGGATCTCGTCGACCCGGTCGCGCTCGTTCGGGTTGACCACGATGTACCCGCCGGCGACCGTACCGTCGGCCGTCTCCTGACCGGGCAGCGAGGAGAACGTCGTACCGGTGCTGGCCGCGGACTCGATGTCCTCGTCGGCGAACCTGGCGTCGCGGACCTCGGTCTCGTCGAGCGCGATCACGAACACCGACCCGCTCCACCGCAGCGGCCAGTACGCCGCGACCTCGCCGAGGCCCTCGGTCGCCTCGGCGACGATCGCCCGGCCGCGCGCCGTGTCGCCCTTCTCGACGACGACCAGGACGCGCGGCCCGCGCTGCACCTCGATCCGGCCGAGGTCCCAGGCCTCCCGGTGCGCGCCCGGCCCGAGGTCGGAGTCCAGCTCGTCGTCGGCGGTGATCAGCCAGCGGCCGCCGCGGGCGACGAAGGTGTAGCCGAGCTCGGTCGTCACCGGCGTGAAGTCGACCTTCTGGATCTGGTACCGCATCAGCACCCGGACCAGGTACGTCGTGCTGCCGTGGGCCTTGAGCACCGCCGGGTTGAACCGCTCCTCGGCCTGGCTGTAGCCGATCTCGGTGAAGCCCATCTCGACCAGGTTCGCGAACAGGATCTTCTGCTCGGCGCGGAGCTTCTTGTTCGCTGGGTCGACGTCGGCCAGGAACAACGCCTCGTTGCCGGTCTGCACGGCCTGCGCGCGGCGCAGCAGCACGGTGTCGACGGCGACCCGGCGGGCGGCGACGGCGGCGGCGATCCGGGACGGCTTGGTGCCGGTCGCCGGCGGCGGAGCCGGGGTCGCGGTGCGGGTGGCAGCCACGCGCTCGCGGGCGTCCTGCTCGCGCTGTTCAACGGTGTACACGACGCCGCCCGACACCAGGGCAACCGCCACCAGCAGACCCAGCCAGCGGCGGGGTCCTGGCGGACCGGACTTGGGCGTCGTCGCACTCACTTCGGGTCGTTCCCTCCGAGTACCCGGGTGGTCGCAGCCGGGCCACCCTACTCGACGCCGGGCGGTTACGCTGCCGCAGCAGCCTTCAAGGCGCGGAAAAGTCCCGCTTCCGTCATCCCGACGTGCTCGAGCATGATCCGGTCGCGCTCCTTCTGGCTCGACCCGAGCGCGGCCAGCTCGCGGTACAGCGTGCCGACCTCGACCCCGCCGAACCGCGTGAACAGGTAGTCGAGCGCCAGCCAGGACAGCGGGTACGAGCTGTCGGCGCGCGCGAAGAACGTGTCGTCGGTGGGCAGGCTCGTCGCCTTCGCGAGGTACTTCGCCCGTACGTCCAGCCGGTACTGCGGGATCGCCAGGGGTTTCTGCCCGTCCATCGGCAGGAACTCGACGTACGTCGCGGCGCCTTCGACCATCCAGCGCGGGGCGTACGGGCCGTACGGCGCGGCGGCGACGTGGGTGAACTCGTGGGCCAGCGTGCGGGCGTCGACCTTGGCGCGGTTGTGCGGGTTCACCACGACGTACGAGTCGGTCCGCTGGCCCTCGCCGGTGACCTCACCGGGTAGCGTGCGGTACACCCAGGTCGCCATCGCGAGCGCGTCCTCGGCGTTCTTCGGCTGCGTGTAGTCGGCGCCCCGGACGATCTTGTCGTCGAGCGCGATCACCACGCCGGAGCCGTTCCAGCCGCCGGGCCAGTTCTTCGAGACCGCCTGCACCGCGCTGCCCGACATCGCGGCGAGCTTGTCCGCGAGGGCCTCCTGGCCCTGCTCCACGACGACGAGGACGCGCGGCTCACGCTTGACCAGGACCGGGCCGAAGTCCCAGGCCTCCTGATGCGAACCGCGCGGCAAACGCTTGTCCAGATCGGAGTCGGAGACGAGCACCCAGGTGCCGTTCGAGCGCTGGGTGAACGTGTAGCCGAGCATCGCGCGCACCGGGACCAGGTCGATGGCGCGGATCTGGTAGGTCATCGCGACGGCGACCAGGTACGTCGACGGGCCGTACTTCTGGGCGATCGTGTCGTCGTACTGCTGGGCCAGCTGCTGATAGGCGAGCTTCGCGAAGCCGAACTGGCGAAGGTTCGTGAACAGCGTGCGCTGGCTCGCGACCAGCCGCTTGTCGCCGGCGTCGACATCGGCGACGAACGCCTGCTCGTTGCCGGTCAGCACAGCCTGCGCACGGCGCTTCAGGACCGCGTCGACGGCCGCCGCCCGCGCGGCCTGGTCGACCGTCGGCGTGCTCGTGGCCGGGTGGGCGACGCGATCGCCGGCCTGGCTCGACCGATGCAGGGCGAGGCCGCCGGCCACCGCAATCGCCACCAGGACGAACGACAGCAGCAGCGGCCAGACCCGCGATCGCCGGCGCGCGGCAGCGTGTCTGCTGTGCCGCCCTGGCTCGGCCATGGGCCGTTAGGCGTTACCCGGACGGCCGCGGGCCGGATCCGGCTCGTTGAGCGCGTGGCCGTGCTGGCGCGTGAGCTGCTCGGTGATCTCCCGCGCCACCTCCTGGCCGGTGAGCCCGATCTCCTGCAGGACAGCGGCCCGCTTGGCGTGGTCGAGGAACTGCTGCGGGATGCCGAAATCGCGCAGCGGGGTCTTCACTCCCCCGTCACGCAAGGCCTGGGCGATCATCGTGCCGCAGCCGCCGGCGCGGCCGTTGTCCTCGATCGTGGCGACCAGCTCGAACTCCCCGGCCAGCTCGATCAGCTCGGGCGGCACCGGCTTCACCCAGCGCGGGTCGACCACGGTGACGCCGAACCCGTGCGCCTCGAGCCGCTGCGCCACCTCCATCGCGGTCGCGGCCATGGCGCCGATCCCGACGAGCAGCACGTCCTTGCCGGTGCGCCGCAGGACGTCGAGCTGCCCGATCCGGTCGATCGCCTCGATGTCCGGGAACACCTCGCCCTTCGCGTACCGCAGGACGGTCGGGGCGTCGTCGACGTCGACGGCCTCGTTGAGGAGCTCCTGGACGCGCTTGCCGTCCCGCGGCGCGGCGAGCCGGAGGCCGGGCACGACCTGCAGGATCGACATGTCCCACATGCCGTTGTGGCTCGCCCCGTCGTCACCGGTGACACCGGCCCGGTCGAGCACGAACGTGACACCGCACTTGTGCAGCGCGACGTCGAGCAGGAGCTGGTCGAACGCCCGGTTGAGGAACGTGGCGTACAGGCCGACGACCGGGTGCATGCCGCCCATCGCCAGACCGGCCGCGCTGGTCACCGCATGCTGCTCGGCGATGCCGACGTCGAAGGTGCGGTCCGGGAACTCGTCGGCGAACGCGGCCAGGCCGGTCGGGTGCAGCATCGCGGCGGTGATCGCGACCACGTCCGGGCGGCGGTGGCCGATCTTCACCAGCTCGTCGGAGAACACGTCCGTCCAGCCGCGCGGCTTGTTCGCCGGGCGGATCTGGTGGAAGTTGTCCTCCTCGTCCTGCTCGGCGGCGGCGTATCCGTAGCCCTTCTTGGTGACCGCGTGCACGATCACCGGGCCGCCGAAGGACTTGGCGTTGCGCAGCGCGTCCTCGAGGGCTTGCCGGTCGTGGCCGTCGACGGGGCCGACGTACTTGAGGCCGAGGTCCTCGAACATGCCCTGCGGGGCCAGCATGTCCTTCAGCCCCTTCTTGATGCCGTGCAGCACCTCGTACATCGGCGGGCCGACGTACGGCGTGCGGCCGAGGTTCTTCTTGATCAGGTCGAGGATCTTCTCGTACCGCGGGTTGGTGCGCAGGCTGGTCAGGTGCGTCGCCAGGCCGCCGACGGTCGGGCTGTACGAGCGGCCGTTGTCGTTGACGATGACGACGAGCTTCAGGTCCTTGGCGGCGGCGATGTTGTTCAGCGCCTCCCAGGCCATCCCGCCGGTCAGGCCGCCGTCGCCGATCAGCGCGACGACGTGCCGGTCCTCCTTGCGCAGGCGGTACGCCTTGGCGAGCCCGTCGGCGTACGACAGCGCGGTCGAGGCGTGGCTGTTCTCGACGACGTCGTGCTCGGACTCGGCGTGGCTCGGGTACCCGGACAGGCCGCCCTGCTGACGGAGCGTGCCGAACTCGCCGGCGCGGCCGGTGAGCAGCTTGTGCACATACGTCTGGTGGCCGGTGTCGTAGACCAGGCGGTCGCGTGGCGAGTCGAACACGCGGTGCATCGCGAGCGTGATCTCGACCATGCCGAGGTTCGGGCCGAGGTGACCGCCGGTCCGGGACACGGTCTCGACCAGCACGTCCCTGATCTCCGCCGCCAGATCAGTCAACTGCTGATCGGTCAGCTTCCTCAGGTCGGCCGGCCCTCCCAGCGTCTCCAGCACGCGCATCGAGCTCCTCCCGCGGGTCGTCCTCGAATACTTGAGTCTATGCATCCCACGCCCGGAATCCGAACTCGGCAACGGCCTCCCCGGCCGTCCCGGGCAATCTCACCTTCCAGGACGCCGCCCGGGTACGCCAGGTTCGAACGTGTGGCTCGTCTCACCTAGGGTGATCGCGTGGAGATGGTGACGACGTTGTTCCGGAAGTACGACGGGCAGCCGCATCGTCTGGTCGAGGCGATCCGGCTCGGCGAGGACGAGTACGGCCTGTGGGTCGGCTCGGTCCCCGGGACGCAGGGCCGGCGCGCCGACGGCAGCTGGCAGACGATCGACCATCACCGTGTCCGCCTGTTCCCGCACGGTCAGTGGTGGAGCGCCCTGTTCAACGACACGCCGCACCAGACCGCGATCTACTGCGACATCACCATGCCTCCCGAGTTCGGCGTCGACTCGGTCACCGCCGTCGACCTGGACCTCGACATCCGCCTGCTCCGCGACGGCACCGTCCGCGTGATGGACGAGGACGAGTTCCGCGACCACCAGATCCGCTACAACTACCCGCCCCAGGTGATCGCCACCGCCCAGGCCACCTGCAACCACCTGGCCGCCACCATCACCACCACAGAGCCCTTCCTGACCGCCTACAAGCCGTACCTGGAGCAGGTCCGCGCCCTGTCCGAAGACTGAGCGGTTGAGGTGACCGGCCCCCAGGGCTAGGAGCCCCCCTGAGCCCTCGAGGGCCGATCACGATGACGACCTAGGGCCGACATCCCACCATGCTCGGTCGCTGTCGGCGACGGGTCCACCGCTGACAGCAAAATTGCAGGAAGTTGCAGTGCTGCTGAGCGCGGCGGCGGGCTCGCGGATGAATATGCTGCCGCGGTGGGGATCACGGTGACGATCATTGACGTGTCGGGGGCAGGGCGGGTCGGGGCGACGACCCTGCTGGAGGGGGTCTCGAGCAGGTCGACGCTGCGCGATCTCGTGCGGACGCGGGTCCGGGACGAGGTGGCGCGCTTCAACGCCGCGCCGCAGCCGATCTTCCGGGGACTGGTGATGCCCGAGGGCGGGTCGCCGGCCGAGGACGGGTTCCGGGTGCCTCGGCAGCGGCAGCTCGACTGGGAGCGGCAGGCCGATCGGGCGATCGAGGCATTCGGGCGGAACGGGTTCTTCGTGCTCGTGGACGACCGGCAGGTGACCGAGCTCGACGAGGAACTCGAGCTGACCGCGGACACGGACATCCGCTTCGTCCGCCTGGTCCAGCTGGTCGGCGGCTGAGCATGGCAGGCGACGAGGCCGCGACCCTGGTCGGCGCGGCGCTGGAGGCGTTGCGTGGCAGGTCCTGGACGGCCGACGGGGACGCCCGGGCGATGCCCCAGATCCAGGCGATCCAGCAGGCGCCGGAAGCGCTGCGGCGCGAGTGCATCCTGACCGCCTCCGATCGGGTGGACAGCTACCACTGCGTGCAACTGCTGTCGGTGATCGCGCGCAAGCGCGTCCAGCTGTCTGAAGCGCACATCGAGCGGCTGCTGACGCCGCGGCTCGGCGAGCTCGAGCAGCCCGAGTTCTGGTGGAGCAGCGAGGCGCTCCGCGCGGTCAGCCGCCAGATCGAGCACGCGTACGCCGCGTTGCCCGGCGTGGAGCAGGAGCGGTTGAAGCCGCTGATCGTCCGGGCGGCTGATCAGGCTCAGGACGCGGCGACCGCGACCCGGCTGAGGAAGCTGGTGGGGCCCGAGGACAAGCTCCGCGTCGACCTGATCGACGGAGGCGACGACGTCGGGCCGCGCCTGCGCAGCGCGTTCGAGGCCGCCGGCGAACCGGCCGACGTGGCGGCAGCGGCGGTCGACGTTCTCGCGGCGTTTCCCGGCAGCGGCCGACCGTCGAAGAAGTGGCTCACCGAGGCAGAGCACGTCGCCGGCCGGCTGACCGGTCCCGCGGAGCTGGTCGGTGCACTCCTCGATGCGCCTCTCGACGCGAGCGACAGCGAGACGGCGTACACCCACAACGCCAGCACCTACACCGTGCCGCACTACGCCACCGCCGCCAACGAGGCCTTCCTGTGCGGAGTCGTCGCGCTCGCGGGGCTGCTGCGGGATCCGGCGCTCCTGTCGCGGCTGCGGCGGCTTGCGCTCAAGACCGTGACCGTTATCGGGGGTCAGTTCGGAAACCCCCGAAGCCTTCGGATCGCCAACGCCTCGGCGCAGGCGATGGCCGACATCGGCGCGCCGGCGTCCATCACCGAGTTGCTCGCACTCGAGCGCTCCGTGCGGCACGGGACCCTGCTGAAGCAGATCCGGAAGGCCGTCGACGCGCTCGCCTCGGCGCAGGGAATGACCCGCGACCAGCTTCTGGAACGCGCTGTCGAGACCCATGACCTCGACAGCGACGGCAAGCGCCGCACGGAGTTGTCGCGAGGCTTCGCCGAGGTCGTCGTGGACGGAAGTACGGCCTCGCTCGGGTACGTCGACGAGAACGACAAGCCCCGCAAGTCCGTCCCCCCGGACGTGAAGCTGGCCAGCGGCGACAAGCTCGCAGTGATCCGCGACCAGCTCAAGGCGATCCGGAAGACGATCGCCGGCGAGCGTGTGCGGCTGGACGGCCTGATGGCGGCCGACCGCTCCTGGCCGCTCGACGACTGGCGTAGCTGGTACCTGGACCACCCGGTCACGGGTCGGCTGACACGCACGCTGATCTGGGTCTTCAGCACGCCGCAGGGAGAGAGCATCGTCGGCGTTCCGCTCGGCGGCGCGACCGCGGTCACGAGCTCGGGTCAGCAGGTCGAGATCCCCCGGCAGGCAGAGGTACGGCTCTGGCACCCGATTCACGCCTCCGCGGACGACGTACGGGCGTGGCGACGGCGGCTGCTCGACCAGCAGGTCGTCCAGCCGTTCAAGCAGGCGTTCCGCGAGCTGTACGTGCTCACGCCGGCCGAGGAACAGACACGCGTGTACTCGAACCGCTTCGCCGGGCATGTCTTCGGACAGGTCCAGGCTCGCGCGCTGATGAAGGGGCGTGGATGGTCCCCGGTCGCGGTCGCGTGGTGGGACGACGGCATCGACAACGGCGTGGCCCGGCGTACGTTCGACGCGGCGGGAATCCGCGCCGAGTTCTACTTCGACCCGATCCACGACCTGCAGCCGGACGCGACCGACCTCTACCCGTACTGCACCAGCGACCAGGTGCGGTTCGTCGACGTCCGCGGTGACGAGTCGGTCGAGCTGGCCCAGGTTCCGCCGCTCGTCCTCACCGAGGCGCTGCGCGACGTCGACCTGTTCGTCGGGGTCACGTCGATCGGCGCCGATCCGGAGTGGCTCGACCGCGGTACCGAGCGCCGCTTCGACACGTACTGGCACAAGTACGGCTTCGGCGAACTGTCCGCGGCCGGCGTGATCCGGCGCGAGGTGCTCGAGCAGCTCGTCCCGCGCCTCGCGATCGCCGACCGGTGCTGGTTCGAGGACCGCTACCTGATCGTGCGCGGCGACCTCCGCACGTACCGGATCCATCTGGGCAGCGCCAACATCCTGATGGCGCCGAACGACCAGTACCTGTGCATCGTGGCCGCCCGCGACGGCCAGGCGCAGAAGCTGTTCCTGCCGTTCGACGACGACCCCGTCCTCAGCCTGGTGCTCAGCAAGGCGTTCCTGCTCGCGAACGACACCGCGATCACGGACCCGACGATCACCGCCCAGATCAACCGCCGCTGACCCGGCGGCCGATAGGTTGGGCGGCATGCGTGATGTTCGGGTGGTCTATCGCAAGTACGACGAGAAGCTGCACTGGCATCAGTGGATGCGCTATCTGGGCGAGGACGAGTACGGCGTCTGGCTCGGCGCGCCGGCGGGGTCGGTGTCGCAGCGCGGCGACGAGCCGGTGGTGACCCAGGAGCAGGCGCACGTGCAGCTGTTCCCGCGGGACCAGTGGTTCACCGCGATCTTCAACGACGAGCCGCGGTACACCGAGATCTACGCCGACATCACCACGCCGGTCGAGTTCTCCGACGACGTGGTGACGATGATCGACCTCGACCTGGACGTGATCAAGCGCCGCGACGGGACCGTGTTCATCGACGACGAGGACGAGTTCGCCGAGCACCAGGTGAAGTACGCGTACCCGCCGGACGTCATCGCGACCGCCCGCGAGACCTGTGACCGGCTGGTGCAAGCGGTCGCCACCGAGGAGCCGTTCCTCACCGTCTACAAGACCTACCTCGACAAGATCAGGTAGTTCCCGTTCACGTGCTGCTGTGCTACCGGGCCACGTGGACGCTGAGGGTGCCGTTCTTGAGCATCATCACGCCGGGGAGCGGGCCGCGCTGGCCGGCGTACATGTCGGCGATCGGGGCGACGGTCAGGTAGAGGTTCTGGCCGGGCGGTACGTCGACGGCGACGGCCGGGAGTTCGATCGTGCGTCGTACGCCGCGCGCGGTGGCCTTCTCGCGGAGCGGCATCGTGTTGTTCTGGACGACCTTCGCGGTGAGCGGGCTCGTGCCGACGCTGAGGGCGAAGTACGCCACCGACCGCGGGATCACCGTGTAGACGTCCGCGGTCAGCGTGGGCGTGCCGGCGATCGTGACCGGGCCCTTCGCGATCGGCAGGTTGACGGGGAGTCCGGCGCCGGTCGGCGCGGCGATCTTGCCGAGCTCGTACCGCTTGTTGAGCGTCAAGTTCCGTTGCGTGAGGCAACGGCCGTCGGCGGTCGCCAAGTGGTACGTGCCGAAGCCGCTCAACCCGGTCGACTGGTGCAGGAGCCGCAGCCGCATGAAGCGGATCGAGAGGCTCGAGAAGGATGGCGATCCGAGCGTGACCGAGCACGGGTCGCCGGCCGTCGCGTAGCCGGGCGGTACGACGCTGGGCAGCGTGTGGCCGCCGTTGTACCCGACGAAGATCGACCGGGCCCGGGCGCGAGCGGTCAGCGCGTGGTCGAAGTTCGCGAGGCCCTGGTTGAGGTTGAACAGGTTGTCGGAGATGCCCTGGCCAAGCAGCACCGGGATGTCGAGCTTGCGACCCTGCCGCACGTGCCAGGCCGGTCCGTTGTGCGCGAAGAACGCGTCGAGGTGGCGTCCGGCCTGGCCCGCCGGCCACGCGCCGGTCGCGATCAACGCCACGAACGCCTTCGACACCGCCGGCGGCAGATGCGTCCCGCCGCCCGCGAACAGGATCGACAGCCACATGCTCCGGGCGGCCTCCTGCGGCGCGAGGCTCTGCTTGAGGTCCCACCAGGTGATCTCCGGTGCGAGCGCGTCGAAGCGGGTCCGGCCGCGGTCGCGAAGCTCGGTGAAGGCGCCGGCGAACTGGTAGCCGCCGCCGTACGACCCGCCGATGGCACCGATCAGCGGGTCACCGGGACCTTGCTTCGTCACCCAGTCCAGGCCCGCGACGAGGTCGACGAGCTTCACCACGTCGCGCCCCTCGTAGTCCGGGTTCATCACGTGCGCGACGCCGGTGCTCTGTCCGAAGCTGCGTTGGTCGAAGCTCAGTACGCCGAAGCCCGCGTCGAGCCACGCCTTGAACGCGGCCTGGTCCGTGGTGCGGCTCCCGCCCCAACCGTGGCTGTGGAAGATCAGCGGCACGGTGTGCTGCGTCGAGGCGGTGGCCGGCTTGAACAGCGTGTAACAGATCCGCACGGGCGTCGTCGTACCCGGCTCCGGGACCGACTGCACACATCCGTTGCTGACCGTGTCGGCCGCCGCGGCGGGAACGACCGAGGAACACAGCAGCGCGACCACTCCGACCAGCCACAGCAGACGACGCATCAGTCACTCCAGGTGATCGACGGATCTCGCTTCGCACACGCTAGAGGACCAGCTGGGGCCTGACCAGTCCCCGGCCTCAGCCGTGGGCGAACCGTTGGGCAGAAACTGGGTGGAATCGGCCGCGCGCTGCGACACTGTGCGCGTGCATATCGCGATCGAGGTCGTGGCCCTCGTCGCCGTCGTCGCGGCCGGCGCCGCGTTGGCGCGGCGGTTAGGCATCTCGGCCCCTCTGCTGCTGGTGGTCGTCGGGATCGCCGCGTCGTACCTGCCGTTCATCCCCCGCGTCGAACTCGCCCCCGAGGTCGTCCTGGTGGGATTCCTGCCGCCGTTGCTCTACTCGGCCGCGATCAAGACCAGCCTGGTCGACTTCACCAAGCACCGGCGCTCGATCGGGCTGCTGTCCGTCGGCCTGGTCGCGTTCACCGCGCTCGGTGTCGGCGTGGTCGCCTGGTGGCTGCTCGGCCGGGTCGCGGAGTCGATCGGTCAGGAGCCGCTGCCGTTCTGGGCCGCGTTCGCGATCGGCGCCGTCGTCGCGCCGCCCGACGCGGTCGCCGCGACCGCGATCGCGAAACGGGTCGGCCTGCCCCGGCGCGTCGTCACGATCCTCGAGGGCGAGAGCCTGATGAACGACGCCACCGCGCTGGTGTGCCTGCGCACGGCGATCGCGGCCGCGCTGGTGGCGCCGACCGTGTGGGACGTCAGCCTGGACTTCCTGCGCGCGGCCGGCGGCGGTGTGCTGATCGGCATCGCGGTGGCGTTCGTGCTGGCCAAGGTCCGGCGCCGGTTCACCGATCCGGTGCTGGACACCACGCTCAGCCTGACCGCGCCGTTCATCGCCTACATCGCGGCGGAGAACCACTACGTGCACGCGTCCGGCGTCCTCGCGGTCGTGGTCACCGGCCTGCTGCTCGGCCACAAGGCGCCGATCATCCAGTCGGCCAAGTCCCGGATGTCGGAGCGGACCAACTGGCGGACCTTCCAGTTCCTGCTGGAGAACACGGTCTTCCTGCTGATCGGGCTGCAGACCCGGTGGATCCTCGACGACCTGACCGCGAGCCCGCTCCCGACGTGGCTGATCGCGACCACGACGATCGCGGTCTTCGTCGCCGTGGTGCTGCTGCGGCCGATCTGGATCATCCCGACGACGCTGCTATCGCGGCGCTTCCTCGGACCGTCCCGGCCCGGACCGGTGTCGCGCAACGCGCTGATCGTGGTGTCGTGGGCGGGGATGCGCGGCGTGGTCACGCTGGCCGCGGTCTTCACGCTGCCCGAGAGCACGCCGCACCGGGAAGTGCTCGTGTTCATCGCCCTGGCCGTCACCGCGGGCACCCTGCTCGTGCAGGGTTCGACGCTGCCCTGGCTGGTACGCCGCCTGCGCCTGCCCGGCCCGGACCCGGCGGAGGACGCGTTGCAGGAGGCCGCCGTACTGCAGGGCGCTCATCGGGCCGCGATCGAGAAGCTCGACGAGATCTCGACGCCGACCGACCCGCCCTCGGTCCTCGACGTCCTGCGGCAGCGGGGCGAGGCGCGCGCACAGGCCGCGTGGGAGCGGCTCGGGCGGCCGGAGACCGAGTACGAGACGCCCAGCGAGGCGTACCGGCGGCTGCGGATCGAGATGCTGCAGGCCGAACGCGCGCACATCCTGAAGGTCCGCGACGCCGGACTGGTCGCGGACGAGGTGCTGCAGCGGGCGCAGAACGTGCTCGACATCGAGGAGTCGATCCTGGATCGCGACGAGGACGACGACGTCGGCGGGCGGTCCGAGGACCTGAAGCCGAAGACGACGCCGGGCGGGGCGTGTGAGCACCTGGAGCAGGCGCCGGTCGTGGTCACTCCGAACACCCCGGACGGCTGCGAGGAGTGCCTGGCCGAGGGCGGCTCCTGGGTTCACCTGCGGCTGTGCCTGGGCTGCGGTCACGTCGGGTGCTGCGACTCGTCGGTGATGAAGCACGCCAGCAAGCACCACGAGGAGACCGCGCACCCGGTGATGCGTAGCTTCGAGCCGGGCGAGACCTGGCGCTGGTGCTTCGTCGACGAGAAGCTAGGTTGACCAGATGGCGGACTGTCTTTTCTGCTCCATCATCGCCGGTACGACACCTGCGCAGATCGTGCTCGACACGCAGGACGTCGTCGGCTTCCTCGACATCCGGCCGGTGTTCAAGGGGCACACGCTGATCGTGCCGCGGGCGCACGTGCCGACGATGGTGGAGATGACCGACGAGGTGATGATCCCGCTGTTCGGCGCGGCCCGATCGGTCGCGAGCGCCGTCCGGACCGCGTTCGACGCGCAGGGCTCGTTCGTTGCCGTGAACAACGTCGTGTCCCAGTCCGTGCCGCACCTGCACGTCCACGTCGTACCACGCACCAAGGGCGATGGTCTGCGCGGCTTCTTCTGGCCCCGCACGAAGTACGCCGACACCGCCGAAGCCGAGGAGTACGCCGGAAAGCTCCGCGCCGCCCTCGGCGACTGAGCGGCTCGGCTTCCTTGGTCAACTCGATGACGTGAGCATCAGCCGGGGATGCGTTTCTCGTACTCCACCTGGGGCAGCGGGTTGCCATCGCCGAAGTCGCGGGTCCGGGTGGCGCCGGTCTCGGTGAAGCCGCACTTGCGGTAGAACCGGCGGGACTGCGGGGTGTCGCGGAGGGTCCAGAGATGGACGTGGCCACCGAGCTCTCGCAGGGTGGCTTCCATCAGCGCGGCCGACACGCCGCTCCCCCAGCCGTCGGGATGCGTGTAGAAGCTGTGAATCTCCGCGAACCCGGGCCGGCTCCCCGACGCGCCCGCCCACGACATCGCCAGCGGCCGCTCGCCGACGAACCCAAGCATGACGAGCCCGTCCCCCGCGCTCAGTCGCTCGTGCCACCTGGTCAGCCGGCTCTCGATCCCTTCCCGCGCGACATCCTCGGAGAAGAGCGGCGCGTAGGCGGCGCCCCACGACGCGGCATGAATCTCGCCGACAGTCACGCCGTCGGCCGCCGTCGCGCGTCGCGCGGAGAAAGCTCCCGCCGCGCGGTCCGTGGACTGGCGGGTCGCTCCGTCCGCGGACTGATCCGTCGGGGCTCCCCCAGCTCCCTCAGTGGACTGGTCGGTCAAGGCGCTCCTCCAGCTTCGTCAGCGCGCGCTCGACGGCGACGCGCACAGCCGGATCGGGGTCATCGGCCAACGGCCGGATCGCCTCCGCGTGCTCGAACTCCCCCGCCGCACCGACCGCGCGAACCACGGCCGCCCGCACGCGCGGCAGCTCGTGGCCCAGATCCGGCAGCAGCGCGTCGACCAGCTCACCGAGCTCACGCTGCGCGGTGATCTTGGCGACATGCTCCCGCACCCGCCACGCTGGATCATCCGCCGCTCGGCGGAGCACGTCGACGACGTCATCCCGCCAGACGTACAAGAACACGCGGGCAGCCCAGACCCGGATCCAGTAGTAGTTCACCGGATCAACAGGCGACTTCCACCCGCCCGGGTTGTCCGCCCCGGTGATCGCCACCAGCTTGGGCAGCTCAGCCCCGTACGCCGCCTCCCCCGAGATCTCCCCGTCGAGAAACGCGACGCACCAGTCGATCACGGCGTCCTCGCCGTACGCCGCACACGCGGCCCGCACGACGTCCCGTGGCGACTCCCTCTCGCTCATCCCCCCAGTCAACCCCACGGCTCCGACAGTTCCCGGCCGCCGAGTCGTGGATATCGGCTCTGAAGATCAGCCACAATCCACGACTCGCGCTGCGCCGCACGAACCATTCGCCACGACTCGGCGACCGCCGGGAGTGCTCAGCCCGCGATCAGCGAGCGCAGCACGTACTGCAGGATGCCGCCGTTGCGGTAGTAGTCGGCCTCGCCAGGGGTGTCGATGCGGACGACCGCGTCGAACTCCTTGACCGCACCGTCGGGCGACGTCGCCTTGACGTGCACCGTGCGCGGGATGGCGCCGTCGTTCAGCGCGGTGACGCCGGTGATGTCGAAGGTCTCCTCACCGGTCAGACCGAGCGACTCGGCGGTCTCGCCCTCCGGGTACTGCAGCGGGAGGACGCCCATGCCGATCAGGTTCGAGCGGTGGATGCGCTCGAAGGACTCGGTGATGACGGCCTTCGCGCCGAGCAGCGCCGTACCCTTCGCGGCCCAGTCCCGCGACGAGCCCGAGCCGTACTCCTTGCCGGCCAGGATCACCAGCGGGGTGTTCTGCTCCGCGTACGCCTGCGCGGCGTCGTAGATCGTGGTGACCGGCGCGTCGTCCTTGGTGAAGTCGCGGGTGAAGCCGCCCTCGGTGCCCGGTGCGATCTGGTTGCGTAGCCGGATGTTCGCGAACGTGCCGCGGATCATCACCTCGTGGTTGCCCCGGCGGGAACCGTACGAGTTGAAGTCCTTGCGGTCCACACCGTGCTCGGCCAGGTACTTGCCGGCCGGGCTGTCGGCCTTGATCGAGCCGGCCGGGGAGATGTGGTCGGTGGTGACCGAGTCGCCCAGCTTGGCCAGCACGCGGGCGCCGGCGATGTCGGTGACCGGCGACGGGTCCTTCGCCATGCCCTCGAAGTACGGGGGCTTGCGCACGTAGGTCGACTCGGCGTCCCACGCGAACGTCTTGCCCTCCGGCGTCGGCAGCGACTGCCAGCGCTCGTCACCGGCGAACACGTCGGCGTAGTCCTTCGCGAACATCTCCTTGTTGATCGAGCTCGCGATGGTGGCCTCGACCTCGTCGGCGCTCGGCCAGATGTCCTTCAGGAACACGTCGTTCCCGGCGCTGTCCTTGCCCAGGGCATCGGTCTCGAAGTCGAAGTCCATGGTGCCGGCCAGCGCATAGGCGATCACCAGCGGCGGGCTGGCCAGGTAGTTCATCTTCACGTCCGGGTTGATCCGGCCCTCGAAGTTCCGGTTGCCGGACAGCACGCTCACCACCGCGAGGTCGGCTTCCTGGACTCCGGCCGAGATCGCCTCGGGCAGCGGGCCCGAGTTCCCGATGCAGGTGGTGCAGCCGTAGCCGACCAGGTGGAAGCCGAGCTTCTCCAGGTACGGCGTGACGCCGGCCTTCTCGTAGTAGTCGGTGACGACCTTCGAGCCGGGCGCGAGCGACGTCTTCACCCACGGCTTGGACGCCAGGCCCTTGTCGACCGCGTTCTTCGCCAGCAGCGCGGCCGCGAGCATGACCGACGGGTTCGACGTGTTGGTGCAGGAGGTGATCGAGGCGATCACGACGTGGCCGTGGTCGAGCTCGATCTCCTGACCCTCCAGCGACACCTTCGTCTTCTTCGACGGGCGATCCTTGGAGACGTGGACCTCGTGCGGGCTGTCGTCGACGTTGCCGTGGCCGTTCGGCGCGTCGCTGGCCGGGAAGCTGCCGGTCTCTGACGGGTCGACGTCCTTCTCCTCGGCGGCGTAGTCCGGCAGCACGCCGCGGAACGACTCCTTGGCCTTGCTCAGCTCGATCCGGTCCTGCGGCCGCTTCGGCCCGGCGATCGACGGTACGACGGTCGACAGGTCGAGCTCGAGGTACTCGGAGAACCGCGGCTCGACGGCCGGGTTGTGCCAGAGGCCCTGCTCCTTCGCATACGCCTCGACCAGCGCGACGTCCTCGTCGGAGCGGCCGGTCAGCCGCAGGTAGTCCAGCGTGACGTCGTCGATCGGGAAGATCGCGCAGGTGGAGCCGAACTCCGGGCTCATGTTGCCGATCGTGGCGCGGTTCGCCAGCGGGACCGCCGCGACACCGTCGCCGTAGAACTCGACGAACTTGCCGACCACACCGTGCTTGCGCAGCATCTGGGTGATCGTCAGCACGACGTCGGTCGCGGTCGCACCGGCCGGGACCGCCCCGGTGAGCTTGAAGCCGACCACCTTCGGGATCAGCATCGACACCGGCTGGCCGAGCATCGCGGCCTCGGCCTCGATCCCGCCGACGCCCCAGCCGAGCACGCCGAGGCCGTTCACCATCGTGGTGTGGCTGTCGGTGCCGACGCAGGTGTCCGGGTACGCCTGGCCGTTGCGGACCATGACGGTGCGGGCCAGGTGCTCGATGTTCACCTGGTGCACGATGCCGGTGCCCGGCGGAACGACCTTGAACTCGTCGAACGCGGTCTGGCCCCAGCGCAGGAACTGGTACCGCTCGCGGTTCCGCCCGTACTCGAACTCGACGTTGCGCTCGAACGCGTCCGGCGTACCGAACACGTCGATGATGACCGAGTGGTCGATGACCAGCTCGGCCGGCGCCAGCGGGTTGATCTTGGTCGGGTCACCGCCGAGCTCGCCGACCGCCTCGCGCATCGTGGCCAGGTCGACCACGCACGGGACGCCGGTGAAGTCCTGCATGATCACCCGCGCCGGGGTGAACTGGATCTCGGTGTCCGGGGCCGCGTTCTGGTCCCAGTTGCCGAGCTTGCTGATGTGCTCGGCGGTGATGTTCGCGCCGTCCTCGGTGCGCAGCAGGTTCTCCAGCAGGACCTTCAGCGAGTACGGCAGCGTGTCCGCACCCTCGATGCCCGCCAACCTGAAGATCTCGTACGACTGTCCGTTGACCTCGAGTGCACCTTTGGCACCGAAGCTGTCGACGCTCGCCATCAACCCGCTCCTCTTGTCCGCTCCGTGTCCGCTGCGCCCCATCCTGCCGAGCGCGTTGACCGGCTGCGAGGTCAGGTTCACCTAACCTCGCGCCGCAAACTCTCTCGACATCAAGATACACGACATCGAGCCAACTTTCCCGCGATCAGGAAACCTGTGGAAGAACCTCCGCCGCGATCAGGTCGAGGTGGTCGAGGTCCTGCAGGTCCATGATCTGCACGTACTGACGCTGCGATCCGACCGCCGCGAACTGCCCCAGCCGGTCCACGACCTCGGCCGGTGTGCCCGCGATGCTGTTCGCCTTCAGGTCCTCGACGTCGCGGCCGATCGCCTCCGCCCGCTGCTTGACCTCGGCGTCGTCCTTGCCGACGACCACGGTGTGCGCGGTGGACAGCGCGAGCGTCTTCGGGTCACGTCCCTGCGCGACGCAGGCGGCCTGCACCCGCTTGAAGAGCGTCTCGGTGACGTCGACGCCGCGGAACCCGGCGTTGAACTCGGCGGCGTACTTCGCGGCCAGCTCCGGCGTCCGCTTCTTGCCCGCGCCGCCGACGATGATCGGCGGGTGCGGCTGCTGCACCGGCTTCGGCAGCGCCGGCGAGTCGCTGATCCGGTAGTGCTCGCCCTGGAAGTCGTACGTCTCCCCTACGGGCGTGTCCCACAGGCCGGTGATCAGCTCCAGCTGCTCGGACAGGATGTCGAAGCGGCCGGGGGTGTCGGGGAAGTCGAGGCCGTACGCCTTGTGCTCGGCCTCGTACCAGCCGGCGCCCAGGCCGAGCTCTGCGCGGCCGCCGCTCATCTGGTCGACCTGCGCGACCGAGATCGCCAGCACGCCGGGGTTGCGGAACGTGGCCGAGCTGACCAGCGTGCCGAGCTTGATCCGCTGTGTCTCGCGGGCCAGGCCGGCCAGCGTGACCCACGAGTCGGTCGGGCCCGGGAGGCCGTCGTTGTCGCCCATGACGAGGTAGTGGTCGGAGCGGAAGAACGCGTCGAAGCCGTTCTCCTCCGTCTTGCGGGCGACCGCGAGAAGGTCGTCGTACGAGGCGCCCTGCTGAGGTTCGGTGAAGATCCTGAGAAGCATGGCGCCCACGCTATCTCGCGCTGGTGTACAGCTTCTCCAGGTACGACGGCTGCCACTCGGGACCGCGGTCGTACAACCGGCGGACCAGTCCGTCGACGTCGAGCCGCTCCTCCACCGGGTTGTCCCACCAGTCGGGCACCTGGTCGTACCACCGGTCGATCCGCAGCGTCCGGCCGGCCGCGTCGATCCGCGCGAACAGCCACCCGCCCAGCTCGCTGCGCGCCTCCGTCAGCCACAGGTCGCCGAGCAGACCGCTGAGCTTGTCCGCCGCGAACTCCGGGTCGTCGACCTCCGGCGGCTCCAGGTCGAACCGGTACGACGGCGCGCCCGGATCGAGCACCTGCACCTGGATCGTGAACCCCGACGGCACGATCGCCGTCCGCGCCCGGCACCAGTCGTGCAACGCCTGCACCGCCTCCGACTCCTCCGGCCGCGGCCGCGGCCGCTCCACCTCGGCCCGCATCGCTTCCTCGATCGAACCGGCCACAGGCACCACCCGCGGCCCGCCACCCCCGATCAACCCAAGCCCGGGCACCACCATCGCGACCGCGTCCCGGCGATCCGTCATGGCATCGTCCGGCGCGTCATCGAAACTGACCGCAGGAATCACACCGGTCGGCTCGTCGTCGTCGACGACGGGCATGCTCCCCGTAGGCGTGTCGTCGTCCAACTCCGCCGCGTCCCAACCACCCGCACGCCGAGCATCCGCAGATTGCTCCGCGCCGGTCTCGGTCCAGTACCGCGACTCCCCGGGCCGATCGCGCCGCCCGTCGGCACCTGGTTGCGCCACTGGGTCCCGGTCGGCATGCGGTCCATCCCAGGACTGCGCCTCCGGACCGGGGGTCTGCTCCAGGCCGGCGTGCGGTCCCGCCCAGGACTGCGAGGCCAGGCCGCGAGCAACGTACGGCTCAGGCTCCGGTTGGGGTTCTAGCTCGGGTTGGGGTTCTAGCTCGGGTTGGGGTTCTAGCTCGGGTTGGGGTTCTAGCTCGGGTTGGGGTTCTGGCTCGGGTTGCGGCTCCGGCTCCGGCATGGGGTCCGGCTCGGGCTCCGGGTACGGCTGGGGGAACGGCTGCGGCTCCGGCTCGGGCAGGGGCTCCGGTCCGGGTTCAGGCTCCGGGTCCGGGATCGGCGTCGGCTCGGGAGCCGGCCCGGGCGTCGGCTCCGGGCCTGGGATCGGCTCGGGCGTCGGGGTCGGGTACGGCTGTGGGCCGGGGCCCGGGGTGGGCTCGGGTGTCGGGCCTGGGTACGGCCGGGGGGTTGGCTCGGGTGCCGGGCCTGGTTCTGGCGCGGGCGGGGTGGGCTGGGGCCAGGGAGCGGGGTGTGGTTCGGGCTGGGGCCACGGTTCGGGTTGTGGCTGCGGCCAGGGCTGCGGTTGAGGGTGAGGCTCTACCTGACCTTCAACCTCCGCCGCACGAGACCGCCCGAAGACCTCATCCTCGTCGTCGAACTCCTCGTACCGCTCATCACGCCCCGCCGCGTCACCCGGCACATCGACGATCCGCAGACCATCAGCCCGCACGTCGCCTGCCCAGGCCCCGTCACCGGCAAGCCCAGACCTCCGTACGCCGCCAGCCTGCGCATCCTCGCCCGGCCCGTCACCGGCCGACGCCCGTACGTCGGAAGCCCCCGCCGCCTCACCCGGTACGTCGTCGGTCGGCGCAGACGCTCGTACGTCCGAGGTCCGCGCAGGCTCGCCCGTCGGCGGGTGCGGCTGTGCGTCGGAAGCCGGGCTGAGCTCACTCGGTACGTCGGAGGTCCGCGCTTCCCGGCTCGGCACCTCGCCGGTCGGAGCGAAGGCCCGTACGTCGGAGGTCGGCGCGGGCTCAGCCGGTACGTCAGAAGTCGGCTCGGATGCCTCGCCCAGCGGCGTACGTGCGCGTGCGTCGGGTGCATACCTCCGTACGTCGGTTGCGGGCCGGGCTGTCTGCGGTACGGCGGTGGTTGACGCCTGCACCTCGGAGGCTGGTGCGGGTGAGCTTGGGTCCGTGCCGTCGAGGATTGCGGGGATCTCGGCGGTCTGGTCGTCCGCGTCGGCGAGGTCCGAATGGTCTGGCGTCGGGTCGGGGTCGGTGTGTGCGACCGGGGCGAAGGGAGACGGGCCGGTGAAGGAGGCCAACTCCTCCTCGTCGGCCGCTGCCTCGTCGTACGGCCGGGTTGCTTCCTCGCGAACGTCAGCGGTGCCGTCCGCCGGCCCAGCGTGGTCGCCGGCAGGACCGGCCTGGTCGTGGATCGGCCCAGCGTGGTCGCGGGTCGAACCGGCGTGGTCGTGGGCAGGACCGGCGGGGGTGTGGGCAGGACCGGCGGGGGTGTGGGCAGGACCGGCGGGGGTGTGGGCAGGACCGGCGTGGGTGTGGGTGGCGGCTTCGTGTGGCTGGGGGTTGAGGGCCGCGGCCTCTTGAGGCGGGGTGGTGTCGTGGGCGCGGTCGACCGCCGCGGACTCGTCTGAGGGGAGGTCGAGGACTGCTTCGATCTCGGCTGTCGGTGCGTCGTCGTCCTCGAGGTCTGCGTTCGTGGCGAACGGCGAACCGGCAGGCGCCGCGTCCGGGGCCTGGTCGGCGGTGAAGCGCGAACCTGCCGCGCCCGGCGCGAACGGCGACTCGGGACGGGCAGGCGCCTGGGCATCCCGCGCGAACGGCGAGTCCGGGTGTGCGCCCTCCCGGGCATCCCGCGCGAACGGCGAGTCGGGGTGTGCGCCCTCCTGGGCATTCCGCGCGAAGGGCGAGTCCGGACGGGCTGCCTCGCGAGCATCCTGTGCGAACGGCGAGTCGGGGTGGGCTGGTGGGGCGTTGGTCGGGTCTGTGGTAGGGGCTTCTACCCATTGGCCGTTGACCCAGCCGGGGCCGGTCCAGGGGGGCTCGGCTTCGGGGAAGGGGGTGTATTCGCTGGTTGCGTCCTGGTCGGACCAGGACTGTTGTTCGGCGGTTTCGAAGTCCTGGTCGGCGGGAGCGGCCGCGGCGGGGGCGTCGGCGAAGAGGCTGTTGTAGAAGTCGTCGCCCTCGTACATCCCGCCGCCGACGCGCGGTGGCTCGGAGGACGGGAGGTTCGGGTTGTAGGCCGGTGTCGGAAGACCCGGACCGGACACGTTCTCGGGGAGGTACGTGCCGGGCGCAGCGAGATCAGCCTCGGGCTGGTCGTACTCAGGCTCCTCGGCGGTCTTCCGGCGCCGCAGCCAGCCCTGCTTCCGAGATCCGCCGGTGTCGTCGGGCTCGCCGGATGACACCGGCGGCGGGTCGGCGATCGGCTGGCCGGTGAAGGGGCTGATGCCAGGCGGGACGACGTACGACTCCTCGTCGTCGGCCTGCGGGTTGTCTCCGATCACGGCATCTTCAACGACCGACACCTCGGCCGTGTCAGGGTCCGCGGCGAAACTTGCCGGTTCTGCAACGTTGCGCGTGAAGTCCTCCGCGGCGACGACGCCGGCGGGCAGGTCGGGCTGCACCGGGGACCGCGGGTCGATGGCGAAATGGCCGAAGTACGCCGCGAGGGCCGGCGCCGAGATCCCGGGGCCGGCCGCGGCCCGGACCAGCTCCACGCCGAACGGGCGGAGCTCGTCGAGGCCGCCGAGGTAGTCGCACCACTCCGCGACCCACTCGGCCATCACGTCGGCGGTGGCCTCGTCCGAGGTGATCCATTGCCCGATCGGCGCGAACCCGTCCTCGACCGGCTGCCACGGATCGCCCGGGTACGACGCGCGCGCCCAGCTCCCGTTGAACGCGCCGTACACGAAGCCGAGCTCGCCGGCGGTCTGCCGCTGCCGCACCTCGGGCTGCCCGATCCAGTCCGGGGATCCGGCCAGCAGGTCCTCGCCCGCGGTCTGGCTGTGCTGCGTGTGGAAGCCCCACAGCACCGCCCGCCCGTCTTCGAGCCGCACCATCCGCAGCACGGACGCGGTCTCGTCCTGGTGGTGGTACCCGTCGGCGTCCGCATACCACCGGCGGTCGAAGCCCGTGGCATGGGCGACCGCCGCGAGTGCGGTCCAGCGGGCGCGCAACTCCTCCGGGTCGTCCAGGTCAACGAGCGGCATCAGGTCTCCAAGCGCATGTGGAATCCAGGCCCAGACGCTACCCGAGCCCTCCCGGACTGACCACATCACTGTCCACAGGTTCGAGAATGGCGACGCACTCGATGTGGTGGGTCATGCCGAACAGGTCGAAGGCGCGCAGCGACGCGATCCCGTACCCGAGCCGCCCGAACGTCTTCAGGTCCCGGGCCAGCGCCGCGGGATCGCACGCGACATAGGCCACCCGGCGCGGCCCGAGCGCCGCGATCCGCCGTACGACGTCCTTCCCGGCGCCGGTGCGCGGCGGGTCGAGGACGACGAGGTCCACGTGTTCGAGGCCCTGACCGGCCGCGGCGTTCAGCACCCGGTCGACGTCGCCGTTCTCCAGCGTCACGCCCTCCAGGTCGTGCAGATTCCGCCGGGCGTTCCGTACGGCGTCCTTGTCGCCCTCGATCGCGAGCACCGGGCATCCCGCCTCGGCCAGGAAGGCCGCGAACAGCCCGGCACCCGAGTACAGGTCCAGCGCGGTCTCTCCGGCGACAGGCTCCAGCCCGCTCAGTACGGCGTCCAGCAGCATCTCCGGCGCGGCCGGGTGGACCTGCCAGAACCCACCGGCCTCCACCAGGAACCGCCGGTCGCGTACAACCTCAACGAGCCGCTCCCCCGGGTCCTTGTCGGTCTGTACGGCGGTCTTGCCCTCCGACGACACCACGGCCTGCACAGACGTCACGCCCGGCCACCGTGAGCCAAGGACGTCCGGGGTCCCCGGATGTGCGATCAGGCACCGGTCGATGGGCACCAGGTCGTGGGAGCGGTGCGCGTACATGCCAGGCCGGCCGTCCACCACGGCGTACCGCATCCGGGTCCGCCAGCCGAGCCCGTCGTCGCCCGGGGACTCCATCACGATGGTCCGCTCGATCCCGCCGATCCGGCGGAGGGTGTCCGACACGACCGTGGCCTTCAGCCGCCGCTGCTCGACGATGTTGGCGTGCTGGAAGTCGCAGCCGCCGCAGCGCCCCGGCCCGGCATACGGGCACGGCGGCTCGATCCGCTGCGGGGACGGCGTGAGCACCTGGACCGCGTCGGCCCGCAAATACTTCGCCGTCTGCTCGGTGATCCGGGCGTGCACCAGCTCCCCCGGCAGTGCATGCCGGACGAAGACCACCTGACCCTCGTGCCGGGCGACGCAGTGTCCCCCGTGCGCGACTGGCCCTACCTCCAGCTCGACTACCGCCCCGACCAGACTGTCCTCGTCCGTCATGAGTTACCGCCCCATGACCCGCCGAGCGGCAGCGAGGCATTCAATACAGTCACCGATCTCCTGACGTCTTTCGGGCCCCGCGCCGTACCTGGCCGGCCACCCGTTCCACCCGGTCCTGCCGCTCCTCGGCCCCCTGCGACGAGAGCAACTGATAAGGAACGGACGTAACCATGACACCAGGTGTGAACAAGAGCCGCCCCTTGAGCCGCAGTGCGCTCTGGTTGTGCAGGATGTGCTCCCACCAGTGCCCGACGACATACTCCGGGATGTAGACCATCACCACGTCCCGCGGCGACTGCCGCCGGATGTCGCGCACGTACTGCAGGATCGGCCGGGTGATCTCCCGGTACGGCGAGGCGAGCCGCTTGAGCGGGATCGGGATGCCGCGGGCCTCCCACTCGGCCTGCAGCGCGTCCGCCTCGTCCCGGTCGACGTCGACGGTGACTGCCTCGAGCTGGTACGGGCGGGCCGCCTTGGCGAAGGCCAGGGCCCGCAGGGTCGGCTTGTGCAGCTTGGAGACCAGGACGATCGAGTGCACCCGCGACGGCAGCATCAACGGCTCATCACCCTCGGCGGCCATCTGTTTGCGGACGGTGTCGTAGTGCCGGTGGATGCCCTTCATCAGCACGAACAGCACCGCCATCGCGATGATCGCGATGTACGCGCCGAGCAGGAACTTCGTGATCAGCACGATGATCAGCACGATGCCGGTCAGCGTCAGGCCGATCGCGTTGATCACCCGGGACCGCTTCATCCGGGCCCGCTTGGCCGGGTCCTCCTCGGTGCGCAGCAGCCGGGTCCAGTGCCGGACCATGCCGGTCTGGCTGACCGTGAAGGACACGAACACGCCGACGATGTACAGCTGGATCAGCCGGGTGACCTCGGCGTTGAAGGCAACGATCAGCACGATCGCGAAACCCGCCAGGATGATGATGCCGTTGCTGAACGCGAGCCGGTCGCCGCGGGTGTGCAGCTGGCGCGGCAGGTAGCCGTCGCGGGCGAGGATCGAGCCCAGCACCGGGAAGCCGTTGAAGGCGGTGTTCGCGGCGAGCACCAGGATCACGCCGGTGGCGGCGGCGACCAGGTAGAAGCCGGGCGAGAAGTGGTCGAAGATGCCCTTCGCCAGCTGGCCGATCACCGGGTCCTGGTGGTACCCCTCGCCGACCGGCTCACCGTCGCGCAACAGCTGGGTGGCCGGATCCTCGGCGAACCGCACCTTCATCACGTTGGCCAGCGCGACCACGCTGACCACCATCGCGATCGAGATCGACCCGAGCAGGGCCAGCGTGGTCGCCGCGTTCCGGCTCTTCGGCTTCTTGAAGGCCGGTACGCCGTTGCTGATCGCCTCGACACCGGTCAGCGCCGCACACCCGGACGAGAACGCCCGGAGGATCAGGAACGCCATCGCCAGACCGCTGGCGCCGTGCGCGAACTGGTCCTCGGCGGCGATGTCGAGCGTCGAACTGCTGGCGTCGGGCAGGGTGCCGAACAGCAGCCGGCCGAAGCCCCAGGCGGCCATCCCGAGGATCGTGAACATGAAGATGTACGTCGGGATCGCGAACGCCGCGCCCGACTCGCGGACCCCGCGCAGGTTCATCGTGGTCAGGAACAGCACCGCGATCACGGCCGCGGTCGCCTGGTGACCCTCTAGTCCCGGGATCGCCGAGGCGGCGTACTGCGCGGCCGACGAGATCGACACCGCGACGGTCAGGACGTAGTCCACCATCAGGGCGCTCGCGACCGTCAGCCCCGCGGTCGGCCCGAGGTTCACGTTGGCGACCTCGTAGTCACCGCCGCCGGACGGGTAGGCGTGCACGTTCTGCCGGTAGGACAGCACGACGACCACCAGCACCACCGCGACGGCCAGCGAGATCTTCCAGGAGATCGTCAGCGCGGCCAGGCCGGCGATCGACAGGGTCAGGAAGATCTCGTCGGGCGCGTACGCGACCGACGACAGCGCGTCGCTCGCGAAAACGGGCAGGGCGATGCGCTTCGGCAGCAGGGTCTCGCCCAGCTGGGTGCTGCGCAGTTTGCGACCGAGCAGCAGCCGTTTGCCGATATCGCCTAGAGCGGGAGTCACACCGGTGATGTTAGAGGGGGTCGCGGTCCGTAGAGTCAGAGGGCGGCAGAGGGTGGCCGGTCCGTGATGTCAGCCGAGGGCCCCGTCCGGTGTAGCGTCTATCCCTGCCGAACGAGCCAGTAGGCCCCTGAAGGGGCGAGGAGTGATCAGGCAGTGCACGTCGTCATCATGGGCTGCGGCCGCGTCGGGTCGACGCTCGCGCGCGGCCTGGAGAAGCGGAGCCACACGGTCGCGATCATCGACCAGTCGGCCGACGCGTTCCGCCGGCTGAGCCCCAACTTCACCGGCCGGACGATCGTCGGCATGGGTTTCGACCGCGAGATCCTGATCGAGGCCGGGATCGAGGACGCCGAGGCGTTCGCGGCGGTCTCGAACGGTGACAACTCGAACATCCTCGCCGCCCGGGTGGCCCGCGAGACGTTCGGGATCGGCAACGTGGTGGCCCGCATCTACGACCCGGGCCGCGCCGAGGTCTACCAGCGGCTCGGCATCCCCACGGTCGGCACGGTCCGCTGGACCGTCGACCAGATGATGCGCCGGCTGCTGCCCGAGGGCTCCGAGCCGGAGTGGCGGGACCCGTCCGGGACGGTCCGGCTGGCCGAGGTCCACGTGCACGCGGAATGGATCGGCCGCGCCGCGTTCGACATCGAGAAGGCCACCGGCGCCCGGGTCGCGTTCCTGACCCGGCTCGGCGAGGGACTCCTGCCCCGGGCCGACACGGTCATCCAGGAGGGTGATCTGGTCCACGTGGTGATGCTCGAGCGGGACGCCGCCGCGATCGAGTCCCAACTCGGCACCAAGCCTGAGGAGCTGTGATGCGGGTAGCCATCGCCGGCGCCGGCAACGTCGGTCGTTCGATCGCCGGCGAACTGCTGGAGAACGGTCACGAGGTGCTGCTGATCGACAAGGACCCGCGCGCGATCAAGGCCGAGTCCGTCCCGCGCGCGGAGTGGCTGCTCGCCGACGCCTGCGAGCTGTCGTCGCTCGAGGAGGCCGCGCTCCAGCGCTGCCAGGTGGCGATCGCCAGCACGGGTGACGACAAGGTCAACCTCGTTGTCTCGTTGCTCGCCAAGACCGAGTTCGGCGTCCCGCGGACCGTTGCCCGGGTCAACCACCCGCGCAACGAGTGGATGTTCAACGAGGCCTGGGGCGTGGACGTGTCGGTGTCCACGCCGCGGATCATGTCCGCGCTGGTCGAGGAGGCCGTGTCGGTCGGCGACCTGGTCCGGCTGTTCACCTTCCGCCAGGGCGACGCGAACCTGGTCGAGCTCACCCTGCCCGAGGACTCCCCGATGATCGGTCAGCGGGTCGGCGACGTCGACTGGCCGCTCGACACGGCGCTGGTCGTGATCCTGCGCGAGGGCCGCGTGCTGCGTCCGGACCCCGAAGGCACGCTCGAGCTCAACGACGAGCTTCTCTTCGTCGCCGCCGACGAGACCGAGGAACAGCTCGAGGCGATGCTCTCCCCGCACCACCACCACAAGGCGGAGTAGCCCCCCCGAGTAGTCCCCCGAACGGGAGCCGGACCAGGGCCCGGCTCCCGTCACAGGTCAGCGCAACCCGAAGGCCCGCACGATCTCCTGGTCGACGGTACGGCCTGCCCCGTCGTCGGCCCGCGTCCGCAGCGTCACGAACTGTGCGGACCGAGGCGCGTCCAGCCGGATGCTCCAACTGGCCGCGGTACGACGTACCTCGGCGTGCCGCCAGGTCTTGCCGTCGTCGTACGACACGTTGACCGTCGGCCTACGGATACCGAGCGCCGACGACGTCTCGGACCAGCGTGGCGTGACGCCGAGTTCCGCCGTACGGCCCGCCCGGCCGTCGGCGTCCACGTCGACGGCGTAGTGCAGCTGGATCAGCGACTCACTGATCGCCTCGTCCGACGCGGTAGAGGTGAACCCCCACTCGGTGCGGGTCGAGGTCGAGAACGGGTTCGGATAGGTGCCCCGGGTGTTCTCGGCGACCAGCCGGAACGGCAGCCGGTCGGGGCTCAGGCCGGTCGCGGTCAGCTGGTCCCGCTGCTCCTGCTTCACCAGCTGGTCGCCTTGGTACAGGCTGAGCTGCTGGGTGAGATCCCAGTTGCCCTGCGCGGTACCGATGACCGGTCCGGTGCCCCAGCCGGGCGACACAGCGGTCAGCTGGTCACCGCTGCGGACCGGCGAGTATCCCTTCGCCAGCCACGGTCGCTGGATCGGCCCGAACCACTGGATCGGCGTCCGGCTCCCGGCCCGGTAACTCGTCCAGCCCGGCTCGACCTGCTGGATCTCGCGCAGGATCTGGGCACTGGCCTGGTACTGCACCCCGGCGGTCACCCAGTCGGTCCGCGTCCCGGCGACCGGCATCCCCCAGCTGTTCATGCTCGATTCCCAGTCTCCGTTCCACACGTCGTACCGGTTCTCGACACCGTCGCCCGGGCGGAAGTTGCGGTAGGCAACGTCGAGCCGGGCGAGGTCCCGCGGACCCGGCCGGTACGTCGGGTCGGCCGGGACGTGATCGGCGAAGTGCGACAGGTCGTACTGGTAGGCCGTCACCGGGTTCGAGTCGGCGGTGAGTGTGTGCTGCCCGCCCTGCTGCAGTGCGGTGATCAGGCGCTCGCCCTCGTCCCGGGTCAGCGTCGCGATCGTGAGCGGCGGCGGCGCCGGCGCCCAGATCGAGTCCACCCACGGGTCGAGCTTCCCGACCCCATCGTTCACCACCACGAGCAGCTTCGCCCCGGCCTCGGCCGCTGCCGCCGCCTGGTCCTGCAGCGACACGGCGTCACTGCGCCGGACCACCACGGCCTTGCCCCGGCGGTCCACGCCGGGCGCCGCGGCAGCGGACCCGTCTCCGGCGTACACGGCCTCCAGGTCCTGGCGGCCCTTCGGCAGCGGCGTCGCCGCCCGCCGGACGCGCACGTCGTCGTACGAGCCGAGTGTGAGCGCGGGCTGTTCGAGCCGCCAGCGCGCGCCGGCCACGAACGCGCCGTCGGTCACCTTCTGCGTCGGCAGTACCCACGCGCTGTCGTAGCTCGGGTCCGGCCAGCGCGAGGAGCCGACCGAGAAGTCCCGGCCGAAGTCGCGGTACGTGTTGACCCGCACCTCGCCGAGCGTGGTGGCCTGGGGCGTCGTGCTCTTCAATTGGCGAGCCTGGCGCGCGTCGTACGTCGCCGTCCGGTCCTGGTCGAGGTGGATGTCGACCAGGCTGAGAACGGCGAGACCCTTGCTGTTCGGCCCGTGGGTACCTTCGACGTCGGCGGTCAGCCAGGTCGTGTAGTCGCCGGCCGGGAGCCGCAACTGCACACCCTCCTCGCCGACCGTGAACTGGCCGTAGCTGCCCCGCCCGATCAGGATCGCGTCGCCGGCCAGCGGCCGCCCGGACCGGTCCTTGGCATTCAGCGTGAGTACATGGCGCTCGCCCTCCCCGCCGATCCCGATCAACGTCCCGAGCTGGCGGTGATTCGCGGCATCGACCGCGATGAGCCGGCCGGACAGCTGCTTGTCGACCGGTAGCAGGTCGACCGCGGCTGCGAGCATCACGCTCGCCGTACCGTGCGCCGGCACGGTGACCGTCGACGCCGAAAGCGTGAACAGGCCCGCCGGAGCCTCGTCGACCTGGGTCGAGAGCTCGAGAGTGGCGTCGGTGTCACCACCGTTCGTGTAGGTGATCTCCTTGACCACCTTCTCCCCCGTCGGCACCGGCCAGGTGTGATAGCCGGAGTACGCCGAGGCCGTCGCGGAGAGCGGTGACTTGCTGGTCGCCGCGATGTCGAGACGACCGTTGCCGGCCTTGTACGGCAGGTACTGCGGCGTGGGCTTGGCGTTGCTCACCAGAGCGTCCTTCAGCTGCTGGCCCGACCAGTCCGGGTGTTGCGCAGCGAGCAGAGCCGCCGCGCCGGCGACGTGCGGCGTCGCCATCGACGTACCGCTGAGCTCCTGGTAGTACCCGGAGCCTTCGGCGGCGTACTGCGAGCGGGCCGCCAGGATCGCGACCCCGGGCGCGGTGATCTCGGGCTTCAGCCCGCCGTCACCGAGACGCGGTCCCCAACTGGAGAAGTCGGCCAGGTTGTCGGCGCCGTCGACCGCACCGACGGTCAGCGCGGCGTCCGCGGCCCCCGGCGATCCGACGGTGTAGAACCCAGGTCCGGCGTTGCCGGCGGCCACGGTGAAGAGGGCCCCGGTCTCGGCCGAAAGCGTGTTCAGTGCCTGGCTCATCGGGTCGGTGCCGTCCGTGGGACTGCCGCCCAGGCTCATGCTGATCACCTTGGCGTGCTGGTCGCGGGCGGCCCACTCCATGCCCGCGATGATCCAGGACTCCTGGCCGCCGCCCTCGTTGTTCAGCACCTTGCCGACGTGCAGCCGGGCGCCGGGCGCGACACCGCGCTCCACACCGCCGGAGGCGTCGCCGGTGCCGGCGATCGTCGAGGCGACGTGCGTACCGTGCCCCTGCCGGTCGGTGACGTCCTCGCCGGGGACGAAGCTGGCCGACGCGGTGACCCGGTCGTCCAGGTCGGGGTGCTCCAGGTCGACCCCGGTGTCCAGGACCGCGACGTCGACGCCCTGGCCGGTATTGCCGCCCTGCCACACCTCGGGCGCGCCGATCTGCGCGGTGCTGTCGGCGAGGTCGGCCTTGACCTTGCCGTCCAGCCAGACCTTGGCGATGCCGCCGGACAGCGCCGGCGTCTGCGACCGCGCGGTGGAGCCCGCGGTCAGCGAGTGCCAGAAGCCGGCCGTTCCGTCGGTGACCACCGCGGCGCCGTGGATGCTGTCCAGCGTGCGCTGCCGGCGGGCACCGGCCGGCACCTGCTGAGTCCGCGAACGCGCCGCGGCGTCGGTGTAGGTGACGATCAACGGCACCTGGTCGCCGTACCCGTCGGCCACCAGCCTGGTGACGTTGAACAGGTCGTTGTCGAGGAGTTTCGCGGCCAGGTAGCGGCCGGCCGAGCGCGGATAGACGTAGGTGTCGCCGCCGTCGACGTGTACGTCGTTGTCCGCGAGCCGGCCGTCGGGGCTGGTCACGGTCACGTTCTGCTTGCCGTCTGCTCCGACGGACAGCGTCACCTTGTCACCGGTGACCAGGGTGACGCTTCCCGCGACCGGCTTGGCGGCTGGCGCGGTCTTGGAAGGCGTTGGAGGGGTGGTGCCGGGTTGGGCAGCGGCGGCGGGGCCGCCGGTCAAGGTCGCGGCCAGGACGACAACAGCCATACAGGCAGCTGCCGGCCCGGACCCACGGCCAAGGCGTGGTGTCACGAGTGCCTCACAGGATTCGTGCGAACAAAGTCGCGAAATCGTAGGCACCCCGACGCGGAGCGTTCAGCGGATAACTGTGGCCTGTTCTCGCCACGTCATCCTTGTGACACCGCGGCTACTTCTTGTTGCCCCGCAGCAAGTGGGTGATGCTGTCGCGGGCCTCGGCCCACTTCTCGGCGGGCATGGAACCGCGAAGGACGGCGTAGGCGAGCCAGATCGCCAGCGCATAGAAGGGCAGCCCCAGGCCGATCTTCGCGATGCCGAGCGCGTTCAGGCTGCCGGTGAAGTACAGCGGGACCTGGACGATCAGGCGGATCGCGAACAGGCCGACGAAGACCAGGGTGGCGCGGGAGAAGCCTTTGAGCAGGTCAGGATCGCGGCGCCAGGCAGTGCCGGTCTGGGTGATCACGCCGTACAGGACGCCGAACAGGGGCCAGCGGATCAGGACCGTGATCAGGTACAGCAGGCCGTAGCCGAGGTTGGTGAGCAGGCCCGGGACGTAGAAGTCCTTGGCGTTGCCGGTGCGGTTCGCGACCCAGGCCGAGATCAGTACGCCGATGAAGCCGCCGAACACGTTCCGCAAGGCTTGCCGGCGGATCAGCCGCACCACCGCGAGCACCGCGGCCAGTCCGACCGCGATGATCAGCGACAGCTGCAGTTTGTGATCGGTGACGGCGTACGCGACCAGGAACGCGATCCAGGGCAGGCCGATGTCGAGCAGCGCGCCCCAGCCGCCGAGCGCGTGGAAGAAGTCTTTGTCGGTGGACTTCGGCGGCTGCTCCTCGTGCGCGGCCTGGGTGGCGGCCGCCTCGACCTCGGGCTGCAGGATCTCGACCAGCTTCTCCTGCAGATCGTCCTCGACCTGGTCCCGGCGGGACGTCGGCTCAGCCATGAGCAGCCTGGGGACGCAGCTCGTACCGCGGGTTGAACATCACCCGGTCGCCGTCGACGACGCCGATCCGGCCGGAGGCGATCAGCTCCGAGCCGGCGTGGATGCCGCCGATCTTGCGGCGGCCGAGCCAGATCAGCTTGACCGTGCCGGTGCCGTCGTACAACTCACCCTCCAGTGCAGGTACGCCGCCGCGCGGGCTGAACGTGATGGTGCGCAGCGTGCCGTACAGCGTGACCAGTTCGCGGTCGTGGCAGCCGGTGATGGACCGCGCGCCGCAGTCCTGCGCGAAGTCCTGGAGGACCTCCGCGTCCTGCTGGTCACGGTCTCCGGCCAGCCCACGGAACGCACGCTTCCACAGCCCCGCGGGTTTGTTGCTACCCATGTCGTCGAGTGTAGTCCGCTCAGGCCTCTTCGGGCGCGTTCGGTTCGGCGCCCGGCGGCAGCTGCAGCGGCAGCGACTCGCGGACCGCCATCGGCTCGTTCCCGCGGACCACGACGACGTTGCGCAGCGTCGCCTCCATCGGCTCGGCGGCGTCCGGCTCAACGGCGGCGCGGCCGAGCACCGTGCCGCGGAGCAGCCAGCGCGGGCCGTCCACACCGATCACCCGGGAGGTCTGGCTGAACACCTGTCCCTCCGGGTCCTCGACCGGGACGACCAGGACCAGCTCGGTGCCGAACGGGCCGTCGGTCTCGGTCGCCGTACCACCCATCCGGGCGGCCTCGGCGGCGATCTCCTGGCGGACCTCGTTCCAGATGCCGCTGGTCTTCGGCGCCGCGAACGCGCGCAGTTCCAGGGCGGAGTCGTCGAGCATCAGCAGCACCGCCTGGACGACGCCGCTCTGCTCGTCCACCTGCAGGCCGAGCTCCATACCGGGCCTGCCGGTGACGACCAGCGCGCCCAGGTCGATCCGGTCCTCCGCCTCCAGCTCGGCGGCGTCGACCTCACTCGAGTCGTACGGGCCCTCGGCGCGGGGGTCCGCCGCACCGGCCTCCTCGAGGGTCTCGCTCGTCTCGGGCTCGTCGTTCTTGCCCTTGCGGCGGAAGATCACAGCTGTTGCCTACTTCCTTGGTTGATTGCGGCCGCCGTAGTCTCGCGCATCCGACAGGTCAACGGATGCACCTGCTCAGCGTGTCACATTGCCGAAACCGCCGGTCGACCCGTGTCCCCCGTCACCCCGTGCGGAGCCGGGCAGCGAGGTCACCTCGACGAAGCGAGCCTTCTCCACCTGCTGGACGACGAGCTGCGCGATCCGGTCGCCGCGGCGGATCGTCACCTCGGCGTGCGGGTCGAGGTTGATCAGGTTGATCTTGATCTCACCCCGGTACCCGGCGTCGACGGTGCCGGGGGCGTTCACGATCGAGACGCCGTGCTTCGCGGCCAGCCCGGAGCGCGGGTGCACGAACGCGGCGTACCCGTCCTGCAGGGCGATGGCGATCCCGGTGCCGACCAGGCCGCGCTCCCCCGGCTTCAGGGTCAGGTCGGCGGCCGCCACCAGGTCCGCGCCGGCGTCGCCGGGGTGCGCGTACGACGGGAGCGGGAGGTCGGGGTCGAGTCGCTGGATGAGTACCTCGGTCACGAGAGGCGACCCTATCGAGCGCGCCGGACGGTCCACGTGCCAGGCTGGTCCTGTGGGCCTGGAACAAAGCAAGTATCGCGAGAGTCTGCGGGTGCCGGTGTCGTGGTGGATCATCGCCGCCGCCGCTGTCATCACGCTGTTCGTCATCGTCGCCGTGCCGGTCGGGACGATCGCCGGCGCGGTCGTCGGCGGGCTCGCCGCGGTCCTGCTGCTGGCGCTGTTCCTGCGGTACGGCGGCGCGCGGGTCGAGGTGGACGACAAGCGGTTCAAGGCCGGCCGCGCCGAGATCGACCGCGCGTACCTGGGCGAGGTCGAGGCGCTGACCGGCGACGACGCCCGGCACGCGTTCGGGCGGGACTGCGACCCGCAGGCGTTCCTCGTCCTGCGCAGCTACCTTCGCGGGGCCGTCCGGGTGCAGATCACCGATCCGGCCGACCCGGCGCCGTACTGGGTGGTCGGCACCCGCCACCCCGACCGATTGGCTGCCGCCCTGAGCGGGCACAGCGTGGGAAGATCCTGACGTCAGCAGTCGTCCTAGGAGGGTGCAGTGGTCGGAGCGAAGATCGGCTGGAAGCTGGTGCAGGCCGCCTTCACGATCGTGGTGGGCCTGGCCGCGAGCAAGGCGGTCAGCACGGCCTGGAAGCTGGGATCGGGCGGGAAGCCGCCCAAGGACGGCCAGGGCGAGTACCTGGAGGTCATGACCTGGGCCGCCGCCAGTGCCGCGGCCGCCGCAGCTGCGAAGCTGTTCGCCGAGCGCCGCGCCGCGGCGTACTACCTGAAGAGCACGGGCCACGCACCGCCCGGCTACGTCCAGGACTCGGTGGCCGGGCGCCTGATCAGGGGTACGGACACCGGGCTGGTCAAGAAGGAGGACTGAGTCCGAACGCACAACAGCGGGACCTCCCACCGGAGTGGGACGGTCCCGCTGTTCGTTGTGCGAAGTAGGGCGCGCTGGTGTCAGGCTGCGCAGTCGCGGCAGATCAGCTGCCCGTTCTTCGTTTCGGCGAGCTGGCTGCGGTGGTGAACCAGGAAGCAGCTCGAACAGGTGAACTCGTCGGCCTGGCGCGGGAGGACCCGGACCGCCAGCTCCTCGTGACTCAGGTCCGCGCCGGGCAGCTCGAAGCTCTCCGCGGCCTCGGCCTCGTCCTCGTCGACCTTGCCGGAGTTCTTGTCGTGACGGCGTGTCTTGAGCTCCTCGATCGACTCTTCGGAAGCGTCCTCGTCCGTCTTGCGCGGGGCGTCGTAATCAGTCGCCATGGTGTTTCCCTGCCCTCTTCGTACCCGTGGTGTTGCCTGCTGAGCCCTTGAACGGGTGGAGCGGCCGAGAAATTCCGCGTCGGAGCACCGCGCCGAACTTTCGTCCCCCGAAACCCTTGACAGCCAGGCCGGGACCGGCAAACACCGTTCCCGAGGACGGGATTGTGCCTTATAAAGGTCCGCAATGCACGACTGGGTCCATGGTGTGGCCCGCGTGTCGCCACAAATGTCAGTACCGAACAGCAGAATGCTCGTTAGTGCGCACTAGTGCGCAGAAACGAGCACTCTCCGGCAGCTACGCGCGCAACGGGTCGGCTCCGGCGAGTAACGCGTGGAACGGCTCGAACAGCGCCGGCGTGGCCGCGATCGACATCTCCGGCGATACCGGCGCGCCGTTCAGCCCGCCGATCCGGGCCCCGGCCTCGGCCGCGATCAGCGCACCGGCGCCGTAGTCCCACGGGTTCAGGCCGCGTTCGTAGACCACATCCAGCCGGCCGCAGGCGACGTAGCACAGGTCGATCGCGCCGACCCCGATCCGGCGGATGTCGCGGACCTTGGTGATCAGGTGCTGGATCACCTCGGCCTGCACCTGCCGGCGGGCCGGGTCGTACCCGAAACCGGTCCCGACCAGTGCCTGGCCCAGCTCGGTCGCACCCGACACCTGGATCGGCCGTCCGTCGGCGAACGCCCCGCCGCCCTTCGTCGCCGTGAACACCTCGCCCTTCGGCGCGTCCACGACCACCCCGGCGACGGTCTCCCCGCCGTACTCCACCGCGATCGAGACGGCGTACGTCGGGAGGTCGTAGAGGTAGTTGACGGTGCCGTCGATCGGGTCGACCACCCAGCGCACGCCGCTGGTGCCGACCACGTCGTCGCCCTCCTCGCCGAGGAACGAGTCGTCCGGCCGGGCCTGCAGGATCCGGGCCCGGATCAGCTCCTCGGACTCGCGGTCCACCGCCGTGACCACGTCGGTGACGGTGCTCTTGGTGTCGGCGACGGTGACCGTGCCGCGGCGGCGTTCGACGATCAGGTGCGCCGCCTCCTCCGCCACGTCGACCGCAAGCTTCAACAGCTCATCTGAAGACGTCATACAGCTTCCTTAGCTGGGGTGGGTCGGCGGAGCGGTGGGCAGCAGTCGCGGCGGCAGTCGTCCCAGCCCGGGCCGAGCTCGCCGACGCAGGGCCGGGCCGGCTGCTCGCCGCGCTCGGCCGCCGCCCGCTCGAGCACGAGGTCGCGGAGCATCGTGACGAACCGCTCGTCGGTCCCCGGCGTCGCGGCGCGCGCAATCGGCAGCCGGAGCTTCTCGGCCGTCGCCGCGGCCTCGGTGTCGAGGTCGTAGATGACCTCCATGTGGTCGCTGACGAACCCGATCGGTACGACGGCCACACCGGGTACGCCCTCGGCGGCCAGCGCCTCCAGGTGGTCGTTCACGTCCGGCTCGAGCCACGGCACCTGCGGCGGCCCGGACCGCGAGCAGTAGACGAGGTCGGTCCGCCGGGTCTGCCCGGTGCGGCGCTCGAGCTCGGCGGTGATCGACGCGGCGACGTCCAGGTGCCAGCTGACGTACCCGTCGCCGCCCGGGCCGCTGGTCGCGTTCATCGCGGTCGGGATCGAGTGCGTGACGTACGCGATCGCGGCGCCGTCCGGCAGCGTGCTCAGCGCATCGGCGGTCGATTCGACGAAGGAGTCGACGAAGCCCGGGTGGTTCGCGTAGTGCCGGAGCTTGTCGATCCGCGGCGCGTCCGGGACCTCGCGGGCGGCGTCCTCGAGGTTCTCCCGGTACTGCCGGCAGCCGGAGTACGACGGGTAGGCCGACGTGACGATCACCACGGCGCGCCGGATGCCGTCGGCGGCCATCTCGCGCATCGTGTCGGTCAGGTACGGCGCCCAGTTGCGGTTGCCCCAGTAGATCGGCAGGTCCAGCCCGATCTCGTCGAAAGACGCCCGCAGCGCCTTCAGCAGCGCCCGGTTCTGGTCGTTGATCGGGCTCCGGCCGCCGAACGAGTAGTAGTGCTCGCCGACCTCTTTCAGGCGCTCGTCGGGGATCCCGCGGCCGCGGGTCACGTTCTGCAGGAAGGGCAGCACGTCCTCGGGCTTCTCGGGCCCGCCGAACGAGAGCAACAGCACAGCGTCGTACGGAGCAGCGTCGACCGGGGCAGCGTCGATCGAGGGTGGGGCTGGCGACATATTCCAAGCTTCTCAGACGGCGGGAAGCTAAGCTGCCCCCGGTCTCTCATGCTCAAGCCCTACGTTCACCTCATGCGCCGTCCCGGTGCCGGCGCCTTCTTCGCCGCCGGGATCCTCGGGCGCATGCCGATCTCGATGATCGGCCTCGGCATCGTCATCCTGATCGCCCAGGAGAGCGGTTCGTACGGTCTGGCCGGCGCGGTCTCCGGCGTGGCCGTGATCGCCGGTGCGCTGACCGGTCCGGTCCAGGGACGCCTCGTCGACCGCTTCGGTCAGCGCGGGCTGATCCTGATCGGCTCAGTGACCTGCACGGTCGCTCTGGCCGCATTGCTGGTCGCGGTCCGCGCCGACGCTGCTATCTGGGTGCTCTACGTGCTGTCGTTCATCGCCGGTGGCATGAGGCCGCAGGTCGGCTCGTTCGTCCGGGCCCGCTGGACGCACTTGCTGGGCCGTGGTCGCGCACTGCAGACAGCCTTCGCACTGGAGGCTGTTGGCGACGAGGTGGTGTTCATCGTCGGCCCTGTCCTCGTCACCGCGCTGGCGACGCAGGTGAGCCCGTACGCCGCTCTGTCGGCGGCCGGCGTGTTGGGACTGGCCGGTGGTATCTGGCTGGCGTTGCTGCGCGCATCCGATCCGCCCGGCCGTGGCAAGGCGAACGGCCACGAGCAGGCGCCACTCCCCTGGCTGTCGATCATGCTGCTCAGCTTGATCGGTCTGGGTCTCGGCGCGACTCTCGGCGGCGCCGAGGTGATCACCGTCGCGTTCACCACCGAGAAGGGACAGGCCGGGCTGTCCGGCGTCGTACTCGCGGTCTGGGCGTTCGGCAGCCTGCTGGCCGGGCTCTGGTACGGCTCGGTGCACTGGCGGGCGCCGGTCGAGCGCCGGCTGCTGCTCGGCACGATCGCGCTCGCGATCACGCTGGCGCCGCTTCCCTGGGTCGACAGCATCTGGCTGCTCGGTGCGGTGCTCTTCTGCTGCGGCATGACGATCGCTCCGACGATGGTCGCGGTCACCGCGTGCGTCGAGGAGTGGGTGCCGCCGGAGCGACTGACCGAAGCGATCACGTGGACCGTCACCGGCATCCTGCTCGGCGTCGCCCCGGGCAACGCGGCCGCCGGGCACGCGGTCGACGTGTGGGGCCCGTCGGACGCGTACTGGGTCCCGTTCGGCGTCGGCATCGCCTGCGCGCTCGTCGCCGCGGTCTCCATCACCTTCGCCCGCCCGAAGGAACGCTTCGCCCACAATTAGGCTTGCATCTCCAGTTACGGGAGGTGTTTGGGTAGTGGGCATGGACCACTCGATCGGGGCTGCGGCGCGGCTCGCCGGGGTGTCGGTGAAGGCCGTGCGGCACTACTCCGACCTCGGGTTGCTGACGTCCCGGCGGAGTGCGGCCGGCCACCGGCGGTACGACGACACAGCCGTCGCCCGGCTGCGGCTGATCCGGACGTTGCGGGCCCTGGACCTGGATCTGCCGACGATCGGTGCCGTGCTGCGGGACGAGCGCTCACTGGCCGACGTCGCCGCCACCCATGCGGAGGCCTTGGCGATCCAGATCCAGACGCTGCGCCGGCAGCACGCCCTGCTCACGGTCCTCGCCCGACATCCCGAACCGAAGGACCTTGACCTCATGACCGAACAGTCCGAGCAGGACCGCCGCGCGCTGATCGCAGACTTCCTCAGCGCGACGCTCCGAGGCGTTGACCAAGCGATCCACCAGAACCTCACCCCGGTGCTGCCCGAGGACGCCGACGCCACCCAGCTCGCCGCCTGGTCGGAGATCACCAGACTGGTGTCCGACGACGAGTTCCGTACGTCGGTGCGCCGCCTGGCGACCGGCTACCAGGCGCTCGCGAGCCAGCGCACCGACGACCCGCTGCGCGCCGACCCGGCGTACCGCGGGCGGCTGATCGCACTACGCCGCGCCGTGGATCCACGCTGGGAGCGCTATCTCGAGCTCGTTGCCGTCGTCAACGGCTGGGCCGCGCCGTCACGGATTGCGGGGTAGCGGGGCGTTCCAGCCGCGGCGGATCGCGACCAGCCGGATCGCGAAGCAGGTGCCGGCGGCGGCGATCGGGATCCACAGGGCGTGGTAGTCCAGCGCGGACGCGATGACCACGATGGCGGCCCCCAGGAGCGCCGGGGTGGCGTAGATCTCGGAGCGCAGGACGACCGGGACGCGGCCGCTGAGCACGTCGCGCAGGACTCCGCCGCCGATGCCCGAGAGCACTCCGAGGAGTGCCGCGGAGATCGGCGACAGGCCGAACTCGATCGCCTTCAGCGCCCCGGTCACGCAGAACAGGGCAAGACCGGCCGCGTCGAAGATGTTCACCAGCCGCTCGACACGGCCGATGCCGGGGTGCAGGAAGAACGTGAGCAGACCGGCCACGATCGGAACCACCAGGTAGCGCCAGTCGCGGAGCGCGGCCGGCGGCGCCTGGCCGATCAGCACGTCCCGGATGAAGCCGCCGCCGAGCCCGGTGACCAGTGCCAGCACCTCGATCCCGAACACGTCCAGCTTCTTGCGTACGCCGACCAGCGCGCCGGTGATCCCGAACACGAAAATCCCGATCAGGTCGAGCACCTGCAGCACCACGGATCCACTCACAGCCCGCACGCTAAACCACGCGCGCCGCCGCTCCCGCGCTTCTAAGGTTTGTGGACATGAGCCGCGCCCCCGACGTCGACTACTCCGCCACCTCGCTGCGCCCGAGCTGGGACTCGCTGCCGCCCGCCTTGCACGAGGCTCTCGCGGTTGCCCTCGGCACGGAGATCACTTCCGTGGCCAAGCCGGTGTCATCGGGTTTCACCGGCGGCTTCGCGGCCCGCGCCGCACTGGCGGACGGCCGGCACGTCTTCATCAAAGCGGCGCCGGAGGGGCTACACGCCTACGAGGCGTACCAGCGCGAGGCCGAGGTCGTCCCACAGCTTCCGCCTTCCGTGAGAGCGCCCGCGATCGTCACCACGGCCCACACACCCAACCCGGCCCGCTTCGCCGACGGCAAGCAAGCACAGGCTCGACCGCATGGCGAGCGAGCAGGTGGTCACCCGCACGGCGACACCGCCTCGTCGCCGTCGTCCCCGGCCTCGGAGCCGACCTCGGCCTCCGGCCCAGCCTCGGGCCCGGCTGCAGCTCTTCCCGGCGGCGACGGGACGCGGTGGTTTGCTGTGGTGTCGGAGTGGGTTGAGGGGCGGATGCCGGGGACGCCTTGGACCGTCGAGGACTTCGGGCGGGTTACTGCTGCTTGTGAGCAGATGGCCGACGTCTTGCGGCCGAGCCCGCTCAGCGGGCTGAGCGTGTTCGCGGAGCTGGTCGGGGACGACGTGGGTGTCCCGGCGCAGATTCTGGCGGGTCAGCGGGAGATGCCGACCGGACTGCAGAGCTGGCTGCCGCGCGTGCTGCCTGAGCTCGCGGAGCTGGTAACCCTCGCACCGGAGGCGCTCTCCGGCGACTCGGCCACGCACTCCGACCTGCGCCCGGACAATCTGCTGATCGACAACGCCGGCACCTGCTGGACCGTCGACTGGAACTGGCTGACCCTCGGCCCGCGCTGGGTGGACTGGGTCGGCCTGCTGCCGATCGCCCAGCACCACGGCATCGACACGTTCACCGCCGTCACCCGCAGCCCGCTCACCGCCGACGTACCGAAGGATCACCTCGACTGCCTGGTCGCCGTGATCGCGGCGTACATGATGAAGAACGCCGACGCCCCACCCCCACCCGGCTGCACCCCGGCTCTGCGCGACCACCAGCGTCTCTTCGCGTGGACATTCCTGGACTGGCTCGCCGTACGACGCGGCTGGCCTACCGTGGAGACATGACGAAGGCTCCCACCAGCAGGTTCAAGGTCGAGGTGCTCGACGGTGACCGCACGTCGCGGCGTGAGGACGTCGTCAGCACCGAGGAGCCGCTGGAGCTGCGCCTGGAGTGGCCGGGCCGGCCGCCGGAGCCGCTGGTCGTGACGATGCGCACCCCCGGCTCCGACTTCGAGCTCGCCGCCGGGTTCTGTCTCGGCGAGGGCTTCGCGGTCCGCCCGGACGCGATCCGGACCGTTGCCTACTGCACCGATGTCACGCTGACCCAAGAGCAGCAGTTCAACACCGTCACGGTGACCTTCGACGGTCCCCCGGACCGCGAACCGCCCCAGCGGTACGGCGTGACGTCGGCCGCGTGCGGCGTATGCGGCCAGCAGAGCCTCGACGAGCTCGCCGAGCGCCACTACGACCCCGTCGACCCGGTCGAGGTCCCGGTCGACGTCGTACGCCGGCTGCCCGATCTGCTCCGCGAAGCGCAGCCGATGTTCAGCCGCACCGGCGGTCTGCACGCCGCGGGCCTGTTCACCGCCGACGGCCGCAAGGTCGTGGTGAAGGAGGACATCGGCCGGCACAACGCGGTCGACAAGGTCGTCGGCTGGACCGTCCTCAACCAGCACAGCCGCAAGGGCCTCGTCCTCACCGTGAGCGGCCGGGCCGGCTACGAGATCGTCCAGAAGGCCGTCGCCGCCGGCCTCGGCATGGTCGTCGCCGTCGGCGCCCCGTCAAGCCTCGCCGTCGACCTCGCCCGCGAGTTCAACATCACCCTGGCCGGCTTCACCCGCGGCGACCGCTGCGTCGTCTACTCCGCCCCGGAGCGGATCATCCGGTAAGGAGATCTGCCGCAGATCTAAGGGGGTATGCCTGATGTGAGATCCCCCGCCACCGCCGGAACGTGGAGGTGGAAGGGACACGATCATGAAACTGCACTACACCGTCATCGCGATACCGCTCTTCGTCTGCGGCACGGCCGTGGCCGGAGCGGCCCAGGCCTCGGCAGTTCCCCCGCGCGAGCCCGATGCCCAACAGAGCCAGCCGCGTGTCGAGGTCCCGGTGGACGACACCGCCAACGAGGTCGCACAGACAACCGCCGGAGTGCTGGCGGGCGCCGGCCTGGCCGCTACAGCCACCTGGTTCTACCGCCGCCGCCATCCACTCGCTGCCAATTGAGCCGACATCCGGCGGCGAAAATCAGCCGCCCGGATCCGCCAGCCGCTCCGCGAGCGCCGCTGCCTCGAAGCGCGTCGTCGTACCCGTCTTCCGCAGAATGCTCGAAACGTGGACACTCACCGTCTTGTCACTGATCACCAGATCCTTTGCGATCTCGCCGTTCGATCGGCCGGTGACCAGGAAGGCCAGGATCTCCCGCTCCCGCGGGGTGAGAGCCGACAGGACCGACTCCTCCCGATCGGGTACGACGAGCGGCTCCGGTTCACGCAGGCTGATCCGGACCCGCCGGGCGAGCGATTCGACGCTGCGCAGCAGTGGCTCGGCGCCCAACTCGTCGGCGCCACGTCGAGCTTGCCGGAGCGGCTCGGCGACACCGACCGGGGGCCAACCTGCCGCGATCGCCGCCTCCGCGTAGCGCCATTGCGCCACCGCTCGATGCCATGGCGCACCCACTGCGTCGCAGGCCTGGGCTGCGCGCTGCCAACGGCTAGCCTGGTCCGGGTCGTCACGACACCGCGCGACCTCGGCGTGAAACAACGCACTCCGCATCGATTGCACCGACGCGTCCGTCTGCTCCCGGGTGAACGGCTCCCACGGCCAGGAATCGAGGATCTCCTCGAGACCGGCAATGGCCCGCGTGGCACTCGCGGTGTCACCTGCGTCGCGCGCCGCCTGTGCGAGCTCAGCAGCCGCGTTGGCGTACAGCACCAGCAGGTCGTCGTCCTCCGGAGTCGGAGCGGCGCCGGGCCGCGTCAATCTGGCTCGCAGCCAGTCGACCGCCTCCTGCGGCTTGCCCTCGGCGACCAGCACTTCGGCTCCGCCCGCGGCCAGTGTCTCGCGGATCCCGACGAAGTTCTCGGCGACCAACTCCCGAGCCCGATCGAAATGAAGCCGGCCCTCAGCTGTCCGGCCACGACGCACGGCCAACGATGCCGCGGTCAGCCTGACTGCGGCGCCGGGAATGCTCGGACAGCGCGCGGCCAGCGCGGCCCGCAATATCGCCTGGCACTCCTCCCACCGTCCCGCCTCCAACAATCCGTCGGCCCCGAGGTAGGCGAGGAAGTACCCGAGCATGTCGCGCCCAGGTACCGCCAGTTCGGAGTAGCCGCGGAGCGCCAGATCAGTTGCTTCCGTACGTCGTCCAAGAGTGCGCAACGCGTGCACCTGCCAGACGAACGCCATCAGCCACTCCAGCATCGCGCCGCCGGCACGGGCCAGTTGCTCCGCCTCCTGCCCGTCCAACAATGCCTGTTCGGGTGCACTGCCGGCGAGCACGCTGCATCGATATCCCAGCGCGGCAGCCAACACCCGGTCAGAGCCGGCGGCCCGCGCCACCCGAACGGCCTCGTTCGCATGGGCGACCGCGATGGGGAGACTCTGCCAGTTCTCGGCCCAGGCGACGGCTGCGAGCGCCCGCGCGTGTGCGGCACTCTCGGGGAGGCGCGCCGACAGCTCAAGCGCCTGCCCGAGGTCCACCAGCACCGCCTCGATCGGCTCGGTCCGGTGCCAGTGCATCATCCCTCGGTCGACAAGGATTCCGGACGCCACCAGCGGCTCCTTCGTGCTGTCGATCATGCCGAGCGCATCGCCGGCGAGTTCGATCGCCTGGTCGTTGCGGCCCACCCGCGAACACACAGCGCTGGTCCGGAGGTACAGCGCTATACGGTCGGCCGGACTGCCGCGAAGGGCTGGTGAGACTTGCTCCCACAGGTTGCACATTCGCTCCAGCTGGATGACTTCCTCGGCCGGCGCGCGGAGGTTCGCAGCCTGTTCGGCGGCAATCCGCGACCACTTGTAGGCCTCGTCGATCCGTCCTGCCCGGAGGCTGTGTACCGCCAGGTCGGGGGCCACCGATGCCCCCGCCCGAGCTTCCAGTACGTCAAGGTAACCGGCGTGGATATCCGGCGCCCGGCCTGGTGGCAGCCCGTCGTACAGAACCTCGGCCAGCAGCGGATGCCGGAACCAGCACGGATCAGCCGGGCCCATCGCCAGAACGCCACGCTCCTGGGCCTCGATCACCCACGCGGGTAACCCGGTGACGTCGACTCCCTGACGGGAGGCAACCGCGGCCAGTACGTCGAGAGCGGTCGGGCGACCGCCGACAGCGAGGACCTGGACCATCTGGCGAGCCTGCTTCGACAAGCGGTGCCATGCGGCGAGAAGTGCCTCCCTCAGTCCTTGGGGGACCGCGTCCGGCAACGCGACCCCGGACAGGTCCTGAACCAGCAATTCTGTGAGGTACGGATTCCCGTCCGATCGAGCCTGGACCTGGGCAACGAGGTCGACGTCCGGCAGGACGCCGAGCAGGTCCCCCACCTGGGCACCGGTCTCGGCGAGCTCGAAGCGTTCGAGCTGGATCTCCTCGAACGACGGCATCCGCCGCATGTCGGCGAGCCAGCCGTGCAGTGGATGGCCCACGCCGAGGTCCTCGTCGCGGCACGTGCCGAGCACCGTCAGGCGCCGGCGGCGGAATCCGGTGATGAGATAGGCCAGAACGTCCAGCGACGCGAGATCTGCCCACTGCAGATCGTCGACGACCACGACGGTGCGATGCCGATCCGCGATGCGGTTCAGGACGAGGTCGACGACAGGAACGAGGCGCCCGGCCGGCACGTCGTGTGCAGCGCGCACGCCGGGCAACAGACTGCCCAACTCATCGGCGCCGGCGAGTACCTGAGCTCGCTCGGCCGGGTCGGCCGCCTGGAGCCAGTCCTGCAGGATGCCGACGACCGGCGCGTACGGAACGGATGCTCCGCCGAAACGGACGCAAGAACCCCAGAGCACCAGGAGCTCCGGATCTGTGCACAGTTCCCGCACCAGGCGGGTCTTGCCGACCCCCGCCTCACCGCGCACGATCGCCGCGGCCGGCCGCCCCGCTGCGCCGCCGGCCAGGATCTGCCTGATCCGTTCCCGCTCGGCGCCCCGCCCGACGAACCGATGACCAGGCTGTGCCTGCCCCCTCACGACCAACAGTCTCCACCCGGCGCAGGTGGTCGCCAATCACCCGTCGAGTGTGATGAACGTGGCCTTCGGGACGTATTCGTAGCGGTCCGGCATGCAGGTCAGGACGATGATCTGGCCGTGGTCGCCGGCGCGGCCGAGGAGGGCGCCCATGTCGCGCAGGCGGGCCTTGTCGGACCAGCCGAGGGCGTCGTCGAAGATCACCGGCACGCTGCCCTCGCCGGTGCTGACCAGGTGGCTGATCGCCAGCCGGGTGATGATCGCCAGCTGCTCCTGAGCGCCCGTCGACAACGCCTCGACCGGCAACCGGACACCGTCGAGCTCGCGCTCGGCGACTGCGAGGTCGTCGTCCAGCCAGACCCGGAACGACGGGCCGTACACGCTGCGCCCGAGCGACTCGATCCGGCTCTGCAGCGGCTCGGAGTACTTCGTCTGCGCCTCAGCCCGATGCCGGCTCAACGTCTCATGCACGCGCTGCGCGGCTTCCGCGCGCCGCAGCAGGCTGTCGTGCTCCGTCCGTACGGCGGCCAGCTCCAGCTCGGCCAGGTCGCGCCGCGTCGCGAGTCCGTCCCGGCCGGACTGCTCGAGCCGGCCTTCCGTCGTACGGAGCGCGTCGCGCAGCCGGTCGCGCTCGTCCTGCAGCCGTTTCGCGACGGCCAGGGAGTGCGTCAACTCGTCGGCGACCCGGTCGGCCCCGGCTTCGTCGGCCTGGGCCTGGACGGCGGTCAGCTCCTCGAGCACCGCCTCGACCTCGGCCGTCGCCTCCGTCTCGGCCACCGTCACGGCCTCGTCGTCGAGCACCGACCGCGCCGACTCCAGCGCCTCGGTCGCGGCGGCCAGGCGCTCTCCCGCCAGCTCGGACCGGGCGCGCGCGTTCTGCGCCTCGGACCGGTCTTCGTCCGCGGCCTTCCGCGCCTGCTCCACGGCGAACTCGGCGTCCTTCAGCAGCCGCTCCGCCTCTGCCAGGCCGTCCCTGGCAGCGTCGAGCGCGCGCTGTGCGCCCGGCAGATCGGCCGGCGCCGGCCCGGTCTCGGTGACATCGTCGAACAATGTGTCATGCGGCGACGCGAACTCCGTGAACTCCGCGAACAGCGACATCTGCCCCGGCACGCCCTCGACGGCGGGTTGTTTGCCGCCGACGTCCTCGGCCTCGTCGACGCTGCCGAGGCGCGCCGTCAGTACGGCGATCCGCTCTCCCGGGTCACCGCCGGCGGTCAGCGATTTCTCGGTCCGGCGTGCCTCGTTCAGCTCGGCGCTCGCGGTGTCGGCCTTGCGCAGCAGCTCTCGCGCCGCGGCGACGTCCTTGACGCCGGCCTTCTTCAGCAGGTCCTTCTCCCGCCGCACGGCGTCGTCGACCCGGGCGCGCAGCGTCGCCGCCTCGCCACCGGCCCGGACGATCACCTCGACCTGGCCCGGTACGCCGACGACGAGCTCGCCGGAGACCAGCACCTCGGCCGACTCGTCGAAGCCCAGCTCGGGCGGCGCGTTGCCTTCCAGACCCGTCCCCGACAGCTCCACGGGCTCCGCGCCGAGTCGGCGTACCGTCACCTCCGGTACGCCGGCCGCGAGCGCCGCGCGCGCCTCGACCACCGCCGCCCGGGCGTCCTCCAGCGCCGCCACGATCGCGTCGTCGACCTTGATCCGGTCCAGGATCGTGCCCGCGGCCGCGATCCGCGCGCGGACGTCGACGAGCTCGGTCTGCTGCCCGACCAGCCGGTCCAGCTCGGCGCGATCCATCAGGTCGGAGACGCGCCGCTCGGCCGTCTGAACGTCGGTGCGCCGCAGGTCCTTGAGCTCCACGACCTCCGCGAGCGCGGCCTCCGCCGCCTGCACGGTCTCGGCCGCGGTCTTCGCGACCAGCTCCGCGTCCGCTCGTCGCCCGGCCAGCTCGCCCTCGAACTTCGTGAAGCGCTCGACCTCGTCGAGCAGGCGCTCCCGCTCCAGCCGGGTGCGGGTGTGGTTCTCCAGCCGGGCGCGGGCGGTCTCCGCCCGCGACCGCACCGAGTCGCGCCGGAGCAGGATCTCGTCGGTCGCCTGTTTGCGCTCGCGCAGTGCCTCGAGGACGGTGAGATGTTCGGTCAGGCGGCCGGTCACGTCGTCGAGGTCCAGGTTCAGTCGCTCGGCACGGCGGATGTCGGACTGGACCTCCTCCATCGCCTGGAACGCCTGCTTGCAGGACAGCTCGGCCGCGGCGACGGCCTTCGCGGACCGGGCGAAGTCGCCGGTCGGCTTGCCGCGGGGCGTCCAGTACCGCAGGTACTCGTGCTCGACGGCCGTCACCAGCGGCATCGACGCGCCGTCCACCGGCGTCCCGGACTCCGCGGTCACCGCGGTGATCAACGGCTCGGCATCGGCCGGCGTTGGCAGCACCAACGACTGCCCCTGGCTGACCATCAAGGTCTGCCAGAGCACCGGGTCGACGTTTTCGTGGAACAGCCGCTCGGCCTCGTTGTGCGCCTCGCGCCCCGTCCAGGACTGCCGGCGGCCGTCGGGCTCGACGATCGTCAGCTCGGTCGAGCGGTTCTTCAGCCAGCGCTTCGAGTACGTCAGCTCCCGGCCGCCGAGACTCAGCTCGGCGGTCACCTGCGGACCGACGTCCTGGCCGACCGGCTGGATGTCGCGGATCCGGGTCGACTTCGAGTCGTCGGGCAGGTCGAAGACCAGCCCGAACGCCTCGACCAGGCTGGACTTGCCGACCTCGTTGTCGCCGACCACCACGGTGGTGCCCAGCGCGCGGAACCGGACCATGCGGTCCTTGACGCCACGGAAGTCCCGTAGCGCCAAGCTGTGCAGTCTCATCCCGCGTCCCGCGCCAATCGGTGCATCAGGGACAGCGCGGCGCCGGCGCTCTCGTCCCCACCGGCCAGAGCCTGGCGCAGCTCCTCCATCGCGGCCCGGGCCGGGCCGCTGAGTTGCAGCGACTCCAGGTCCGCCGCGTCCGGCGCCGGGCGCACGGTCCAGAACTTCACCCAGCGCTCGACACTCGCGAAGACCTCGCCCTGGGCGTCGATGATCGTGTCCAGCCGGGCCAGCAGCGGAAGCGACAGCGAGCCGTCACCGGCGAGCCGCACGTATGTCCGCTCCTTGTCCGGCAGCTCGGCGAACCAGTCCTCAAGGGCCGTGATCGACTCCTCGTCGAACAACTCGACCCGGTGGTCGACCATGTGCCAGCCGCCGACCCGCACCGGCTCGACGTCGATCGCGCCGTCGGCGATCGTCACCTTCAAGACGTTGCCCGGGTCATCCTCCTCCGGCGACGTCACCTCCTGCGTCCCGGAGAACCAGATCCGGTCGGTGACCCGGGTCGTCGAGTGCCGGTCGCCGAGGCCGACGTACTGCAGCCGGCCGTCCGCGACCGCGGCCTCGAGTGCGGCCTGGTCGATCGGCGGTACGTCGGACATACCGCCGGACAGGCTCGTCAACTGGCCGTGCGCGAGCAGGATCCGCGTGGTCTCGGCAGCCGGCGGGAGGTCGGCGTACCCGGGCGCGGCCGGATCCGACAGCGGGCGGCGCGAACGCCACGGCGCGCCGACGATCTCGACCCCCGGCATGATCTGAAAAGGCGTCGTTTCGGTCAGCACCGTCACGTGTTCCGGCGCGTGCGCGAGCCACTGGCTCGACGTCCACAGCGACCCCGGCTCCAGCGCGTCATGGTTGCCCGGGAGCAGCACCACCGGGACAGGGATCCGCTTGAGCGCCTCACAGGCCCGCAGGATCGTCTGCCGCTCGACCTGGTTGTGCTCGAACACGTCCCCGGTGACGACCACGAACGCCGCACCCGTGTCCTTGGCGACCTCGCCGATCCGCGCGACAGCATCCAGCCGCGCCTGACCCCACCGGGCCTGGCCGTCCGGCCCCAGGAACCGGCGCATCATCCCCAGCTGCCAGTCCGAGCTGTGCAGAAACGTGATCGACTCGCCCATAGCGTTGAGAACGCTAACCCGCGGCACCGACAACCGCGCAACCCAACACACACAAACCGCTACACCGCCCACACTCCGGACGCTCCGCCGAACCGACTTCGAGCACGGATCAACCATTTTCGTGCGCCGGAAACGGTTGGTGCGTGCTCAAGGACGAATGAGAGGGTCGGAAGGTGGATGCGTACCTGACGACTGAGCGGCTGGTGCTGCGGCGGTTCACGGCGGACGATGTCGAACTGCTGCTCGAGCTCGACTCGGATCCTGAGGTGATGCGGTACCTGACCGGGCAGCCGACGCCGCGTTCCGAGATCGAGGACGTCGTACTGCCGGCGATCCTGAAGGTGTACGACGAGCACCCGGGGCTGGGCACGTTCAAGGCCGAGACGCGGGACGGGTTCGTCGGGTGGTTCGGGCTGCAGCCGACCGCGGATCCGGGGACCGTGGACGTCGGGTACCGGCTGCTGCGGACCGCGTGGGGCAAGGGGTACGCGACGGAGGGGACGCGGGCGTTGATCGCGCAGGCGTTCAACGGGCTCGGGATGCAGCGGGTGGTCGCGGACACGATGGCGGTCAACCACCGGTCGCGGGACGTGATGCGCCGGTCCGGGCTGCGGTTCGAGAAGGTGTACCACGAGCACTTCGACGATCCCCTGCCCGGAACCGAGTTCGGGGAGGTCCTGTACGCGACCGACCGCGCGACCTGGGAAGCTGTGCGGCATGGGTGACGACCGGCCGTACGCCGTACTGGACATCGACGCGACGCTGTCCGACACCAGCCGACGGATCCACTTCCTCGAACAGAAGCCGAAGGACTGGGACTCGTTCTTCGCACACGCCAAGGAGGACGCGGTCCTCGACGAGGGCCTGGCGGTCGCGACGACCCTCGCCACGGACCACGAGATCGTCTACCTGACCGGCCGCCCCGAGCGCCTCCGCCGAGACACCGAGAAGTGGCTGAAAGACAACGGCTTCCCCGACGGCAAGCTCTACATGCGCGGCAACACCGACCGCCGCCCGTCCATGCTGATGAAGCTGGGCCGCTTGAAACGCCTTGCCGAACACCGCCCGGTGGCCGTCCTGGTCGACGACGACGCCAAGGTCGTCGCCGCCGCCCAGAAAGCCGGTTACACCGTGATGAGGGCCGACTGGGGCCTCGACCCCGAAACCCAGCCGACCCTCTTCGAAGCCCAAGAATCCGAAGGCCGCACCTGAGCCGAGCTGTTGGCGCCCGCACGACAACCGTTCGAACGGATATCCCCGCGAGTTGCCGAGGCTGAGACAGGATGCGGTGGGCGGGGACCTGCTATTTCATGTCTCTAGCCGCCATTTCCTGTCTCATGTCCGCGGACCGGCGGGCCCACCCCAGCGGCACGAGCCAGCGGGGTAGTCACATCGGCACTCCTGCCCGGGACGGGTGGGTGCACTCGTCCCGGGCCGGTGGGGTTACTTGCTGAGGCCGACGATCAGGACGTTCGGGTACGGCGGGTACGGGGGCAGGTAGAAGTTCTGCACTTTGGAGCCGTGCAGGAACGCGTTGCGGGCGTAGATCAGCGGGACGATCGGGGCGTCCTGCATGATCTGCTTGTCGACGGCGCCCCACATGCCGGCCGCCTTGGCACGGTCGGACTCGGCGGTGGCGGCGGCGATTGCGGAGTCGACGGCCGCGTTGGAGTAGCGGGAGATGTTGTATCCGCCGTTGCCGATCTCCGAGGACGCGAACAGCGGCTGGATGTTGCCGATCGCGCTCGGGAAGTCCGGCAGCCAACTGGACACGGTCAGGTCGAAGTCCGGCTTGTTCCCGGTGATCAGGTCGGTCAGCGGCTCGGAGTCCAGCGGCTTGATCTGCACGTTGATGCCGGCGCGCTTCAGTCCCTGCTGAATCGCCTGCGCGGGGCCGAGTTCCAGGTTGTCCGCGGCGAGCACGAGGTTCAGGTTGCTCACCCCGACCGCAGCCAGCATCTGCTTGGCCTTCTCCGGATCACCCGCCGGGGGCGCCTGGTACAGGTCGTACTTGTTGTACCCGTCGATGCCCGGCGTGATGAGGGTGCTCGCGATCTCTCCGCCGTACTCCGGTCCGCCCGAGGCGACCTGGAATGCCTGCTTGTCGACGGCGTACTCGATCGCCTTGCGGACCTCGGGGTTCGACAGCGCCGGGCGCTTGGTGTTCATCGCCAGGTACTGCAGCGCGCCGGCCGGGGAGGTCGCGACGCGGGCCTTGACGGCCGGGTTGCCAGTGATCGTCGGGATCAGCGCGGCCGGCACCGAGACACCGGTCGCGGCGGCGAACTTGTCGTCGCCGGCGTCCGCGATCAGCCGCTGGTTGACCACATCGGGCTGCAGACCCATGTCGGTAACGATCGAGTCCGGCATGCCGGTCCGGGCCTCGTCGGTCGACTTGTCCCAGTTCGGGTTCCGTACCAGGACCAGCTTCGAGCCGGGCGTGTACGACTGCACCTGGTAAGGACCGCTGGCCAGCGGCTTCTCGCCGTAGTGCGCCGGGTCGGTGTCGGCCTTCTTGGGCACCGGCGAGAACGCGGGCATGCTGACGACCCACGGCCAGTCGCCGTACGGCTTGTTCAGTTTGAAGACGATCGTGGTGTCGTCGGGCGTCTCGATCGAAGCCAGCTCACTGCCCTTGTAGGGGCCGGTGTACTTGTCGCCGCCGACCAGCAGCGACTTGTGGTAGCCGAGACCGCCGGACAGCTCGGGCGCGAACGACCGCTCCACGCCGTACTTGATGTCCGCGGCGACGATCGGCGAACCGTCGGCGTACTTGAGGCCGGACTTCAGCTTGTACGTCCAAGTCTTGCCGCCGTCGCTGACCTGACCGGTGTCGGTGGCCAGGTCCGGAACGAGCTCGGCCGCCTTGTCGGGCGACGTCTTCCACGACGTCAGGCCGCGCAGCACCAGGTGGATCGAACTGGTGCCGAGGTTCTGGCTCTTGGCCGGGTCGAAGCTGATCTCCTTGGCCGTGCTCAGCACATGGAAAGTTCCGCCCTGTTCGGCGGTTGCGGTGCTGCCGCCACCACTGCTGGACTTGTCGTTGGCGTTGCACGCGGCTGCGGCCAGCGCCAGCACGGCCGCTGCCGCGACCGCTCGGGTTATGCGTTTCATTCTGTCCTCTCAGAGGTGGGGGGCTCAGGGAAGTAGCAGGCGGCACGGTGCTCCGTATTCCCGTGGACGGGTTCGAGCACGGGTCGTTTCGTCGCGCAGACGTCCTCGGCCTTGTAGCAGCGGGTCCGGAAGGGGCATCCGGACGGCGGGTCGACGGGCGTCGGGACGTCGCCGGTCAGCACGACCCGCTCGCGGACGGCTCCCGGCTCCGGCACCGGCACGGCGGACAGCAGCGCCTTCGTGTACGGGTGAGCCGGCGCGCCGTACACCTGCGCGGCCGGCCCTTCCTCGACGATCGTGCCGAGGTACATCACGGCGATCCGGTCGGCGACCTGGCGGACGACGGCAAGGTCGTGGGCGACCAGGACGTACGACAGGCCGAGCTCGTCGCGCAGGTCGGCGAGCAGGTTGAGCACCTGCGCCTGCACCGACACGTCGAGCGCGGACACCGGCTCGTCGCACACCAGCAGGTCAGGCTTCACCGAGAGCGCCCGGGCGATCCCGATCCGTTGCCGTTGCCCGCCGGAGAACTCGTGTGGATACCGCTCCAGGTGCTGCTCGGACAGCCCGACCTGTTCGAGCAGTTCGACGAGTTGGGCCCGGGTCGGCCGGATCCCCTGCGCGCGGAACGGCGTACTCAGGATGGTGCCGACCGACTGCCGCGGGTTCAGCGAGGCCTGGGGGTCCTGGAACACCATCTGGATCCGGCGGCGGATCGGCCGCAACCGGCGGCCCCTGACCCTGGTGACGTCCTTGCCGCCGATCTCGACCCGGCCCTGGGTCGGGTCGAGCAGCCGGGTCGCGACCCGGGCCAGGGTGGACTTGCCGGACCCGGATTCGCCGACCAGCCCGACGGTCTCGCCCTTGCGGACGACGAGACTGACGCCGTCGACCGCGCGCACGGCCTGGGCCTTCTGCCACGGCACGCCGCGCAGGCCGAAGTACTTCTTGACGTCCTTGAGGTTCAGCAGCTCGTCAGACATCCGACGGCCTCCGTCCCAGGTGGCAGGCCGCCTCGTGATCGCCCTCGCCGGGACGCGGGGTGAGCTCGGGACGCTCGGTGATGCAGCGCTCCCCCACCAGGTGCGTGTACGCGCACCGCGGCTGGAACGGGCACCCGGTGGTGATCGACCCCGGCGTCGGCGGGCTGCCCGGGATGGTGGTCAGCCGCGGTTTCGGGGGTACGTCGACGCGCGGCATCGCGCCCAGCAGACCGAGGCTGTAGGGGTGCGCGGCCCGGAAGAACAGGTCGCGGACGGTGCCGCGCTCGGCCGCGCGCCCGGCGTACATCACCAGGACGTCGTCGGCGACCTCCGCGACCACGCCGAGGTCGTGCGAGATCAGGATCAGCGCCGTCCCGAACTCCTCCTGGACGTCGTCCAGCAGGCGCATGATCTGTGCCTGCACGGTGACGTCGAGTGCGGTCGTCGGCTCGTCGGCGATCAGCACTCTCGGGTCGTTCACCAGAGCCATAGCAATGACGACCCGCTGCCGCATTCCCCCGGAGAACTCGTGCGGGAAGCTGTCCGCGCGGCGGGCCGCGTCCGGGATGCCGACCTTGTCGAGCATCTCGACGGCCCGGAGGAGCGCCGCCTTCTTCGAGACGTCGTGGTGCAGCCGGTACGCCTCGGCGACCTGCCAGCCGACGGAGTAGTACGGATTGAGCGCGGACAGGGCGTCCTGGAACACCATCGCGATGTCGTTGCCGCGGATCTTGCGCAACTCGTCGGCGGGCAGGCCGTTCAGCTCGCGGCCGTCGAGCAGCACCTCGCCGGCGACCTCGGCGTTCGACGGCAGCAGCCCCATCACCGCGGCCGAGCTGACGCTCTTGCCGGATCCGGACTCGCCGACGATCGCCAGCGTCTCGCCGGGCGCGACGGCGAAGTCGATCCCGTCGACGGCCGGCACCAGGCCGCCCTCGGTCGTGAAAGTGACCTTCAGGTCGTGCACCTCGAGCACCGGCTCAGCCATGGCTCACCCTCGGGTCGAGCACACCGTGCACTATGTCCACCACCAGGTTCGCGAGGATGATCAGGAACGCCGAGAACAGCGTGACACCGACGACCACGGCCACGTCGAGCTGACCGACCGCGGTGATCAGCAGATCGCCGAGACCCTGCATGCTGAACACCTTCTCGGTCAGGATCGCGCCGCCGAGCAGGGCGCCGAGATCGAGGCCGAATAGGGTGATGACCGGGACCAGCACACCGCGCAGCCCGTGGGTCAGCACCACCCGCGCCTCGCCGGCGCCCTTCGCGCGAGCCGTGGTGATGTAGTCGAGGTTGAGCTCCTCGAGCATCTGCGACCGGGTCAGCCGGATGTACGAAGCGGCCGACAGGATCGCGAGCACGATCCACGGCGTGATCAGGTGCCAGGCCCAGTCGACCGGGCTCTCGGTGAGCGGCACGTAGCCGCTGACCGGGACCATGTTGAGCCAGAACCCGAACACCAGGATGGCGAGCAGGCCGAGCAGGAACGACGGGGTCGAGACGCCGAGCAGCGCGACGCCGATCGCCAGCCGGTCGGCGAGGCGGCCGCGGTTCAGCGCCGCGATCACGCCGAGCGACACACCGAGCACAAGCCACAGGACCGCCGCGCCGAGCGCGATCGACGCGGTGACCGGCAGCCGGTCGAAGATCAGCGTGGTGACCGGGCGGGCGAGCGGGAACGAGTACCCGAAGCAGGGCGCGTTGCACTGCACCGCCGCCGCGCCGTCACCGAACGTGCGGCCGGCGACGATGCCCTTCAGGAAGTTCAGGTACTGCTGCAGGGTGCTCTGGTCAAGCTGCATGAAGTGCCGCGCCTGCTCGAGGCGGTCCGGCGTACAGGGCTTGCCGCAGGCCAGATGTGCCGGGTCGGCGGGGATCGCGTAGAAGATCAGGTAGACGGCGAGGCTCAGCGCGAGCATCACGATCAGGGCGCCGGCCAGGCGCCGCGTCACGAACCAGACGAGGCCGGGCATCAGCTCGTCCTCCGCAGCCGGACGTCGAACGCGTCCCGGACGCCGTCGCCGAGCAGCGTGAAACCGAGCACGGCGAAGAACAGCATCGTGCCCGGGAACAGCAGGAACCACGGGTCCGCACCGGTGTACACCCAGGCGATCGAGTCCGAGATCGACCGCCCGAGACTCGGTGTCGGCGGCGGGACTCCGACGCCCAGGAAGGACAGCGCCGCCTCGGCGCCGATGTACCCCGGGATCGCGAGGGTGGCGACCACGAGCACCGGGCCGATCAGGTTCGGCAGGAGCTCGCGGGTGATCACCATCCAGCCGCTGGACCCGACGCTGCGCGCCGCCTCGACGAACTCCCGGGCGACCAGAGACCGGGCCTGGTTGCGGATCAGCCGCGCGAGGCCCGCCCAGCCGAACAGGCTGAGCACCAGGATCAGCAGCAGCCAACGCGGGAACCGCGCCGGCACAACGATGCCGAGGGCAATCATGAAGACCAGTTGCGGGAAGCCGAACAGGAAGTCGAGCAGCCGCGACAGCACCGCGTCGTACCAGCCGCCGAAGTACGCCGCGCTGATCCCGGCGAGGGTGCCGACGACGGTGGTGATCAGCGTGACCACCACCGCGATGAACAACGACGTCCGCAGGCCGAGGACCGTGATCGCGAACAGGTCGCGCCCGGTCAGCGGCTCCACCCCGAACCAGTGGGTGCCGCTCGCACCCCCGACCGGGCCGCGGGGCGCGTTGCCGCGCGCCGGGTCGAGCAGGTCGATGTGGTACGTCGTGGCGTCCTGACCGGCGAGTCGCACCAGCAACGGCGCAGCCGCGGCGATCACGATCAGCAGGGTGACCAGGACGAGGCCGATCCGCGCACTACGGTCCCGCCGGAACCGGCGCATCGCTTGCCGGGTGGGCGATACGGTCCCGGCGACCGAGGAACTCACAAGCACTCCTGACAGGTTCGAATCACAGTGATCCGTGATGGCCGACAAAACCTAGGCGGCATCCTCCCACCACGCCGCCCGCATCTCGAATCCCGAGAATGTCTGGCTGTTAACTGTGCATTCGGTTAGGTGCTCCCGGACGGTTACGCTCCGCAGGTGGATCAGATGGTGCGAATCGGCGACCGGATGCTCATGTACGCGGTCTACGGCACGGCCGAGGGCGTCCCCGCCCTGTCGTTCGGCGGCACGCCGAGCACCCGGTGGAAGCGGCCGGAGGTGGTCGCGACCATCGAGGCGTCCGGACTGTGGATGGTGATGCCGGACCGGCCCGGGTACGGCGGATCGACACGGCAACCGGGCCGATCGGTGGCCTCCGTGGCGTCCGACGCGGCCGCGCTCGCCGACTCGCTCGGATGGGATCGCTTCGCGGTCACCGGAGGCTCCGGAGGCGGGCCGCACGCGCTGGCGTGCGCGGCGCTGCTGCCCGACCGGGTGACGCGCTGCGCGGTGACTGCGAGCAACGCACCGCCGATCGTCGACGGCCCCGAGCCGACCGAGGCGGAGGAGCAGGCCGATCCGCGCCGCAACCGCACGTCCTGGCTGGCGGTGCACGGCGACCTGCGACCGGGGCTCGAGGAGACGGCGCGGTCGATCATGGCCGCGGTCGAGGCGGGCGGGCCGGAGTTCCCGCCCGATCCCGGCGCGCCGCCGGGGCCTCCGGCGCGCGAGGATCCGGAGGCCGTGGCCCGGCTGACGGCCACCTTCGTCACCAGCCACGACGGCTGGATCGACGACCACATCGCGTTCGCGAACCCGTGGGGATTCGACCTCGGCGCCATCGAGGTCCCGGTCAGCCTCTGGCACGGATCGGCCGACGAGCGCGCCGGCAAGTACGCCGACCTGCTCGCCGCCGCGATCCCGGATGCCGAGCGCAGGTACTACGTGGGCGGCCACATCCCGCCGGCAAATGCGTACCGCGAACTGCTGCAGTGGCTGACACTGTCCTGATGGACCTCGCACGCCAACTCGTTCTCGACCTGTATCCGGACGCCCGGGCCGCGTGGCTCGGCGGGAGTGTGGTGCGCGGTGACGCGGGTCCGACGTCCGATCTGGACATCACGGTGCTGCTGGACGGTGCTCCGGCGCCACGGCGGAAGTCGCTGGAGTACGCCGGGTGGCCGGTCGAGCTGTTCGTCCACACCGAGAAGTCACTGCGTCACTTCGCCGACAAGGACCAGCTGCGACGCCAGCCCACGATGATGCGGCTCGTCGGCGAGTCCGTCGTACTGCTGGACACGGACGGGTCCGGGGCGCGGCTGAAGCAGGAGTACCTGGCCGAGGTGGCAGCCGGGCCGAAGCCGCTGTCCACCGACGAGCTGGATCTCCTGCGCTACATGATCACGAACCTGCTGGACGACCTGTCCGACGCAGAAGGCGATGTGCGGCTGGCCATCACGTCGGTGCTGTGGCAGGACGCGGCTCGCCTGCTACTGACCGGAGCGGGCCACTGGTCCGGCACCGGCAAGGGCCTGCTGCGCGAGCTCACGACGTACGACGTTGCTCACGGCACGCATCATGCCTCGGCCTTGATGCACGGCGTCCGCGGGGACGACAACAGCCTGGTCGACGAGGTGGACAGCATCCTCAGGCCTTATGGCGGCCGGCTGTTCGCGGGCTTCGAGTTGTCGGCGCAACTGGACGGTTGACGGGACCTTGGGCGGGTCGCCGGTGGACTTCCGGCCCTGCTCGCCTCTGTCCGGTGCGGGTGAGCTGAGAGTTGAGGCGGACTGCCCTCAACCCAACTACGGCATTCGAGGGTGTGGTCTCCATGACACCTGCGATATCGGTCTCCGGACTGGTGAAGGACTTCGGCCCGGCCACCCGAGCTCTCGACGGACTGGATCTCCGCGTCGAGGCCGGGGAGGTGCACGGCTTCCTCGGACCGAACGGCGCCGGGAAGACGACCACGATCCGTGTGCTGCTGGGCATGCTGCGGCCGGACGGTGGACACGTCGAACTGCTCGGCGGGAACCCGTGGCGCGACGCGGCCGAGCTGCATCGACGCCTCGCCTACGTTCCCGGCGAGGTGAATCTGTGGCCGAACCTGACCGGCGGTGAGGTCATCGACGTGCTGGGCCGCCTGCGCGGCGGCCTGAACGCCCGCCGCCGCGAGGAGCTCCTCGAACGCTTCCAGCTCGACCCGACCAAGAAGATCCGGGCCTATTCCAAAGGCAACCGGCAGAAGGTGGCTCTGGTGGCGGCGTTCGCCTCCGACGTCGAGCTGTATCTACTGGACGAGCCGACCTCCGGGCTGGACCCGCTGATGGAGGCGGTGTTCCAGGACCTGGTCCGGCAGTTGCGGGTCGACGGACGCAGCATTCTGCTGTCCAGCCACATCCTGGCCGAGGTCGAAGCGTTGTGTGACCGCGTCACGATCATCCGCTCCGGCCGGGCCGCCGAGAGCGGCACCTTCGACGACCTGCGCCACCTCACCCGGATGTCGGTGGTGGTCGACACCGCCGAGCCGCCGGCCGCGGTGGCGACCTGGGCCGGCGTGCACGACGCATCGGTGCATGACCGGCATGCGGAGTTCAGCGTCGATCCGAGCGAGTTGAACCGGGTGCTCGCGCACCTGGTCGATCTCGACGTACGGTCCATGGTCACGTCACCGCCCACGCTCGAGGAGCTGTTCCTGCGACACTACGGCCAGGCGCGGGACGGCGCCGCGCGGGCAGCCGAGGCGGTGACGGCGAGATGAAGGGATTTACTGCGACACTGCCGCTGGTCCGGCTCGCGCTGCGGCGGGACCGGTTCACCCTGCCCGCCTGGATCCTGGGGATGGCCGCTTTCCTGGCCGCGACGACCGCCATGTTCGAGGACAGCTACACCAAGCATCCTCAGCTGCTCGTCCCGGACACCCGGATCGTGGTCGAGAATCCCGGCATGCGGGTGCTCGGCCTGGTCACGGGCCCGAGCGTCGGCGGCTACACCTTGCACCGCGACGGTCTCACGTTGGCCGTACTCGCGGCCATGATGAGTGTGCTCGCCGTCGTCCGGCACACCCGTCAGTCCGAAGAGCTCGGCCGTGAGGAGATGCTGCGAGCCGGCGTGGTCGGCCGCCACGCCTCGCTGGCCGCAGCCGTACTCGTCGCGCTCACCGCGAACGTCGTACTGCTGTTCACACTCGCGCTCGCCATGATGGCCGCAGGACAGCCGGCGGCCGGCTCGTTGGCGGCCGGCGCCTCGATTGCCCTGGTGGGCATCGCCTTCACCGGCGTCGCCGCGGTGACGTCCCAGCTGGCATCGACCACCCGCGGGGCGATCGGCCTGGCCGGCGCGGCGCTCGGCGTCTCGTTCATGCTCGCGGCTCTCGGCAACATGCTCGGAACGGTCGACTCGGCAGACCTCCGGGTGACCAGCGGATGGCCGGCCTGGGTGTCGCCGCTCGGCTGGAGCCAGCAGATGCGGCCGTTCGCGGACGACATCTGGTGGCCGCTCGGACTCGCCGTGCTGGCCATGGTCGCACTCTGCTCCTTGGCGATCGTTCTGGTCGGCCGCCGCGACGTCGGCCGGGGCACCTGGCCTGAGCGCCAAGGTGCCGCGCAGGCGAGCCCGGCGCTGCTGAGCCCGACCGGTCTTGTCTGGCGGTTGCAGCGTGGAGCGCTGCTGGGCTGGATCATCGGTCTGCTCGGGTTCGGCCTGGTGTTCGGAGCCCTGAGCGATCAGATCCGCGGACTGCAGGGTGAGGCCACCGAGTGGTACGCCGGCTTCGGCGGTGACGCCGACCTGCTCGGGGCCTATTGGGCCTCGATGATGCAGATGGCCGGAACAGTCGTGGGGATCTACGTCGTGACCCTTCTCCTGCATCTGTACCGCGACGAGGCGCAGGGCGAGCTCGAGGCAGTGCTCGGCACAGCCGTCTCACGAGTCCGCTGGCTGCGGGCGTACGCCGTGAACGCGCTGGCCGGCGCTGCACTGCTACTGCTCGTCTTCGCGGCGGCCATGGCCCTGACAGGCGGTCAGGTCCTCGGTGGCACCGGACCGCTGCTGCGCGACCTGATCGGAGCCGCTGTGCTGCAACTGCCCGCCATCGGTGTCCTGGCAGCCGCGATCGTCACCGTGATCATGCTCCTGCCGCGATGGTCGGTCGGTCTGTCCTGGGCACTCCTGGTGGGCTCGATCGTCGCCGGGCCGATGTTCGGCCTCTCGCTGGGACTGCCGAGCTGGCTGCTGAACCTCTCGCCCTTCACGCACGTGCCCAACGCACCGGCCGTCGACCCTACGGCCGGACCGATCCTGGGTCTCTGCCTGGCCGCCGGGCTGCTGGCCACCGCGGCGGCCGTGTCGCTCCGCCACCGGAACCTCACCCTCCCGGCCTGACTCTGCCCAGGTCTGTCGGGCTCGGTGTATAAGGTCGGGTTCGTGCCTGATATCGACGCAAGCTTTCTCGCTCTCCCCCGGCAGGAGTTGGCGGCGGCCGCCCTGCAGCGCGCCCGTGACCTCGGTGCCACGTTCGCCGAGTTCCGGCTGGAGCGGATCCGGTCCGAGTCCATCGCGCTGCGCGACAGCGTGCTGGAGAGCGCGACGGACGACGAGGACCTCGGTCTCGCCGTGCGCGTCATCCACGACGGCACCTGGGGTTTCGCCGCCGGTGTCGCGCTCACCACGGACGAGGCGGTCAGCCTGGCCGAGCAGGCCGTGAACATCGCCCAGGTGTCGCGGCCGATCAACGCCGAGACGATCGAGCTCGCCGACGAGCCGGTGTACGACGACGCCACCTGGCTCTCGTCGTACGAGATCGACCCGTTCAGCGTGCCGCGGGCCGAGAAGGTCGCGCTGCTCACCGACTACAGCGATCGCCTGCTCCGGGCCGACGGCGTGGCGCACGTGAGCGTGCACGTCGCCACCATCCACGAGTGCAAGTACTACGCGAACACAGCCGGCACGTCGTACACGCAGCAACGGGTCCGTATCGGTCCCGACATCACCGCGCACGCCGTCGCCGAGGATCGCTTCGACTCGATGTCGTCGACGGCTCCGCCGGCCGGCCGCGGCTGGGAGTACATGACCGGCACGGGCTGGGACTGGGACGAGGAGCTCGCGCAGATCCCCGGCTGGCTGGCCGAGAAGATGGCCGCGCCGAGCGTCGAGGCCGGCACATACGACGTCGTCATCGACCCGTCGAACCTCTGGCTCACGATCCACGAGTCGATCGGCCACGCGACGGAGCTCGACCGCGCCCTCGGCTACGAGGCGAACTACGCGGGCACCAGCTTCGCCACCCTCGACCAGCTCGGCGCGCTGAAGTACGGCTCGCCCGTCATGCACGTCACCGGCGACCGCACCGCTGAGCACGGCCTGTCCACCGTCGGGTACGACGACGAGGGCGTGGCCGGCCAGCAGTGGGACCTGGTCAAGGACGGCGTCCTGGTGGGCTACCAGGTCGACCGCCGGATGGCGAAGAAGAACGAGGATGTACTCGGCACACCCCGCTCCAACGGGTGCGCGTACGCCGACTCGTCCGGCCACATCCCCATCCAGCGGATGGCGAACGTGTCGCTGCAGCCCGCGGCGGACGGCCCGTCGACCGAGGAACTGATCGGCCGGGTCCGGAACGGGATCTACATCGTCGGCGACAAGTCCTGGTCGATCGACATGCAGCGGTACAACTTCCAGTTCACCGGGCAGCGGTTCTACAAGATCACCGACGGCAAGCTCGACGGTCAGCTCCGCGACGTCGCCTACCAGGCCACCACGACCGACTTCTGGGGCTCGATGGAGGCCGTCGGCGGCCCGCAGACGTACGTCCTCGGCGGCGCGCTGAACTGCGGCAAGGCCGAGCCCTCGCAGTCCGGCGCCGTCAGCCACGGTTGCCCGTCCGCGCTCTTCCGCGGCGTCCGCATTCTCAACACCACTCAGGAGGCCGGCCGGTGACGGGCATCCAACTCACTCCGCAGGACACGATCGAGCGGGGGCTGGCCCTGGCCGCGGACGGGGGCGCCGACGGCTGCGTCGTACTCGTCGCGGAGACCTCGAGCACCAACCTGCGGTGGGCCAACAACACCCTGACCACGAACGGCGCGATGCGCGGCTCGAGCGTGACCGTGATCGCCACGGTCGGCGCCGGCGAGGGTACGGCGGCGGGCGTCGTCGGCCGTTCGTCGGTCACCGACGACTCGCTGCAGGAGATCGTGTCCGCGGCGATCGCCACGGCCCGCGCGGCGGCACCCGCCGAGGACGCCCGTCCGCTCGTCGACGGTACGGCGTCGGCGGACTGGGATCTCGAGCCGGAAGAGACCTCCGTCGGCGTGTACGAGAAGTTCGCGCCGTCACTCGGTGAGTCGCTGAAGCGCGCCGGCCTCGAGCGGCGCCGGCTGTACGGCTTCGCGAACCACGAGGTCGCCACGCTGTACGTCGGTTCCTCGACCGGTCTGCGGCTGCGGCAGGCGCTGCCCCGCGGGTACGTGTCGTCGACCGGCAAGAACGCCGATCTCAGCCACTCGGCCTGGGTCGGTACGGCGACCCGCGACTTCACCGACGTCGACGCGCTCGCGCTCGACGCCGAGCTCACGCGCCGGCTCGGCTGGGCGACCCGGACCGTTTCGGTCGACGCCGGGCGGCACCCGACGATCCTGCCGCCGGCCGCGGTCGCGGACCTGATGACGTACCTGTTCTGGCAGCTCGACGGCCGGGACGCCTTCGAGGGCCGGACCGTCTTCTCCAAGCCCGGCGGCGGCACCCGGATCGGTGACACGCTGTCGTCGCAGCCGGTCACCCTGCACTCGGACCCGACGCTCGCCGGGCTCGAGGCGTTCGCGTTCGCCGTGGCCCGCTCGTCCGGCGGCTCGTCGAGCGTCTTCGACAACGGCCTCACGCTCGCCGCGACCGACTGGATCCGCGGCGGCAAGCTGGAAAACCTGATGACGAGCCGGTACACGGCCGACCTGATCGGCGCACCGGCGGCGACACCGGACATCGAGAACTACGTGGTCTCGGTCGACGGCGCTACCGGCTCGACCGACGACCTCGTCGCCGGGCTCGGCAACGGACTGCTGCTGACCTGCCTGTGGTACATCCGCATGGTCGACCCACAGACGCTGCTGCTCACCGGTCTCACCCGGGACGGCGTCTACCTGGTCGAGAACGGCGAAGTCACCGGAGCGGTCAACAACTTCCGCTTCAACGAGAGCCCGGTCGACCTGCTCGCCCGGTTCACCACGGCCGGCGCGACCGTTGCGTCGTACTCGAGGGAATGGGGCGACTACTTCTCCCGCACCGCGACACCGCCGCTGCTGATCCCGGACTTCAACATGTCGAGCGTCAGCCAGGCGAGTTAGCTATTTGGACAGAGCGACGCGCCACATCACGCGTTGCCCTTCCTGGTACGGCGTGAGCTCGTCGAGGGTCCAGTTCTCGGCGAGTTCACGGACCAGGGCTTCGTCGAAGAAGCGGCCGACGAACCCGTCGTGCACGCGCAGTCCGTCGTCGAACTGCTGCCAGTGCCGCGAGCAAGCATCCTCCGACGACCACACGGCGTACACGAAAACGCCGCCCGGGCACAGCACCCGGTGGATCTCGGCGACGAGTGACCGCAGCTCGGACACCGAGAACGCCATGTTCAGGAGGAGATTCGCGAACACCGCGTTCACTCCGCCGTCGGCCGGCGGCAGCGGGTCGCGGACGTCGTGCAGCGCAGCCGTCACCCGGTCGTCGAGGCCCTCGCGCTGCGCCTCGTGCCGCAGCTGATCGAGCGCGGTCTCGCTGAAGTCGGTCGCGTGCACGCTGAATCCCTGTCTGGCCAGGAAAAGCGCGTCCCGGCCGTGGCCGGCGCCGAGCTCCAGGACGTCGTCGATGCCCGCGGCACCGAACCTCTCCGCGGCCCGGTGCGCCGCAGCCGATGGCTCCGACCCGTGCAGCAGCGGGCGTTTCGCGTACGCCGAGTCCCACCGTTCTTGCTGAGCCCTTGCGAGCTCGACATGCCCAGTATTCATAGTGCTCCCCGTGGTCGTCACGCCGGTCTGGACGATCGGCAGACCGCAGCAGCCTACGTCAGAACTTTGAGTAGACGTACTCAGGCAGCGGCCCGTTCCGCCCCGCGAGAGTGGAACGGACCCGAGGAGGACCCGATGCCGACCGCCACCATCTCCTGCCCCACCTGCCGCACCCACCTGCACCTCACCCTCGAGCCGGCCCCTTATCCACAGCCTTACCCACAACTCCCTGCGCGCCCAGCCCCGCCCCACCTCGGCATCCACCCAGTCACCCCACCACCCACACCTCCCGCTACACCTGTTGCACCTCCCGCTGCTCCTGTTGCACCGTCCGCGCCTCCCGTGCCGCCTGCACCTCCTGCCGGGCCTGCTGTGCTGCCTCCTGTCGCAGCTCGCACCACCCGCCCGTCAAGGATCTACCGCCTCAGCCCCCAAGCCACCCTCCTCACCCTCGGCGTACTCCTCCTGCTGGCAGCAGGCGTCACCTTCCTCGCCGTCAACTGGCGCAGCCTCCCCGTCCCCGCAAGCCGCCGTACCCTCGCCGGCACCGCCGAAGCCCTCGCCATCCTCGGCACCGGCCTGCTCACCGTCGACCTGTACGGAGCCCGCGCCCTCGGCCTGATCTCACCGACCGCCGTCGACGGCGTCACCTACAGCGCGATCGTCTTCGCCACCATCGCCGTACTCGCCCTCGTGATGACCCGCCTGGCCCCCAAGGTCGTCACGTACGGCGTCAGCACTGTCGTCGCCGCCCAGCTCCCGATCCCTCTCGTCCTCATCGACCGCACGAGCCTCCCCGTAGTCCTCGCCGCGCTGCTCACCCAGGTCGTCGCCACACTCGCCCTGTCCGCGAAGGGCACCCCGATCGTCCGTCGTACCGGATCTGTCACCGCCGCCGTCGTCTTCAGCGGCATCCTGCTCGCCGGCACGACCCGCACGCTCCTCGGCCTACTGACGACCACCGACCTGACCACCACGATCGCCACCGCGGCAGTCATCTGCATCGCCGCAGCAACCGGCATCGCCATCCTCCACAAGCGCCCACTCCCCGCCGCAATCCCAGCCGGGGTCGGCGAATGCGTGTGCGCCGCGGCCGCCGCCTTCGCGGTCGCGACCACGCTCCCCCAGCTCCCCGGCCCAAGCCGCTGGTTCACCACAGCACTCGCCACAGCCCTGGCCATCACCGAGCTCGCCGCGGGTCGCCGTACCGGCAAACTCGCCGTCGTCCTGCACGCCGCGACCATCACCGTCGCCGCCGTCGACCTCGCCTACTGCCTCGCAACAGAAGACATCCGCCAGCTCGGCTACCTCACCGCGATCCTCGCCGTACTGGCCGTCCTCGCCGCCGTCCGCAAGCTCACCGACCCGGTCCCCACATCCACCATCGCCAGCCTGAGCGCACAGTTCGCGATCGTCCTGTTCGCCTTCGACGGGTACGTCGACACGTGGCCGGCCGCCGTCGCACTTGCCGTCGTCGCCGCGATCGGCATCGCCGTCACCTGCGGGTACGTCGGTCAACCGTTGGAGCCCGCCCTGCTCAGCACGGCCGCCTGCGCCGCCGTACTGGCCGAGATAGCTGCCGTGGCAGCCTCCCCGTACACCGCGACCGGCGTCGTCCTCACCATCGTCGCCGCCCCACTGATTGCCTACGGCATGAACCCGCGCCGCCGCCCCTCGCTCCTGCAGGCCGCGCTTCTTCTCGTCATCGCCAACACCACCGTCATGTTCGGCGCCGACGCCCACACCCTCGAGTGGTACACGGTGCCGCCTGCCTTGATCCTGCTCACCACCGGCATCGTTGCCTGGCGCAACCAACCGAGCTAGATCTTCCTGGGCCCGGGCCTGCTCCTCGGCCTCGCCCCTTCCACCCTCATCGCCAACACCACCGACAACTGGCTGAGAACAACCCTGGTAGTAGCCGCTGCCGTCCTCCTCATCCTCGTCGGCACCCGCCGCTAGGCCCCGTTCGTCATCGGCGCCGCCGCCGTGGCCAAGATCGGCATCGCCCGCTCGCTGCGCTGACAAACGCTCGTCCCAGTGCGCGACACTCGGCAGCCGGTCGCCGTGCTGCCAATTGGCGGATACTGAGATCTCGGGCAACTGTTTCACCGGGGGCACCATGTCTGGCGACCACTTCTTGCCATCAGAGGCCAAGGCGCTCGTCTACGACTTCACGGTGCTCCGGAAGAACCAGGGCCTGAAACAGTCCCGGCTGACCGAGGACCGCGCCGGCAACCTGCTCGGATCGCGGGCGGTCCGCGACTACATGGCGAAGCACGGCGTCGGTGATCCCGCGGCCGCCGCCATCCAGGTGGTCATCGACGCCGTACGCCAACTCTCGGTCCCCTCCGACCAGATCGTCGCGGACGCCGTCTTCGGCCTCGGTCTCTTCCTCACCGAGTACGCCGACCAGCACGTACAACTGCCGGTGATCCGCGCCCTCGAGACCGCCGACCTGGGCGACCGGCGAGACTCGTTGCGCAACCACTGGCACCACCTGCACCAGGCCGTCGGCGCCTCCGCCCCTGAGACGCCGGGAGACCGCTACCTCCGTGACACCATCGAGCCGCGAATCTTCCGCGATCTGGCCATGCTGATCACCGGATCCACTGACGAGCATGCGCAGGCGGGCCCGATCACCACTGCCCCCAGGAGGCTCTCCGAAGGCGCCCGGACCTCGTCGCCGGGCCGGGTCGTGGTCGTCGGCGGCGTCGCGATGGATCACGTCTTCCACAGTGACGCCGTACCGCTGCCCGAGACGTCTGTCAGAGCCACTGACCACGTCCGATCCCCTGGCGGCAAAGGGCTGAGCCAGGCGGTCGCGGCCGCGCGTCTCGGTCTCGAGGTCGCGCTGATCGCCGCCTGCGCCGACGACGAGGACGGTGCGACGATCAAGCAGTACCTGGACGACGAACGCGTCGACACCTCGATGATGAAGATCGTCCGCAACGAGACGACGCCGCAGACCGCGGTCATCGAGTTCCCCGACGCGGAGAGCGCCGCGGTCGTGTGGCACAACGAGAACGCCGTCAGCCTGACCATGCAGGACGTCCATCAACATCGCGCCGCACTCGCGGCCTGCGACGCCGTACTGCTGACCTTCGAGATCCCGCAGGACGTGCTGTCCAGCACGCTGCACCTCGTGACGGGGCTCGGTCCGGAGCGGCCGGTCACGGTCGTCACGCCCGGCCAGCCCTACGACACCGGCCCCCCGTCCGGCCGGGCATTCGCGCAGATCGACTACCTGGTCGCCCACAGCTGGGAGCTCCGGCGGCTCAGCTACTACACGCCCGGGAGACAAGCCTCGAACCACCTCGGCGAGAACTTCCTCCGTCTCGGCGTGAAGTCGGTCTGCGTACTCGGCAACCGCGGCGGAACCATCTATTCCCAGAACGCACCGCAGCGATCGATCACCCCGCCGCCGTCGATGCTGAAGGAATCCTCGATCACGAGAGACCTCTTCTGCGCCGCGCTCGTCGCCCGCCTGGTGGAAGACCGCTCCCTCACCGACGACGCCGTCCGCTGGGCGACAGCCGCCATGGCCAGCTTCACCGAGGACTACGCCAACGCCCGTACCTTCCCCGACCGCAACCGCATCGAACAAATGCTCCGAGCCTTCCCCGGCGAAGCCTGGTGATGACTCCAACTCTTCTTTGGCGGCTCAGATGTCCGATCAGTTCACCGCGCGATCACCCGAGGTAGCCCCACTCGTCTCGGTGTTCGTCGCCCTGCGCAAGAACGAGGGCATGACCGCGCAGCGCCTCGCAAGCGGTCGGGCGCAGCCTCTCCTTCACCTGTCGGCGGTGCGCGATCGAGCTGAACGGACCGGGGAACCCTCGACGGAGGTCGCCATCGAGTTGGTCCGCGAGCAGGTGCGCAGGTTGGACAGTCTCACCGACAGGATCATCGCCGACGCTGCACTGGGACTGGCCAGCTTTGCTGACGTCTACCGGTCGGACGGCGTGCCTGCCAACGTCCTCCACAAGCTCGAGGCCGGAGACCTCGGAGTCAGACGGGCGGTCGTGCTGTCGCACTGGGCAGATCTTCATCAGGCCTTGGCGGGACCAGGCTTCGCCGGCGCGCCGGAAGCTCCCAGCGATCGCAGTCTCCGCGGGCGAACCGAAGACCAAGTGTTCGAGCGGCTCGCCGTCCAACTGCTCAACGCATCCGCTCTCCACACCTCCGACCGGGCGTCCGGTCACACGGCAACCACTCCGGTCGCGTCCGAAGCGCCGCCGAAGCCGACGGGTCGTGTGATCGTCGTCGGCGGAGTCACGATCGACCACGTCTGGCGAGTCGACCGCCCGCCCGACCTGGAGACTTCGCGGATCGCCACCGGCTACAGCCGATCTCCGGGCGGTAAGGGCCTCAGCCAGGCGGTGGCTGTCGCCCGTCTCGGATTCGACGTTGCGCTGGTCACCGCGGTCGGGAAGGACCGCGAGGGCCAGGAGATCCTCGATCATCTGGAGCTCGAAGGCGTCGACCGGTCCTTGATCAGAGCTGTACCCAACTCGACGACGCCGGCCACCGGCATCTTCGAGCGACCGTTCGGCGAGAGCGCGGCAGCCGTCTGGCGCGGCTCCTTGGAGCTCGACAGCCGCCACCTGGATCGGCACGCCAAAGCCTTGTCGAGCTGCGCAGCTCTCCTGTTGACCTTCGAGGTCCCGCTGCCCGTCCTGCAGCGAACGCTCGACCTGGCCACGAGCCGGCCGCTCATCATCGTCACACCGGGTCAGCCGTACCCGGACGCCGAGCTGACACGGGACGCCTTGGGCCAGATCGACTACCTGGTCGCGCGCCCGTGGGAGCTGGAACGGTACGCCCGATCGGCGGATGCCCGGTACGACCCGCAACTGATCAGCAACGAACTCCTGAAGCAGGGCCTGAAGGCTCTGTGCGTCCTCGGCACCCGCGGCGGCACCGTCTACCTGTCAACCGGCGACTCGATCGACATCCCGTCCACGTCATCAGTCATCAAAGAGTCGTCAATCACCCGCGACGCCTTCTGCGCCGCGCTCGCCACCGGCCTGATCGAACACCGCCCCCTCCCCGACGCCATCCACTGGGCAGCCGCCGCAATGGCCGCCGTCTCCGCGGACTACCTGAAGTCCCCCTCCCCCCCACTCCGCGCCCGCGTCGACGCCATGTACCAGAAATACTTCGCCTGAGTCGACCTGCCGATTGGCAGCCGCCCCGCCGCGCAGAGGCGCCCTGACGGGTGTGATCAGACCAATTGGCAGGCCCGGGCCACCCCAGCCCATCGACGGGCGTACCAGGTCGGTCACGGTCACCCGCCATTTGGCGCCGTACGCGTCCGGGCTGCCGCCAACCTGCCCCCGGGGGCCAAAAAGTAAGTCGTTGACACCCAAATGTCCTGAGCTGCAATGGATGGTGAGACGAATTTCAAGCGGGGATCCGGGGGGATCCTTGGCAGCTGACCAGCAGCACGAATGGTTGTGTGAAATTCAGAATCGAGACTCACCATGGCCGAAACTCAAGCAGTAGTCGCGCTAGTATCGAGCGTTGTCATTGCCTACTACGTCGTCAGTCGCTGGAGAGCGTTGGCGTCCTTCCTGGTCTTCATCGTGCTCGCCGTCTTCGTGTTCGGGGTCTTCATGCTGGTCCAGACGTTCAACGGCGAGCCACCCACCCAGGGGGACCAAGTCGTGAAGACCGAGACCACTTCTCACCCACGCTGAGCGTTGGCCGAGGGTTCACCGCGGCCAACCACCGACAGGGGAGCATTGTGCACGCCACCATTTCGTCCGGCCGCCTCCAGATCGTCTTGCTACACATTCTCGAGTATTTCCGGTCGACCGGCGGTTTGACCTTTTCCGGCCTGCAATTCTGCCCGGACGAATTGGCTGCGCCGTTGCTCGACCTCGCGATGGTGCGCCGCTACTCCCTTGTGCACGATGTCGCTCTCGAGACCAGCGCACTGGCGGTGGTCGCACAATGCGCTCGCGAATTGCGCCCTACGGATCAGATTGTCGTCGACGCTGCCCTGAGCTTCCGGCTGCACTCCGAGCGGTACGCACGATCCGGCATCAGCCGGCAAACCATTCGGCAACTCTCGGACCGCGATCTGGACCGGCGTCGCCACGCACTCCTCGGAAACTGGCGCAGTCTGCACGAGGCACTCCTCGACGCCTCCGACGCACCGCCGATCGGCAGCAGCCCGAGTGAGAGCAGCTTCCGTGCCACGATCGAACCGACCGCGCTTCGATCTCTCGCCCGGCAGTTGGCACGCCAAGAGCTCAACTCCGTTGTGTCCGCCAACAGTTCTCCGTCTTCTTCGACCGACTCTGATCACCAGCACGCCGAGCGAATGCGGGGCAGGATCATCGTCGTCGGTGCGGCCGTGATGGATGCGGTGTTCCGGATCAGAGACCTTCCGCGCTGGGAGACATCGATCGAAGCGCACGACCTCACGTTCTCGCCAGGCGGCAAAGGCCTGACCCAGGCTGTCGCAGCGGCGCGGCTCGGCCACCGCGTGTCCCTCGTGGCCGCGATCACCGACGACCGGTTCGGCGCGGAGATCGTCAACTATCTCCGCGCCAACGACGTCGACACCTCGCTGCTGAAGATCGTGCCGGGTGCGGACACGCCTTTCACCGGTGTCCTCGAGATGGACCGGGGAGACAGCCTCGCGACCTATTGGCGCAACGAGAACGAGGTGCGGCTCGATCCGTGGGACTGCGACGAACTCGTCTCCGAACTCGTCGACTGCGACGCCGTCCTGATGACGTTCGAGGTTCCCCGTGAGACTGTCGAGCACAACCTCGCGCTACTGCGGGACATCGGCGACGCGAGACCGTTGACCATCGTCACTGCCGCCCAGCCGTACGCCGACGCAACGCTCTCAGCCGATGCTTTCCAGCAAATCGACTACGTGGTTGCACATCCTTGGGAGCTTCGGTGCCTGAGAAGCACCAGCCCGCAGCACTTCGACCCCGACCCGAGCGCTCGCGAGCTCCTGAAAATGGGCGTCGGATCGGTGTGTGTGCTGCTGCGGGGTGCATGCACGATGTACTCACAGTCGGCCGAGAACGCAGTACAGGCTCCCGGCCTTGCCTCGAACTACAAGGAGTCCGCAACCGCCCGCGACGCGTTCTGCGCCGCACTGGCGGACGAACTGATCCAGAGCGGCCGACGGTTCTCCCCTCGCGCAACCAACTGGGCATCAGCGGCGATGTCGTGTGCGATCGCCGACTATCCGCTCAAGGTCTCACTGCCGTCACCGACACGGATCGAGACCATGCTCGCTCGCATCACACAGCCGGCGTAGCTCGGCATTCATCTACGCAGGCGGTGCAACTCGGCAAGGGGAACCGGCTCGGTCGCGCCTCGAATACGCCAGCAGTAGATCGACGAGTCGAGCAGCGTCGCCCTACTCACCTCCAGCCTGACCCCCAATCGCTCACGCAACTCGTCCTTGTTGGATGTCCCGAACTGCTGGCGTAGCTGACGAGGACTGATGTACTGCCGGTTGAAGTACAGGTAGGGCCGAGGCCGCACACGCAACCACTCCTGCCAATTGGCAGCCCGATAACTCGTCCCGGTGAACCCCATGTTGGGGTCGACCGTCGTGACCAGAAGACTCGCATCGCGCCGCTCACGCCGGAACCAGCGCCGCACCTGCGCCAGCAGCCTGGAGATCGTGCCGTGCGGTGCCACCTGGAACGAGTAGACCCGCGAGATGTCCCACACCTCCCGCGGCGGAACGCCGAACCGCCGCTCGAGCGCGCCCCCCAACCGCCGCCAGTCCAACGGCGTCGCACTGCACAACGCAACAGGCAACCCACTCGAGCGATCCACCAACGCAAAGTTCACCGAGCCCGGTCGTGCGCTCCTGAGATAGTGCAGGTGGCTGAACACGGCGAACGCCTTGTCGTCGTCATACACAACGAACCGCAGATCATCGAGCCCACGGGTTTCACCGCTCGGCACAAGCCCACGAATCGCAGCGATGTCGGCCGACAGATGCCGGGCACTCCGGATCACCTCCGCCAGCGCCAATCGCCGGCCCACCGTCCCATCCGACCGAGCCACCCGCGGAAGATGCAGCCTGGCCCGCACCGCCACCCCTCGGGCATCGACCGCCCGTCGCTCCGCGACCTTGGCGACCACTTCAACAAATCCGGACACCGGCTGCCGACACTCGGCCAAAGAAAGCCCTACTGGTAGGAACGCAAGCAAGTCGTCGGCAAAGTCCCGCCTGACATTTGACAAGCCGCGCTACCCATCCTCACATGGAGCCACCCAGCCAACACCATGATACGCGGCACCAGGTCTTACCGCTGCGTGAGCGTGGCGCCTCTTTGCCTGTCCGAGGTTCGCTTCTTGCTTGTGGCCTCGAGAAGGATCTGATAGCGCTGCCAGACGTCGTCGTCACGCAGCTTGCCGAAACGCATCCGGCGCTCGCGCTGATACTCGATCGATTCACTCAGAAGCGTTTCGTGCGGCGCGCAGAGCACCTTTCTCCGGTCTCGATACCCGAACTGATCGAAGGTCAGATCGATGACCAAACGCCGAGCTGAATCACCGATCTCGACCCAGCAGTGAAACTCTGATTTCCCGCCGCGGCCTCCGTCGAAGACGACATAGCCGACGCAATAGTTGGCACGCAACCGTCGGTGCCAACTCAGCTTTGAGATGAGCCAAGCGGAACTGACGCCGCACTGTCCGATTGAAGGCGATTTGCCGCTCTGCAGGAGCTGCACAAACGGTTGGTAACAGGTTGCCTCTGACCATGCTTCGGTGAGGACACCTCGATACTCCCGCAGCCGCTTCCTTAGTTGCCACAGGCGCACAAAGGCGACCGCCTGCTGTGCGCCCTCTTCTGCATAGATCGCCCGGAGCTTGCTAGCGCGGCGTTTGGTGAGCGCCATCAGATCACGCTGGCGAGCCGTGGACTTCGAGGTCGCGCCGGGTGCCTCGCTGAGGGCAGTGCTCACCGCCTGCTCATGCTCGACGCACGTCACCCCGTTGACCCCATCTCCCGACCAAGCGCTTGGTGAGTCGCGAGTCTAGGGCCAGGGTCACCTAGAGTGTCAAGTTCGACACCCTGGGTCATAATCTCTAGATAGGGCGCTGGTTCCGGGCGGAGCGCGCTCGGTGTACGCACGAGCATCTTCACCGACCGGTTGCACGAGGCAAATGCATGAGCCATTTGATCCGCTTTGGCAACCGATTGGCAAGGGGTTGCCAGCATCAGATGTTCGCAGTCAGTCCTTCGAGTCGGCGCTATGTAAAGGGTTTGGGATGGTGCCGGTTACGGGGATGGGTGGGCGGGTGGCGAGGTCGGTGTAGCCGAGGGTTAGGCGGTAGGTGTTGAGGGGGTAGCGGAGGAAGGTTTCGGCGGTTAGGGCGGTGGCTTTGAGGCGGTCGGCGTGGTGGGGGTGGGCTTGGGTGTAGCGGTCTATTTCGGCGCGGGTGAGGGACCAGAAGGTGGGTTCGGGGATCAGGTGGTGGGCGGCGAGGGGGTTGAGGACGCCCAGGAGGAGGGCGTCGACGACGTACTGGCGGAGGATGGGCCAGGGTTTGCGGGGTAGGACTCGGGTGTGGGAGTCGGGCTCGGGGCCTCGGGCAACGATGGGGGTGGTGGAGATGTTGATGTCGTCGACCAGGTCCTTGATGACCAGGCGGGTGGGGAGTCCTGTGCTGTTGCAGATGATGGCGAGGTTTTCGCCGTGGGGGTTGACGGTGATGCCGTAGTGGTGGAGCAGGTGGAGGAGGGGGCGTAACACGGTGGCGAGGAGGTGGCTCAGCCAGGTTTGGGCGTCGGTGCCGGCGCGGGTGATCGCGGTTGCCGCGAAGCCGGGGTGGAGGACGGCGGCCAGTGGCCAGACGGTTTCGTCGGCGCGTAGGCGTGGGTCGATGGGGTCTCGCCAGATGCAGCCGAGGGTTTCGGTCCACTGGTACGGGATGCCGGGGTGGGTGGAGAGTTCGGGGTGCGGGACGGTGACCGAGGCGACCTCGCCGAGGAGTTCGGTGCCTAGTTCCTGGAAGACCTCGTCGCGGGACCACAGGCCGCGCAGCCATTGGGTGATCATCGGGGCGGCGAGGGTGCAGTGTGACGGGATGCCGCGGTAGACCGAGGTGTTCAAGATCTTCAGCGGCAACTTGACCTGGTAGCGCGCGGGGTTGGAGATGTTGACCATCGTGCGGATCGACTGGGTCGGGAGGTACTCGTCGGGGCTCTCCCCCAGCACCACGATCTCGCCGGTCGCGAGTTCGCGGGCCCACTGGGTGCGGACGACGTGGTCCAGCTGCCACGGGTGACACGGCAACCAGACATAGGCGTCCGGGTCGTCCAGCGTCGCGCGGAAGGCCGAGATGGTCGCCGGGTCCAGCTCACGCGCGATGACAGCGTGCTCCGACAGGTCCGGCGTACCGCCGAACTCGGCGAGTCCACGTCGTACGGCGAGCCAGACCAGGCGCAGCGGCGTCCGCGCCTCAGGTGCGTACCGCTCACTGTCCGACGCCGAGAACCCCAGGCGTCCCTTGTTGGCCACCAGAAGTGGATGCCCGGTCAGATGCCCTTCCAGCCGGCTGTGGTGCAGTCCGAGCAACTCAGCAGCGGGCACGGCCGTGGAAGCCATGCGTACGTCGGCAGCGAGGGTGCTCGTCAGCTCCGCGACGTACCCGGCCACGGTCGACCCGTCGACCCCGAGTACGCCGACGGCGTCGACGGCGTCGACGGCGTCGACGAAGAACTGGATGGGATCGGTCGCGACCTCGCTCTCGTCGTCGCCGAGGATGCCGGCAGTGCTCCGTCGTATCGACGCCGGATCGACCCGCCAGCTCCCGAAACCACCGCGAGTCGCCTCGAACACATAGGACACCGACCCGAAGTCGAGTCGATCGTCGACAGGCTCCAGCAACCCTTCGCTGCAGAACTGTGAGATCAACTTCGCCAGCAGCTCCGACGAGCACTGCGTCCAGACGCTCATCCGGGGATCGCAAACGTCGTGTACGCGGTGGACTTGGGCAGCCGGAAGACCTCTCGGCCGGCCACACTGTTCAAGATCGTCGCATTGCGAACCGCTCCGATGCCAAGGTCCGGCGCAGCGACGCCGTGGCTGTGCAGGTCGGCATTCGCCACGAAGAGACGGCCCTCCAAAGCACCCTGCACACTGTGGTCCCGGTTGATGACCCAGCGGCCGGCAGCGTCGTGGTCGATCTGCGACTGCAGGCACTCCATAAAAGGCAAGGAACGGTTGCGGTAGCCGGTGGCGGCCACTACAGCGCCGGTGGTGTGCTGGAAGGTCTTGCCGCTGTCAGCGTGCAGCATGGTGAGCTCAAGACCGTCAGCGCGGGCGACCGCGGACACAACACCCACGCCGACCTGCAGCTCGGCCGGGGCGGCGCTCAGGTCCCGCGCGTACAGGAGGTCGTGAATGTCCTCCAGAGTCTCCGACGAGATGCCCTTGTAGTGGCGCCACTGGTCCTTCACCAGTTGGTCACGCACACGCTCGTCCAGTGCGTGGAAGTAGTCGACGTACGACGGCGTCGTCATCTCCAGCACGAGCTTCGAGTAGTCGAGAGGTGTGAACGCCGCCGTGCGGGTCAGCCACGACACCGCCGGGCCATCTGAGCGCAGCAGGTCCAAGAAACACTCAGCACCCGACTGGCCCGAGCCAACCACCGTCACATGACCTGTGCGCACCAGGTCGTCCCGGCGGAACAGATAGTCCGCCGAGTGCGTGAACCGCTCAGCAGGCAGCCCAGCCAGCGCAGCAGGTACGAAAGGCTCGGTGCCGACGCCAACGACCAAGTGCCGGGCCTCGAACCGCTCCAAAGCCTCACCGCGCTCAACCGTCAGCTCGAACGACGACCCGTTCCACACCACCTCCCGCACGTGGTGACCGAAGTGCAGTGAGTCGAGCTGCGCAGCACACCACCGCAGGTACGCCTCGTACTCCCGCCGCGTCGGATGGAACTTTTCCCGCACGTAGAACTGATACAGCCGGTCGTTGTCCTTCAAATACGACAGAAACGACAGGTGATGCGCCGGCTCGACCAACGACACCAGGTCCGCCAGGAACGACACCTGCAGCATCGCGTCCTCGAACATCAACCCGCGGTGCCAGGTGAACTCGGGCCGGCTGTCGAACACAGCCAGTTGTACGTCGTCCACACCGTCGGCCAGTGCGGCCAGTCCGAGGTTGAACGGCCCGCAGCCGATCGCGATCACGTCGTACATGTCATGCCTCCCTGCACGGCCCGGGTGCGGACCATCAGTAGTGCTGTCTTCTCGGGCAGCTGTAGCTCCCCGTGCTGGACGAAACCCGCCGCGACGAACGCCCGGACGGACGGGGTGTTCTCGATGTCCGGTTCGGCCACGACCTGCGAGCAGTCTGTATTCGCCTGCAGCACCACAGCAGCCAGCGAACGCAACAACTCACGCCCGAGTCCCTGCCCGACGCGCGTGACATCACCGATCGCCACATGCACGCCCCAGTCGTCTTCGCCGTACGCGTAGTACTCCGCCAGGCGGTCGTGCCGGACCCGGTACAACTCGACGTACGCGAACTCCTCCCGGTCCACTGCGACCAGGTACGGCGTGGAGTGCTCCCCCGCCGCTTGCTGCTCGATCTCCTGCGCCCAGCGCTCAACCGACCAGCCCTGGTGCCACCAGCGAGCGATGTGCGGCTGTGACATCCACTGGGCGATCTGCGGGGCGTCGGACGGGTCAGCCGCGCGCAGTTCGAAGGACGTCACCGCAGCGGGTTGGGGATGTCGAGATAGACCGACTGTGCGTCCAGTGGCGCCACTACCTCATCGATGCCACGCAGCCGGGTCAGCATGTTCGCCTTGCACGGCAGGGTCTTCGCCTCGAGCCAACGGCGCGCCAGCCGGTCGCCGTCGGGTCCGGCAGCCTTCAGCAACGGCAGTGCGAGCGTCAGCCGCTCCCGCACCACACCGAGCAGCTCGCCCTCGTCGGCAACCCCATCCGCCGCGAGGCAGCCGACCACGGCCAGCGCCTGGTTGTGCAGCAGGTAGTAAGTCAGTCGATCGTCGACAATCGGGTCGTCAACCACCGCCAGCGTCGAGTCACGCAGCCCAGTGATCCCGAGCAGACCACGCAGGTACGACGATGCGAGGTAGTACCCCTGGTTGTCGCGGTACGCACCGCCCTTGATCCGCCCTGCCGCGTCGAGCCGCACCAGCGTGTTCTGTTGATGCGCCTCGAGGCCGATGCCTGTCTCGGCGTACAAATGCAGCATCGGGATCAACACGTTGTCGATGTACGCCGCCGTCCAGCCGGAAGGATCATCGGCGGCACAAGCGCTCAGCCGGCTCACACCACCGGGACGCGGCGCGACCAGACCCGCCAGGCAGGCGTAGCTGTTGACGTCGGCCGGCACCTCCCGCACCGCCACGTCCAGACCGGTCAACGTCGGTCCGCCCTCATCGAGCGCAACCCAGGCCGGGTCGCGGACGATGCTGAAGCGCGGGTGCGCGGTCGCCGTCCCCGCGTTGTACGCCGCGTCGAGCAGCCGGTTGATCTCCAGCCCGCGGCGCAGCTCGGTCGGCGTCGACTCCCGCCGCGAGTTCGTGATCCGCAGCCCGAGCGACAGCTTCAGCATCACCGCCAGGTCCGGATGGAACACGGTCCGCAGGCTGGACGTCGGGTACCACTGGGCGCCGGCCGGCCCCAAAGCCTTCACCCGGCCGGCAGAGACCAGCGAGGCGACCCGCGGGCGCGCGGCCACGGCGGACGCCTGCCACGGATGGGCCGGGATCAGCACCCGCCCCGCCGACGGGGTGATACCGGCCAGCGCGCCCATCAGCTGCACAGCGTCCAGTCCCTGCAGCGAGGGCGCGCCGGCCACCTGGTCCGACGACACCAGCTCGGCGTCGGCTTCGAACCAGTGCATGGCGAAGCGGCCGCCGAGCTCCGGCGAGTACGCCGCCAGCTCGTCACCGCTCAGTCCGTCCCGGCTCTTCGGCGCCGGATGGTTCAGATGCCCGAGCAGCAACGCCTGCTCGAACTCGAGGAAGCGTCCCGGCCCCCGTACGCCGTCGGCCTGGTCGACGAACAGCGACACGTTCCGCACCGACTCGGCCGTCCGCGCCGCCAGGTCGTCGATCTCGGCGGGATCCGCGTCCGCGGACAGCAACCGCACCAGCTCCTCAGGCGCCGGCCGTACGCCGTCCACCCGCACGTCGCCGAACTGGTGCAGCCCCGTCCGGGACGCGTGCTCGACCTGCGCCGTCACGGTCGACTCGCCGACCGGGAACGTCAACGGCCCGAGGGCGACCGGTACCGCCGACTCCCTCGTGTAACACCGCAGGATCGCATTCAGATGCGCATCGACCGCAATACTCACGCCGCTCCCTCGCCGGTCAGGACGTCGAGGCCGGTGGCCACGACCTGGTCGAGCAGGTCCTCGATGTCCGACGCCGTGGCATTCGGGTTCAGCAGCGTCAGCTTCAACGCGACCGCCGCCGGGCGGCCGCCGCGGGCCGGCAGCTTCGTCCGGCCGATCAGCACCCGGCCGGACGTCAGCAACCGGCGCCGGACCTCACCCTGGACGGCGTCCAGCGCGGACGCGTCCAGCCCCTGCCCGGCGACCCGGAACAGCACCGTGGTCAGGGTCACCGGCGCCAGCAGCTCCAAGTTGCTGTCGGCAACGACCCGGGCCGCGGCGGCGTGCGCGAGCTCGTGACAGGTGTCGAGCATCGTTCCCAGTCCGGCCCGTCCGTATGCCGCCAGCGTGGTGGCAACCTTGACCGCGTCCGGACGGCGCGTGGTCTGCAGGCTGCGACCGAGCAGCCCGTCCAGCCCGGAGTCGATGTCGTCGGCCGGGTTCAGGTAGTCGACCGAGCGGTCGAAGGCCGAGAATCGCGTCCGGTCCGCCACCAGCAGCACGCTCGTCGCGGCCGGCTGCCAGCCGATCTTGTGCAGGTCCAGCGTCACCGAGTCCGCGAGCGGCAGGTCGGCGACCAACGGAGCCAGCCGGTCGGAGAACAGCGCCCCGAACCCGTACGCCGCGTCGACATGCAGCCAGACGCCGTACTGCCGGGCCAGCGCAGCGATCGGTGCGATCGGGTCCACCGACCCGAAGTCCGTCGTACCGGCGGTCGCGATCACCGCCACCGGCGTCCGGCCGGGCCGGGCGAGCTCGGCGGCGAGGACGTCGGTCCGCATCCGGAAGTTCTCGTCGGACGCGATCGTGATCGCCGCATCCTCTCCGAGCCCGAGCGCGGCGCAGGCCCGCTGGACGGAGAAGTGCGCGAGCTCGGAGCAGAACACGACCGGCCGGTCGAGACCCTGCAGACCGTTCCGCCGGACGTCGACGCCTGCCGCGACGGCCGCACTGTCGCGCGCGATCAGGACCGCGAGCAGGTTCGAGATCGAGCCGCCGGGCGTCAGCACGCCGTCCGCCCGCGGACCGAACCCGGCCAGGCCGGCCAGCGCCTTCACGACCCACTGCTCGATCGCCAGCGTCGCCGGTCCTGAGTCGTAGGTGTCCATCGAGGCGTTCGACGCCGACGCCAGCGCGTCCGCGTCGACCGCGACCTGCAGCACGGGCGGCTGCAGGTGCGCCGCGGCGTGCGGGTGACTGAGGTCGATCCCGTGCTCGGCGAGCAGCCCCGCAATCAGGTCGAGCGCCGCGGACTCCCCCACGCCGGTCGACGGCACCCGCGGCTCGCCCAGCATCTCGGCAGCGCGCCGCAGCACCGCTCCCGGCGACCCGTGCGGCAACGGTCCACGCTCACGGTCCGGCACCGTCGAGGCCAACGGCCAACGCGCGGCGAACGGATCCTGAACGGGTGCGGGCGGCACTGTCACGGCGGACAGACGCGCGGGCTGCGACATCCAGATCTCCCGGGAAGTTGTCGAGTAAGGCAACCCTTACTAAGGCAGCCCTAACTTTTGCCCGGCTCACCCACCGTGTCAACTCGGCCACGGCCGGAGTGAACATCCTCACGATCCGAAGCAACCGGATCCCCACCTCGGTGCATCTCAATCATCAACTGAGCGAAAGGGGCGGCCATGACGAGTGTGCGCGCGATCCTGACCCGCGGCATGGTGCAGGCGGTGGCCGCGCTGGCGGTGCTGACCGGTCTGGCCGGCTGGATCGCCGGTGCACGGTACGGACACGCATTGGTCACCCTGGGGCTAGCGGTGTACATAGCGACGTTCTTCACCCGGCGCACGAGCTTCAGGCGCTCCTGGGGAACGCTCGAGCTGATGCAGGCGACCGGGGACGAGGCGCTGGAGCATGTCGAGGGCGCCGTCCGAAGCTTCCGGAAACTCGCGGCCAAGCGACCCGGCGAGGCCCGTCACCTGGCCAATGCTCTCGACAAGCAGTGGCAGCTGCTCAACGAACGAGACAAGCACGAGGAAGCCGTCGCGGCCGCCCGGGAAGCGGTCGAGACCTGGCGATCGCTGGTGGTCGACCACCCGGGGTGCCGCAGCAACTTGTCCAGGGCGCTGAACCATCTGGCGCTCAGCCTCGGCAGGCTCGATCGCGACAGCGAGGGCATCCAGTACAACGAGGAAGCGATTGTCGTGCAGCGTGCTCTGGTCGTGGCGGAGGAGAACATCTTGGCGCAGCACCTGGCCAACCAGGCGATCGGTCTGCGCAGATGCGACCGGTGGGAGGAGGCCCTACCCGTCGCGACGGAGGCGTGCGAGCTCTACCGGCGCGTGGTGCCCCTGAAGCCCGACATGCTCGAGGACGCCGCCCAGGCCGCGGAACGGCTGGTGACCACCCTCGGGCACCTCGACCGGCGCGAGGAAGCGGTCTCCGCGGCCCACGAATGGATCGGGTACGAGCGCGCCCTCGCCGAGGCGGATCCGGCCCGGGTGCCCGAGCTCGCCGAGGCGGTCCGCGTCCTCGGCGGGATCATGCTGCTCGCCCACCAGGACGACGGGCTGAGCTACTGGCGGGAGTCGTTGGAGATCCTACGGCGGGACGGCGGACACCCGGCGACGTACGCCGCGCTGTGCAGCACCGTCGGGCGCGGGTTCGCATCCGTCGGCGAACACGACGAGGCGCTGGCCGTGTACCGGACCGGTCTCGCCGTCCGCCGAGAACTCGCGGCCGCGGAGCAGGGACAGTTCGGCGACCTCCTGACCGAGCTCGCGGAAGCGGCCTTCTCGATGCGCGTCTACACGGGCAACAGTGAGCCGGCCGCCGCCCAGTTCACCGCCGAGGCGACCGCGCTCGCCCGCGAACACGCTTCGTCCATCAGCCGCGCCGCGCTGGCCGAGGCCGCGGATCTACTCGGCCGCGCCGAGTTCGCCGACGAGGCACGTGAGCTCGAGGAGCTCAGCGACCGTAAGGCATCCTCGTGAGGACGAAGGTGGCGACGTTCAGGTGGTCGATCGTGCCGCCGTCGCGGACGACGTGGAGCTTCTCGCCGGCCAGGTAGCCGTCGCGGCCCTGGTAGAGATCGGGGCCGAGAGGTGACAGGCGGGTAGTGAGGCCGCCTGACAGTTGGAGGATGCCGGCCGTCGCGGAAATGGTGACCGGCGTGTTGCCCCAGTACCAGTGGCCGAGCAGTTCGGCGCCCTGGGCGAGCGGCGGCTCCGGAAGCCACTCCTGCGTGAGCGGCGGCTCGTACCTCGTCAGGATCCGCACCAGGTCCGGTGCGAGGGAGGCGACCCGGCCGTACGTCGCGTTGCCCAGCGTCGCCGCTCCGACCCGGCGGACCCGGTCGACGAACAACCCGGCGAGGAAGCCCGGCATCGACCCGGTGTGACCGATCAGCAGATGCGGGTCGTCCGCGATCAGCCGCAGGCCCAGCCCGTACGACGCGTTCAGCCCTTCGCGCGGATCCGAGGCCACCGGCGACGCCATCTCCTCGACCGACTCCCGGCTCAGCACCTCGTGCAGCGGGTCGATCCAGAACCCGGCGTACCGCGCCAGGTCCTCGATCGTGCTCCACAGCTGCCCTGCCGGCGCCATCGCGCCCGAGTCGTACGACGGCTCCGGGTCGAGCTGCCCGCTGAACGGATGCACCGAGAACCCCTGCGCGGACGGCCCTTCCGGGAAGTACGTCGTACGCCGCATCTCCAGCGGATCGAGGATGCGCTCCCGCACCAGCTCCAGCCAGGACGCCCCGCGCAGCCGCGCCACGATCTCACCGAGCAGGCCGTACCCGAGGTTCGAGTAGTGGTGCCGCCGGTCTGCGGGGCCGGCGGCCTGCGAGTCGTTCATCGCCGCGGTCAGCTCGTCGAACGAGACGCCCGGATTGCGTTCCCACCAAGGGCCCTCGGGCTCGGCGTTCATCCCGCCGCTGTGCGCGAGCAGCTGCCGGACTGTCCGGTCCCCGAACGCGATCCCGGGCAGATGCTTGCCGACGGCATCGTTCAGCGCCAGCAACCCGTCGTCGCGGCACTGCATGATCAGCAGCGCCGTCATCGTCTTGGTGATCGAGCCGATCCGGTACTGCACGTCCGTGCCCGGCAACGCCCCGTCCGCCGTCGCGAACCGCCCACGCGATCCCGTCCAGACCAGCGCGCCGTCGCGCACCACCCCGGCGTTCACCGACGGCAGCTTCGACTCCCCCTGCGCCGCCGCGACCTCGGCGAACAGGGCAGCGGCGGTGTCAGGACGTACGGAAGTCACTCAAAGGCCTCCGGGGCGGGGCACGAGCAGATCAGGTTGCGGTCGCCGTACGCGCCGTCGATGCGGCGGACCGGCGGCCAGTACTTCGAGGTGCGGTCGACCGAGCGTGGGAACGCCGCCTCCTCGCGGGTGTAGGCGTGCTCCCACTTGTCGTTGATGACCGACTCGGCGGTGTGCGGCGCGTTCACCAGCGGGTTGTCGGCGGCCGGCCACTCCCCGGCGGCGACCCGGTCGATCTCGTGCCGGATCGCGATCATCGCGTCGCAGAACCGGTCCAGCTCGCCCAGGTCCTCGGACTCGGTCGGCTCGACCATCAGCGTGCCGGCGACCGGGAACGACATCGTCGGGGCGTGGAACCCGTAGTCGATCAGCCGCTTCGCGACGTCGTCGACGGTGATGCCGGTCTCCTTGGTCATCGGCCGCAGGTCCAGGATGCACTCGTGCGCGACCAGGCCGTTCTCGCCCGTGTACAGCACCGGGAACGCACCCTCGAGCCGCTTCGCCACGTAGTTCGCGGTCAGCACGGCGGCCTTGGTCGCTGCGGTCAGGCCCTCGGCGCCCATCATCCGGATGTACGCCCAGGAGATGGCGAGCACGCCCGCGGACCCGAACGGCGCGGCGCTGATCGGGCCGACACCGGACTCCGGACCGGCCTGGTCGAGCAGCGGGTGGTTCGGCAGGTACGGCGCCAGGTGCGCCGCGACCGCGACCGGGCCGACGCCCGGGCCGCCGCCGCCGTGCGGGATGCAGAAGGTCTTGTGCAGGTTCAGGTGACTGACGTCGCCCCCGAACTCGCCCGGCTTCGCGAGGCCGAGCAGGGCGTTCAGGTTCGCGCCGTCGACGTACACCTGGCCGCCGTGGTCGTGGACGATCCGGCAGACCTCGCGGACGCTCTCCTCGTACACACCGTGCGTCGACGGGTAGGTGATCATGATCGCGGCCAGCTTCTCCGCGTGCTCGGACGCCTTCGCGCGCAGATCGTCCAGGTCGATCGTGCCGTCGTCGTTGCCCTTGACAACGACGACCTTCATGCCGGCCATCACCGCGGAGGCGGCGTTCGTGCCGTGCGCGGAGGCCGGGATCAGGCAGACGTTGCGGTCCGCCGAGCCCTGGGCGCGGTGGTAGCCGCGGATCGCGAGCAGACCGGCCAGCTCACCCTGCGAGCCGGCGTTCGGCTGGATCGAGACCTTCGCGTACCCGGTGACCTCGGCCAGCCAGCGCTCCAGCTGACCGATCAGCTTCACGTAACCGGCCGCGTCCTCGATCGGCGCGAGCGGGTGCAGGTCCGCGAACTCCGGCCAGGTGACCGGCTCCATCTCGGTGGTCGCGTTCAGCTTCATCGTGCAGGAGCCGAGCGGGATCATCCCGCGGTCCAGCGCGTAGTCCATGTCGGACAGCTTGCGCAGGTACCGCAGCATCGCCGTCTCGGACCGGTGCGTGTTGAACACCGGGTGCGTCAGGTACTCCGTGGTCCGCGGTACGGCGACGGCGGGCGCGCCCAGCGTGTCGTCGTACTGTGCGCCGAAGGACTGGCAGACCCGGGTCAGCGTCGCCACGTCGGTCTTCTCGTCGCACGAGATGCCGACGTGATCGGCGTCGACGAGCCGCAGCCAGATCCCGTTCTGCCGGGCGGCGTCCACCACGTCGGCGGCGCGTCCGGGGACGCGGGCGAGGACCGTGTCGAAGAAGTCGCCGTGCACGACCTCGACGCCGCCGGCCCGCAGCGAGGCGGCGAGCTTGCCGGCGTACGAGTGCACACGCTCGGCGATCGCCTGCAGGCCGTCGGGGCCGTGGTAGACGGCGTACATCGACGCGACGACCGCGAGCAGGACCTGCGCCGTACAGATGTTGGACGTCGCCTTCTCGCGACGGATGTGCTGCTCACGCGTCTGCAGCGCCAGCCGGTACGCCGGGGCGCCGTCCGCGTCGACCGAGACGCCGACGAGACGACCGGGCAGCGACCGCTCCAGACCGGAACGCACGGACATGAAGCCGGCGTGCGGACCGCCGTAGAACAGCGGCACGCCGAAGCGCTGCGACGAGCCGATCACGATGTCGGCCCCGGCCTCACCCGGCGCCTCGAGCACCGTCAGCGCGAGCAGGTCGGACGCGACGGCGACCAGCGTGTCGCGCTCGTGCGCCGCCTCGATCAGCGGCTTCAGGTCGCGGACGGCGCCGTTGGAGCCCGGGTACTGCACGAGGAAGCCGAAGAAGTCACCCTCGGGCAGGCCGTCGGTGGTGTCGGCGACGACGACCTCGATACCCAGTGCCTCGGCGCGGGTCTGCACGACCGCGATCGTCTGCGCGAAGGTGTCGGCGTCGACCAGGAAGCGGTCGGACTTACTCTTCTTGTTCGACCGGTGCGCCAGCGTCATCGCCTCGGCGGCCGCGGTGCCCTCGTCGAGCAGCGACGCGTTCGCGGTCGGCAGGCCGGTCAGGTCCGAGACCACGGTCTGGAAGTTCAGCAGCGCCTCGAGGCGGCCCTGGGAGATCTCCGGCTGGTACGGCGTGTACGCGGTGTACCAGGCCGGGTTCTCGACCAGGCGGCGGACGATCACCGACGGCGTGAACGTGCCGTAGTACCCCTGGCCGATCATCGAGGTGGCGACGGTGTTGCGGGCCGCGAGCTGCCGCAGCTCGGTGAGCGCGTCCACCTCGGACGCGGGCTCGGGCAGCCGCAGCGCCTCGGCGGAGCGGATCGACGCCGGGACCGCGGCGTCGACGAGCGCGTCGACATCGGCGTACCCGAGGACTTGCACCATCCGCGCGATCTCGTCGGGACGCGGCCCGATGTGGCGGTCGGCGAACGTGGCGGAGAGTTGTTCGGTCATCAAGAGGCTCCGTTGCTGACGTGCTTCCGGTCGCCTCCCCCTCTGTCACGCACTACGCTCCAGAGTCGCCTGTGACACTCGGTCCATGGGCCTGAGAGGTTCCGGGGAGGAATTGCCCCTTCGGCGCCCGATGACACGGGACTCTCCCGAGTGCTGTGAACGGCTGTCCCGAGGCTACCAGGAATCCGCGCACAGTTCGGGCACGCAGGACCGAACGAGATGTCAGCCGGTCATCCGGGCGCGGCGGCGGGCGGCGAGTTCGTCGCGCGCATGGGCCTCGGAGTCGGCGTCGTCGTGGCCGTCGGCCCGCTCGGTCGGCAGCTCCGACAGCGAGCCCTCGACCTCCCGCCAGACACCGCCGAGCGCGATCCCGAACACACCCTGGCCGCCGGCCAGCAGATCGATGACCTCGTCCGGCGAGGTGCACATGTACACCGACGCGCCGTCGCTCATCAGCGTGATCTGGGTCAGGTCGTCGAAGCCGCGCTTGCTGAGGTGCGCGATCGCGGTCCGGATCTGCTGCAGCGAGATCCCGGCGTCGAGCAGCCGCTTGATCACTTTCAGCAACAGGACGTCACGGAAACCGTACAACCGCTGCGTTCCCGAGCCGGTCGCCGGGCGCACGGACGGGGAGACCAGGCCGGTGCGGGCCCAGTAGTCGAGCTGCCGGTAGGTGATCCCGGCCGCGGCGCAGGCCGTCGGCCCCCGGAACCCGACGTCCTCCGGCATCGGCCGCAGGTCGTCGTCGAACAGCAGACCCTGGACGCCGGCGGTGGCTGTAGCGGCAGCCATGGCCTCTGCGTGCGCGTCGGACGTCGACTGCGCCGTCAGATCCGTGTCCCCGGTGCGTGTCACGCCTGAGCCTCCCTGGATACCGACTGGAACGAGTCATCTGCGTGGAGTGACATCACCCCACGACTCCTTCACGGTAAGCCGCCGCCCGAACCGGGTCAACGACAACCGCGTCGAGCCGTGAGCGTGTCGCGACCGTCGTACGAATCGTTACCTAGCCGCACTTGCACCTTCTGCCGCACCACGGCGGGGCCGGGGTGTCAGCTCTTGTCGAAGTCCTCCGGGGTCACCTGGTCGAGGAACTCCCGGAACCGCTCGACCTCCTCTTCCTCCTCCACCTCGTCGGCGTCGTTCGCCTCGCTCTCCGGGACCGGGATGCCGGCCTCGGCGAGGATCTCGTCGGCGCAGAACACCGGCGTGCCGGTCCGCAGCGCGATCGCGATCGAGTCCGACGGCCGGGCCGAGATCTCGGTCTTGTCGTCGAACACCAGGATCGCCTCGAACACGCCGTCGGTCAGGTTCACGATCCGGACCTGGCTGAGCGTGTGCCCGAGCACCCGGATGGTCTCCGCGAACAGGTCGTGGGTCAGCGGCCTGGGCGGCTCCATCCCCTGCTGGGCGAAGGCGATCGCACTCGCCTCGGCAGCACCGATCCAGATCGGCAGGTATCGCTCACCTCCGACCTCCTTGAGCAGCACGATCGGCTGACTCGAGGGCATCTCCACCCGGACTCCGACCACGTCGACTTCGCGCACCCCTTCAGCCTACTCCGAGCCGAAGCACCGGGTGGGCCGAAGGGGTCACCTGTGGACGAAGGCCGTGCGGTCGCCTACGGACGCGGCAGGCGGGAGCGGACCAGAGCGGTGTGCAGCCGGACGGTGAGGGCGGCCAGCTCCCCGGTCTGTTCGGTACGGCGCGGCCCCGTGACCTGCTCGATCAGGCCGACCTCGCGGTCCGCCGCCGTCCGGAACGCCCGCAGGTGCCGCGGCTCGATCCCGTACGACGCCAGCTCGGCCGCGACCTGCGCGACGACGATCGCGTCGCCGCCGTAGTGGTTGCCGCTGGCCACCACCAGGCCGTGGCCTTCCAGCTCACCTAGCAGCTCCGAGGACACCCCGGCGGCCCGCAGCAGCTCGTCGCGGGTCAGCCGCAGCTCGGTGCCCGCGGCACCGAAGTCCTCGGCGACCGGCTGGCCGGGAGTCTGCGGCAACGAACTCGGCGCGACCGGTGGCCCCGCGGCCGCCGGACGCAGGCCGCGGTCGATCGCGCCGAGATGTTCCTTGATCACCTTCAGTGGCAGGTACTGGTCGCGTTGCGCGGTCAGCACGTACCGCAGCCGCTCCAGGTCGGCGGCGCTGAACTTGCGGTAGCCGGACGCCGTCCGGGCCGGCGTGACCAGCCCCTCGGCCTCCAGGAACCGGATCTTGGAGATCGTGACGTCGGCGAACTCGGCCTGCAGGAGCTGCAGCACCTCGCCGATGCCGCGGCCGCCCACCGGCCCTTCGGCGCTGGGATCAGGCTTGGCCACTGGCGTAGTACACCAGCCGGTACTTGCCGATCTGGACCTCGTCGCCGTTGTTCAGCAGGACCTCGTCGATCCGGTCCCGGTTCACGTACGTGCCGTTCAGGCTCCCGACGTCGCGGACCTTCACGCCGTACGGGTCCCGGCGGAACTCGGCGTGCCGGCGCGACACCGTCACGTCGTCGAGGAAGATGTCGCTGTCCGGGTGCCGGCCCGCGGTCACCACGTCGACGTCGAGCAGGAACCGGCTGCCCGCGTTCGGGCCGCGCTGCACGATCAGCAGGGCGGAACCGGCCGGCAGTGCGCCGACCGCGGCCGCGTCGTCGGCCGACAGCGGCTCACCGGTCTGCTGCTCCGGCTCCGGCTCGGCGCCGATCGGCGTGAGCATCGCGGTGTCGGTGACACCGGGTGTCGGCTGGGGGGTCGCCGGGGCTGCCGCCGGGCGGTCCGCGCCAGGCAGCATCGCTCCGCACTGCGAGCAGAACCGGCTGCCCTCGGAGTTCTCGTGCCCGCACTGGTTGCAGAACGGCATGCTGTGATCCTCCCGATCGCCGGCGGTCCGGCGACGTCTTCGATAGACCCCGTATTGACAGTGTGGACAGCGGCCTCAACCCTCGACCAGCGGTTGAGGCCGGTAACGCTACCAGCCAGTTGTCAGCTCTGGTCGAGCTGCCCCTTGTAGGCCTCGGCGTCCATCAGCGCGGCCACCTCGGCGGCGTCCTCGACCTCGATGTCGAGCAGCCAGCCCTCGCCGTACGGGTCGCTGTTCACCAGGTCCGGCTGGTCGGCCAGCGCCTCGTTGACCGCGGTCACGGTGCCGTTCACCGGGGCGAACAGGTCGCTCACGCTCTTGGTCGACTCCAGCTCGCCGCACGCGTCGCCGGCCCGCACCGCGCTGCCGACGTCGGGCAGCTGCACGTACACGATGTCACCGAGCTGGTCCTGCGCGAAGTCGGTGATGCCGACCCGCACGGGTCCTTCCTCGCCGGCCTTCAACCACTCGTGCTCGGCCGTGTACTTCAGGTCTTCGGGGTACACCTTCGTTCCTCTTTCACTCAAGTACAGCTACAGGGACAGCTACTTGGTCGGGCTGGGCGCCGGGCGAGCGTAACGATGCTCCTCCGGGACGTGCAAGGCGGTGATCGGGACGTTCCCGAGCTCGGTGACCTCGGCCGTTCCGCCCACCTGCGGGCCGGTCACCTCACTGACCAGACCGCCCGGGAAGTTGGCCGCCTCGGCCAGGTTGTGGGACTCCCCGATCGCCTCGATGACGTACGGCGAGTTCACCTTCTGGCCGTCGATCGAGATCCCCGGCGCGTCGTCGACGAAGTCCGTGCTGGCCACCACCCGGACCGACCCGTTGACCTGGATCGCCTCCGCGCCGGCGTCGCGCAGCTCCTCGATCGCGTCCAGCAGGTTGCTCGAGGTCATCTTGCCCTGCGGGTCGTTCAGCGTGATCCGGACCCCGGGGCCCTGCGCGGGCAGCGTACCGGCGAGGATGCCGAGGGTGCGGACCTGGGCCTCGGCCTGCTCGCGCGCGGTCTGCGCCTTGTCGGCGCTGGAGGACAGCGAGTTCTTCCGCTCCTCGAGGTCGGCGATCTCGCTCTCCAGCCGCCGGGTGTTCTGCCCGAGGCCGTCGAGGATCGCGATCAGGTCCTCGCGGCGGGCGTTCTGGTAGCCGTCGTCGGCCCGGTTCACCCGGACCTGCACGACCGCGACGCAGGCCACCAGCGCGAGCACGACCGCGACGATCGCCTGGCCGCGGGACGGCTTGAACCCGGCCCGCAGCCGGCGCAGGGCCAGGTTCGGCGTCCGCGGCTTCGGCTTGGGCATCGGTGTCGGGGTCCGCGGCGCATCGGCAGGCGAACCTGCAGGTGTGCCGGCAGGTGTGGTGGCAGGTGTACCGGCGGCCGGTTGCGCGGGTTTGTCCGGTGTCTCGTCGCTCATGTCAGGCCCGGAAGATGTGCCGCCGGATCGCGGCCATGTTGGTGAAGATGCGGATGCCGAGCACGACGACCACACCGGTGGACAGCTGCGACCCGACGCCGAGCTGGTCGCCCAGGTAGACGATCAGGGCCGCGATCAGCACGTTGGACACGAACGAGACGACGAACACCTTGTCGTCGAAGATCCCGTCCAGGAACGCGCGCAGCGCGCCGAACACCGCGTCGAGCGCGGCGACGACCGCGATCGGCAGGTACGGCTGCGCCCAGTCCGGGACGTCGGGCGCGACCAGCAGACCGATGACGACACCGATCACCAGCCCGAGTACGGCGATCATCTCGTTCTCACCTTCGCGTAGCGCAACGCGATGGTCGCATCGGCCGGCACCTGCAAGGAATCCTCCGTCGTGATCGTCATCCGGACATCGAAGTTGCTGACCAGGTACTGCACCCACTGCCCGCCGGAGCTCTGCGCGAACCGGGCGGGCATGGTCGCGGTGTCCCCGATCGCGAGCACCGTGTACGGCGGGGTCAGCGAACTGTAGTCAACGGTGATGGCACTGCCCGCGCCGCGGATCGCGGTCAGCGAGGTGATCCGGTGCCCGTTCACCGAGACCGCCTCCGCGCCGGACGTCCACAGGCCGTTGACGAGTTGCTGCAGGTCGACATCGAGCAGCCGGCCTTCCTTGGCGTCGGCGTCCTTGGCGTCGTCGATCACCGCCTTGATCCCGGGGCCGGTGACCGCGATCGCCCCGGTCTGCAGCTCCAGGTCGTCGAGCTTCTGCTGCAGCGCCGCGCCCGTGCTGTCGTTGCTCAGTCCGCTCGCCTGCAGCCGGCGGACTTCGTCGGCGAGCTGGGACTGGTGGATGCGCAGTTCGTTCAGCCGGGTGTCGGCCTGGTTGATGCGGGTAATCAGTTCCTTGCGCTGCTTCTCCGCCTCAGGCGCGCTGCGGTAGTTCTGCGCGGCGGCCACGGCGAGCAGGAAGCCGAGGACGGCGGCGGCCAGCACCAGCAGGATCCGGTGCCGGGAGCGGGTCTGCTTGCCGTCGGCGTTCGACCGGGTGCGGGCGGCGACGGCGTACCCCTCGTCGATCGGGTGCGCCACCAGGTTGTTCAGCAGTGACATCGACGCGTCGACGCGCCGAGGAGGCGTCTGCTGGGGGGCTTGCTGGGTCACCCGGCCGAGTCCTTGATCGGTTTGACCGTCTGGGTCAGGTGCCGCAACTGGGCGAAGTACAGCGCGCCGGCCCAGTAGTACAGACCGGTGCCCCAGATCGCGAACGCCCAGCCGAACACCCGGGCGAGCAGGTTGAGCGTGCTGTCGCCGTCACCGAGCAGCAGCAGCGGGAACGCGTACAGCAGACAGAAGGTCGCGGACTTGCCGAGGAAGTGCACCGGCAGCGCGTTAAAGCCACGGCGGTGCAGGGCCGGCAGGGTGAGCGTGAGCAGCACGTCCCGCAGCGGCAGCGCGATCGCCAGCCACCAGGGGATGATGTCGCGCAACGCCAGCCCGATGACGGTGGCGAAGATGTACAGCCGGTCGGCGACCGGGTCGAGCATCTGGCCCAGGCGGGTCGTCTGGTTCATCCGCCGGGCGATCTGGCCGTCGGCCCAGTCGGTGAACCCGGACACGGCCAGCACGAGCAGCGCCCAGCCGTCCTCCTCCGGCCCGAGGACCAGCCACAGGAACAGCGGCACGCCCAGCAACCGCAGGAAGCTGAGTGCGTTCGGGATCGTCCACACCCGGTCGGACACTTCCAAGTCCGGCACGCGACCCCTCCCTCTCTCCACCCTGGATACCCGTCGTAACTCTACTGGGGCGCCCCGACAGGTTTACGGCCGCCTGGCCCGGGGCACGCCCCGGCTTTCCCCTGATACCAGAACGCGCCTGCCCGGCGGCCGCTACGCCCGCGACGAACCAGTGACCCGATCGATACCCCCTGGTGATGCTTACGCTGAGCACATGAGGTTCCTCGTACTGATCTACGGCAACCCGGAGTCCCGGGCGGTATGGGACGCGTTGACGGATGAGCAGAAGAAGGAAGGCATGGCCGGGTACGCCGCCCTGCACGAGGCGCTGGCCGCGCGTGGCGAGCTGGTCGCGTCGGAGTCGCTCGACGCCCCGGAGCTCACCAAGCAGGTGCTGGTCCGCGACGGCAGGCCGATGACGACGGACGGTCCGTTCGCCGAGGTGAAGGAGCAGCTGGCCGGCTTCTACCTGCTCGAGTGCGATTCGATGGACCGGGCGGTGGAGATCGTCGCGCAGATCCCGGAGGCGCCGTTCAGCGTCGTCGAGGTGCGGCCGGTGCGTGACCTCGGCGCGTTCATGTGATGCTCGAGGAGCTGCTCCGGGAGCAGGCGCCGCAGGTGCTCGGCGCGCTGGTCCGGCGGTACGGCGACTTCGACGCGTGCGAGGACGCCGTCCAGGAGGCGCTGCTGGCGGCCGCGCTGCAGTGGCCGGCCGAGGGTGTGCCGGACAATCCGCGCGGCTGGCTGGTCACGGTCGCGTCGCGGCGGCGGATCGAGGTGCTGCGGAACGAGGCGGCCCGGACGCGCCGCGAGGAGACCGTGGCCTCGTGGACTGCCCCGGAGCCGGCGTCCGCGGAGGACGACTCGTTGACGTTGCTGATGTTGTGCTGCCATCCGGCGCTGACGCCGCAGTCGCAGGTGGCGTTGACGCTGCGCGCCGTCGGCGGGCTGACGACCGGTGAGATCGCCCGCGCGTTTCTGGTGCCGGAGGCAACGATCGGTCAGCGGATCAGCCGGGCGAAGGCGAAGCTCCAGGGCGCCCGGTTCGCGATGCCGCCGGCGTCCGAGCAGCCCGAGCGCCTGGCCGCCGTACTGCATGTGCTGTATCTCGTCTTCAACGAGGGCTACACCGCCTCGTCCGGTACGTCGCTGCACCGGGTCGAGCTGAGCGCCGAGGCGATCCGGTTGACCCGCCAGCTGCACGCCTCGCTGCCGGCCGAAGGTGAAGTGGCCGGTCTGCTGGCGTTGATGCTGCTGACGGATGCGCGTCGCCCCGCGCGGACGACGGCCGACGGTGCACTGGTGCCGCTGCCGGAGCAGGACCGGTCGCTGTGGGACGCGGCGGCGATCGCCGAGGGCACCGCGTTGATCGAGTCGACGTTGCGGTCCGCCCCGGTCGGGCCGTACCAGCTGCAAGCGGCGATCGCCGCGGTCCACGACGCGGCGGCCACCGCGGACGAGACCGACTGGCGCGAGATCCTGATGCTGTACGAACTGCTCGTGTCGACCGCGCCGGGTCCGATGGTGACGCTGAACCGGATCGTCGCGGTCGCGATGGTGCACGGACCGGCCGCCGGGCTGGCGTTGCTCGACGACGTGGATCCGGCGCTCCACGACCACCACCGGCTGGCCGCCGTACGGGCGCATCTGCTCGAGTTGTCCGGCGACACCGCGGCCGCCCGGGAGGCCTACGAACTCGCCGCGCGGCTCACGCAGAGCCTTCCCGAGCAGCGCTATCTGCTGTCCCGGGCGGGCTCTGCGGCCGGCCCCAGCTGAGCTCGGCCTCGATCGTCAGTTCCAGTACGCCGTCCTGCGCGTACGGACGGACCGCGGCCTCGATCCCGGCGTCGAACGCGGCGGCCTCGTCGGCCGGCATCAGGTGGCGGGCGAGGCTGGACGTCGAGTGCAGCCGCTCGATGTAGTCGGTGACGGTCTGGTGGTACGTGACGGGCGCCGTCCGCGCCGTGCCGGTGAGGTCGAGCAGGCCGCGGTCCCGGATCGCGTGGACGACGTTGAACTTCGGGTCGTGGTTCTGCTTGCGGGAATGCCGCTCGATGACCTGGACGAGTTCGGGCAGCCAGGGCTCGTCGACGGGACCGTGGTCGACGACGACCAGCTGGGCGTGCGGCGTCAGGTGCGGGACGATCTGCGCGAACGTCTCCTCCCACGGCATCCAGTGGATGCTGGCGCCGGCTGTCACGAGTGCGTACGGGCCGTCGAGGGCGGCGGTCTCGATCGGGCTGACCTGCCAGCTGATGTTCGGACGGTCGCCGCCCGGGCGCAGCTTGCCGGCCTCGACCATCGGCGCCGAGAAGTCGACCGCGTCGACGTGCTCGACGTGCGGCGCGAGCGGCCGGGCGATCGCGCCCTCGCCGGCGCCGATGTCCAGAACCCGGCGCGGCTCGTCGGTGATCAGCTCCAGGAGCCGGTCGAACACCTCGTCCGGGTACGGCGGCCGGTGCTGGTAGGCCTCCGCCACTGCCGCCTGCTGGAACGTCGCCGCGAGTTCGGTCATGCGTCGGAGCGTAGACCGCGGCGCGCCACCCGAGTACCGCATTCTGCTGCGGGCCGACGTAACCTGCCCGTCTCGTTCGGTCACGCGGCTGAAACACGCGCTTCTTACTTTTTGAGAGTCCACGTCAGCCCGCACGAGGCGGTGAGGCCGATGTACGAGCACGTCGACCCGTTCATCGGGACCGGCGCCACCGACCTGCCCACGCCCAAGGGCCTGGCCGCGACCTGGTGGTGGCCCAAGCCGCAGGTCGGCAACACCCACCCGGGCGCCATGCACCCCTTCGGGATGGTGTCGGCCTGCCCGTACTCCGGCGCCTACCCGACCGGCTACGGGCTGTACGACTTCAACACCGAGGGCGTGCCCGGACAGTTGTACGACCGCCCGGTCGCCTCCGGCTTCACGCACTTCCAGCAGTCCGGCACCGGCGCGATCCGCAAGTACTACAACTACTTCCGGGTCACGCCGATGCTCGGACCGCTCGACGACCTGGGCACCACGTGGGACCTGCTGGACGAGGTGGCCGAGCCCGGCTACTACGCCGCGACGCTGAGCTCGGGGGTGCGCTGCGAGGTGACGGTCGGCCCCAAGTCGGCTGTGCACCGGTACACCTTCCCGTCGCACGACGCCGCCCGGATCGTCATCGACGCGTCGACCGGCGGCCTCGCGATCCCGCACAGCAAGACCGTCCCGCTGAAGGCGCACCTGACGCTGCTTGAGCCCGGCGTGGCGCAGGGCGAGATCCACGTCGAAGGGGTGCCGCTGGCCGTGCACCTGGAGGTCGACGCCCCCGGCTGGCGGCAGCTGCTGTGGTACGACCGGCGCCTGATGCCCGGCGGAACCCGCCTCGACTTCGACTACATCCGGCCCACGACGCTGCGGCCGTTCGGGCTGATCTTCATGGGCCCTTCGCGCGCCGAGCAGACCGTCGAGGTGCGGCTCGGGTTCTCCCTGCGCGGGTGCGAGACGGCCCGCGACAACCTGCACTCGGACGTCGGCCGCACCCGGACCACCTTCGCCGTCCGGCAGGACCGCACGGCGGCCACCTGGCGCGACCACCTCGGCAAGGTGGCGATCGACGCCGCGTCCGATGACCAGGCGACCGTGTTCGGCACCGCGCTCTACCACTCGCTGGTCAAGCCGTGCTTCGCCCCGGACGAGAGCCCGTCCTGGACGACCGAGGGCCCGTACGCGTTCGACATCTGCACCATGTGGGACATCTACCGCACCCAGCTTCCGCTGATGACCACGCTGTTCCCGCAGCGTTCGGTCGCGCTGGCCGGCGCGATGCTGTCGATCTGCGAGCAGGAGGGCAACCTGCCGATCGGCTACCGGATGGCCAAGGGCGCCGACCGGTTCTCCCGGCAGGGCAGCGCGCTCGCGCACACCTTCCTGGCCGACCTGTGCCACCTGGACCTGCCGGGGATCGACTGGGACTGGGCCATGGTGCACCTGGAGATGGACCTGCGCCGGACGTACGGCGAGGACTACCTGGTGCACGGTGTGGCGCACCCGATCAGCCACACCCTCGATCTCGCGTACGCCTACCACTGCACCGCGGCGATCGCCCAGAAGGTCCGCGACCGGCCGCTGGCGCAGCAGATGCGTGATCTCGCGCAGGGCTGGCGGGCGGCGTACGACCCGGGCACCGGTCTGCTGCGCGACTCGACGTTCTACGAGGGCGGCCGGTGGAACTACTCCTTCCGGCTGCTCCACGACATGCGCGCCCGGATCGCCCTCGCCGGCGGCGACGCGGCGTTCGTCAAGCTGCTCGACACGTTCTTCGGGTACGACGCCGCACCGGTCACCCAGCCGGGCGTGGCGCCGAGCGTGGCCGAGATGGACGCCGGGTACGGCCTGTGCCGGTTCGAGGGCCTGAACAACGAGCCGGACTACGAGGCGCCGTGGTCCTACCACTACGCCGGCCGGCCGGACCGAACCGCCGAGGTCGTACACGCCGCGATCGCCAACCAGTTCGGCACCGGCCGCGGCGGCCTGCCGGGGAACGACGACTCCGGCGGGCTGTCCGCGTGGTACGTGTGGGCGACGCTCGGGCTGTTCCCGGTCGCCGGGCAGAACCTGTTCCTGGTGAGCGCGCCGGCCGTGGCGGAGTCCACGACCCGGCTGCCCGAGGGCGACCTGTCCATCACCACGACAGGCTTCGAGCCGGTCGAGGCAGGCGGACCGGTCTCGTACGTCCAATCCATCGCGGTCGACGGCAAGACCCTCGAGCGCCCCTGGATCTCCGGCCGGGAACTGCGGCACATCCGCACCCTGCACATCGAGCTCGGCCCCCGGCCCTCCGGCTGGGGCACCCGGATCAGGCCACCGTCCACGTCCGACCCACTGAACACCACTGGAGGTGAGGCATGACCATCGACGACCACTCCCCCGAGCCGTCCACACCCAACCGCCGCCTGGTCATCGTCGTCCGCGCCGACCCGGTGATCTGCGGGCACTCCGGTGAGGCGCGGTGCCTCGCAGAGGTGGCGCTCACCCGCGGGTTCGACGACGTACGGATCGTGACGTGGCCGCTCGACGCGCTCGAGGCGGCCGGGCTGCCGTTGAAACCGCTCGATCGCGTGCTGCCGTACAGCCCCGGGATCACGGTGGAGCGGCCCGGCCCGGTCGGCGACTACCGGGTTCCGGACGGGCGTTACCTGTCCGGGCTCGTCGGGCGGCTGGTCGAGCTGTTCAGCGACGGGGTGCCGACGGTGGCGATGTCGCTGTATCTGAGCCCGCACGCGATCGCCGTACAGGAAGCCGTCCAGGTGGCGCGCCGGATCGGGCCCGCCCAGGTCATCACGGTGGCCGAGGCGGTGGGGTCGGACATCACCAACGTGGTGCGCGAGTGTGTGGACACCGGCCGGTTCGGGGCGGCCGCGCACATCCTGTCGATCTACCTGGCCGCCGATCACTGCGTGGCGGTGTCGGAGTACACCAGGGACCTGATCGTGGCCGCGGCGGCGACCCTCGACGCCATGCACGGCACGACGTTCGCGCAGCAGTGCCGGGAGCGGATCGCGATCTCGTACCCGGCGGTCGACTCCTGGTCGTACCTGTCGCTCACCGACGACAGGATCGCCGAAACCCTCGCCCGGCGCGGCCTCGCGCGGGACGGATACGTGCTGTTCCTGTCCCGGATCGCCTCGGCGAAAGGGGTCGACGACCTGATCGACGCCTACGCCGGGTCGCGGTCGGCCGAGCGGGTGCAGCTGGTCCTGGCCGGGCGCGGGCCGCAGGAGGACGAGGTGGTGGCGCGGGTGGCGGCAGCGGGCCTGGGCGAGCGGGTACGGGTGCTGACCGACGTGGACGACGCGGAGAAGCCGGCGCTGATGGCCGGCAGCGCGGCGTTCGTGCTGCCGACCCGCGAGCAGCCGGAGTTCGTGGAGACGTTCGGGATCGCACTGGTCGAGAAGGCGCTCGCCGGCGGCGGGCCGGTCATCACCTGCGCGACCGGCGGCGTTCCGGAGGCGGTCGGTGACACGGCCCTGCTGGTGCCGCAGCACGACCCGGTCACGCTACGAGCCGTGCTCGACGAGGTCGTGTGCGACTGGACCCGTGAGCAGCGAGCGGAGGCCGAGCGGCGCGCGCGGGCGTACGCGTTGCAGTTCGATCGGGCCGCGGTGTTCGATCGGCTCTTCGCGCTCGCCGAGCCGCCCGCCGTCCACGTCGCCTGAGATCTACTCGGCGCTCCAGACGGTCGCGTGCTGTTCGAAGTACGCCGGGTCGCTGTGCACGGGGATGACGCAGAGCAGGTGACCGCCGGGCGCGCGGAGGGTGTGGCAGCCTTGCCAGCTCGCGACCTCGACCGCGCCGAGCCCGGTCAGCCGCGCCACCTCGGCCGGTACGTCGTCGGTCTCGATGTCGAGGTGGTAGCGCGGCTCGTCGTCGACGGACTGGATCGCCGTCACGTACCCCGGGACGGCGTCGTGCAGCGTGGTGAACTGCGGCTCCCCCTCCGGCGACGAGGTCCGGACGCCCAGCGCCCGCGACCAGAACGCCGCGGCGTCGTCCACCTCGTCGCGCCGGACGTCGATCAGGAACGTGGAAACCCGGCTCCGATGCATGCCGGCCAACCTAACGTTCCGGACGGGGGTCGTCCGGAACCGGGGTTAGCCTGCTCGGCATGGAAGCGCTCGAGGAGTCGCAGGTCACCGTCGTCCCGGCGAACGAGGTGCCGTGGGAGGACTTGCAGACCGTGTTCGGAACGACGGACGCCGGGCAGTGCCAGTGCCAGCGGTTCAAGATCCGCGGCTGGATCTGGCGGGACTCGACGCTCGACGAACGGATGACGAGGCTGCAGGACCAGACCGCCTGCGGTACGCCGGACGCGCCGTCGACGGCCGGCCTGGTCGCGTACGTCGACGGCGAGCCGGCCGGATGGGTCGCCGTCGAGCCGCGGACGGCCTACCCGAAGTTGCGGACGTCGCGCATCCCCTGGGCGGACCGCTCCGAGGACAAGGACGACGAGAGCGTGTGGGCCGTGACGTGCATGACCGTCCGCAAGGGCTTCCGCGGCCGCGGCCTCACCTACCACCTCGCCCGCGCCACGATCCCGTACGCCAGAACGCGCGGCGCCCGGGCCCTCGAGGCCTACCCGATGCTCACCCAGCCCGGCAAGACCATCACCTGGGGCGAACTCCACGTCGGCCCCCACCAGGCCTTCGAAGAAGCCGGCTTCCGCCAACTCACCCACCCCACCCTGCGCCGCACCGTCCTGCGGATCGACTTCACCTGACTCAGTCATAGGTGGCCTGGGCCTGCCAGGCGGCCCGGTGCAGGGTGAAGAGCCAGGCGCGGGTGTCGGCGGTCTGGAACTGGAAGCGGGCCTGGCGGGTCTCGGCGCTCGGGTCCCACCAGCGCTCCGCGGTCAGCCACGGGCCGGCCCAGCCGGTGATCGGGTGGATCTTGTTGCTGTCGGCAACTTGAACGCCGGGGGCCCGGGCGGTGCCGACGGGGAGCAGGGTGAACGCGGACGGGACGCCGGACAGCTCGCCGCGGGCGGTCACCGAGACCTGGGTGCCGTCGGCGGCGAACACCTTCGCGGGGATCGGCTCCGGGAAGATCGTGGTCGGCGCCAGGGCCGGCCAGCGCCCGCTGCCGGTGATCGCGCCGGGCCACGGCTGGTCCGGCGGGCGGGCCGGCACCGCCGGGTCGCCCCACGGGACCAGCGTCTGCCGCTCGGCGAACCCGCGCCCGCCGCCGATCACCACGGACGCGACCGCACCGTGACCGAGCATGCTCTGCACCCGCGACAACGCCCGGTGGATCCGCTCGTCCGGCCCGCCGCCCCACAAGCCGTCGGCATGCGCACCGACCGGATCCGCCTGGTCCGGGATCAGCCGCACCCGGACCACCGGTGACGTCAGCTCGCTGGTCGCCGTCCCACTCCCCTGCAGTTGCCAGCGCACCCGGTCCACCACGTCCGCCGCGGTGAACCAGCGCGGATGCAACCACTCCCGCTCGTGGATCCGCCCGGACTCGGTGCCGACCTCGACCCGCAGCGTCGTACACACCAGGCCGAGCTCGGTCAGCCGGACGATCAGCTCGTCGGCGACCACCCGGACCGCGAACGCGACCTGGTCGACACGGTCCACCGGCGGCTCGAAGTCGAGCGTGCGGGTCAGCTCCGGCGGGATCTCCCGGCCGGTCACCGGGCGGTCGTCGCCACCCCGGGCGAGCCGGTGCGCGAAGGCGCCGTCCGGGCCGAACCGGGTCAGCACCTCGGTGCGGGGCAGCCGTGCGAACGCACCGAGCGACCGCAGTCCCAGCCGGCGCAGCAGATCCGTGAGCGCCGGCTGCTCGAGCACGTCGACCGACAGCGGCGCGAGGAACTCCGGCGACCCGCCCGGCGGCACCACATGCACCCGGGTCCGCGCGGAACTCACCCGGGCCGCCTGCTCCGCGGCGAACGGGCCGTCGGCGACCCCGATCCGGCCGCCGGGCACGTCGAACGTCTCCAGCCGGTCGAGCAGCTTCGCCGCGGCGGTCTCCTCGCCGCCGTAGAACCGGGCCGGGCCGCGCGCCTTCAACGCGCACATCCCCGGACGGATCACCTGCACGCCCGGCGTGATCGCCTCCAGGCACGAGATCACCGGGTCGAACGCCCGCGCGTCGACGACCGCGTCGTACTTCAGCACGACCAGCTCCGGGCAGCGCGACTGCGCGTCCCGGGCCCGTTGCCCGCGACGCACCCCGTCGGCGCGGGCAGCGGCGGAGGTGGCGAGCACCTTCCCCTTCTCCAGCACCGCGATCGGCTCGTCCGGCGACCGCCCGGTCGCCGCCGCGGCCGCCGCCACCGGCCAGTCCGGCACCCAGATCACCATCGTCCGGGTCAGCCCGCCGCCCATCAGCCCACCGCACCGATCCGGTCCGCCCACTCCTCCTGCCAGCCAGGAGCTTCAGCCGGCTCGGCGGAGCGGATCGCGCCGTCGGGGCCGGGCAGCCAGAGGTCGTGGCGGGCCCGCACGGCGGCGCGCCGGCCGGTCACCGCGACGGTCGCCCGGCGGGCGGTGAGCAGACCTTCGCCGTCGCCGAGGCCGGTCCAGGTGTTGCTCTCGATCTCGAACCGGGCCTCGCTGCCCGGCCACGACCCGTAGGCGATCAGCATCGCGCCGCGGGTGCGGAGCCGCGCGGCCAGCCGGGACGCCTCCCCCGGCGTCACCTCGCCGGGCGGACGGACGACGACCACGGTCAGCGCGTCGACCAGCGCGGCCACGACGCTCAGCCACTCCCGCCCCGGATCCGGAACGAGCACGAGACGCTCCAGGTCCACCCCGAGCCCACGCGCCGCCTCGGCCCCGAACGACGGCACGCCGACCACACCGCACCAGGCGCCCTCCGCGGACGGTCCGGCCATCAGGGCCATCACCAGCGCGGCACTCCCACGCACCGAATACACCGAACCGCCGCGCAGGCTCGCGCCCGCCAGCAGCTCACTCACCGCCGGATGCGTCGGCAGCTCCCGGTCCACTCCCGCCGTGTCCAGCGCCTGCTGCACCCGGGCCGCCGAAGGCACCTTGCCGACCCCCGCGACCGGAGCGAGCCGCACCTCCTCGCCGCCCCGCACCTCTTCCCGGGCCTCTTCCTGCGCCGTCTCCTGGGCATTCTTCTGGGCCTTCGCCCTGGCGAGGAGCAGGCGGGCGTGATCAAGGGCCGTGACCCGGCCTTCCGATGCCTCGCTCCCCGTCATGACTCCATGTTCGAACACCTGTTCGAACAAGTCAATCCGGTCGTCCACAGGCCCGCGGCTGGCTAGAGTCCGGGACATGCGACGCGTCGATCACCCTCGGTACACCAGCGCTTTGCGGCAGGTCGAGGACAGTATCGACGCCGCCTGGGACAGTTTCCGCGCCTCCGCCGGAGCAACCCCCGAGGAGGCTCGCGACCTGGCCGAGGTCGTCCTCCAGAACACCTCGGAGTTCGACTGGCGAGTCGTGGACGGCGCCCTGAAACAGCTCACCTGTCCGGATTGCGGCGCCCAACTCGGAGCAGGCTCCCTCGGCTGCCCGAGCTGTGACCGGGCGAACGGGTTCCGGTTCGCGGCCCGCGAGACCGACAGGCCCGGCGTACCACCGGGCAACGAGCACGCGATCCGCGTCTCCTCCGCGGTCGCCCGCACCCGCCACCGCTACTCGCCGCGCGCCCGCGCCGGCTACGAGATCGTCCTCCCAGAACTGCTCGCCGGAGCGCTCCCGACGACCCGGCAGGCCCAGCACGCCAAGCACCTCATCAACCAGCTCACCGACGACGAGGTGGAGCACCTGCTCACCCTGGCGGACATAGGGTGAGGGCATGCCAAGGACTATTGCCACCAACACCAAGGTCGAGCTCGACGGTCTGCTGGAGTTCGTGCGGCCGCGGCACCACATGTTGCTGATGACCACCCGGGCCGACGGGACCGTGCAGGCGTCGCCGGTCTCGGGCGGCGTGGACACCGAGGGACGGATCGTCATCTCGTCGTACCCGGAGCGCGCCAAGAGCACGAACGTGAAGCGGTCCGGCAAGGCCGGCGTCGTCGTGCTGTCGGACGAGTGGAACGGCGCCTGGGTTCAGGTGGACGGCAGCGGCGAGGTGATCGAGCTGCCGGAGGCAGTGGACGCGCTGGTCGACTACTACCGCTCCATCTCCGGTGAGCACCCGGACTGGGACGAGTACCGCGAGGCGATGGTGAAGCAGGGCAAGTGCCTGATCCGCATCACCCCGGAGCGCTGGAGCCCGATCGCCACCGGCGGGTTCCCGGCGCGCCTGGCCGACTGATGCGGACAGCCCTGGTCGTCCACGCGCATCCGGACGACGAGGTGTTCGCCACAGGTGCCGCCACGTCCGTGCTGAGCGATCAGGGCTGGCATGTCGTCCTGCGGGTCGCCACCGGCGGAATGCACGGAGCCCTCGATCACCTCGGCGTCTCCTGCGCACTGCTCGGCATCAAGGAGTGGGACTGGCTGGGAGAGGTCGACCAGTGGATCGACGACGGCGGGCGCGGTGGACCGCGCTCGCCGGCCGCGGCGTCGCCGGACGCCCTGGCCGAAGCGATCGAGGTCGCGGCCGCCCAGGTCGAGCCGGAGCTCATCCTCACCGTGGGCAGCGACGGGCTGACAGGTCACCCGGACCACATCGCCATCTCACAAGGCATCCAGCAGGCCCTGCGGCGCCTTGACTGCCGTGCGCTCGGCGCACGAGTCAGGGCGCAAGACGTGCGTGCCGGCGAGCAACTGATCCAACAGCTCGCACCAGGCGAGCGTGTCGGCTCGGGCAAGGTCAAGGGATGCGAGGCGCCGCTGGAAGTGATCAGTGGAGCATCAGAGCAGCGACGGCGGCAAGCACTGGACGCGTACTACGAGGGTCTGGGCAGCAAGCCGCTCGCAGAACTCCTCGGCGTACACAGGGCAAGCAGCGACGGCCTGCTGCTGCGTGCGGTGTTCGACGCGGCCGGCTGGCAGCACGACCGTTTCGAGGAGCTCACTGCTTCGAACGGCGCTCCATCGTCGCGGTGATGCGCTGCATGGCGCCTTCGAGGTGTTCGCGCAGCGCCGCCTCGGCGCCCTCCTCGTCGTGCGCCACACAGGCGTCGAGGATGGCCTGGTGTTCGCGCCGGGTCTGCTCGATCCGGGCCTTGGTCTGCCGCGAGCCGAACCGGTAGCGCTCGCTGTTCTGCCAGACCGGCTCGATCGCGCGGGGCAGCCACCGCGAACCGCCGGCCCGGTAGATCGCGAAGTGGAACTCGGTGTGGGCCTGCCGGGACGCGATGTTGTCGCCCTGCTTCGACAACCGGACGTGCTCGGCCAACGCGGTCCGCGCCGCCGACGCGTCCGTGTCGGAGAACTGCGTCGCGGCGGCACGGACGGCCAGCGACTCCAGCGCCAGCCGGGTCTCGTGGGTGTCGCGCAGGTCCTCCATGGACAGCTCACGCACCCAGGCGCCCTTGTGCGGGACGATCTCGACCAGTCCGAGCGCCGCCATCCGCCGCAGCCCTTCCCGGATCGGCATCTGGCTCATGTCCAGCCGCTTGGCGAGCTCCTCGAGCCGCAGCGCCGTACCGCTGGGGAGTTCGCCGGACAGGATCAGTTCGTGCAGCTCGGCGGCGGCTTCCTCGGCGAGCGTACGACGCCCGGTCGGTCCACCGGGCGTGAGCTCGAGACGTCGGATCATCAGTAGCTGGCAGCCTCTCTCCTCTTCAGCTCTGGAGGTACCGTAGCCGCCGACCGGGTATCCGGCGCCCTTCGGCGACGGATTGCTCAGTAAATACAAGTGGTCTAGCCCACCCGCGGCTGGTCAGAGAGTCGTCAGATCCAGCAGCACCCGGCCCGCCGGCCGGTCCAGAACGTCGTTGATCCGGTCCGCCGGTACGACGTCGTAGTCGGCTCGCCAGGACGTCCCCGCGATGCCGGCCAGCGCCTGGCCGACTGCGTCCGGCGCCAGCACGGTCCGCTGCAGGTTCACCGGCAGCACCCGCAGGTCCCGGCCGATCAGCTGGTGCAGGTCGATGGTGGTGAACTCTCCGGCCTTGTACCCAAGGACGGCGATCCGCCCGCCCGGAGAGATGTGGCCGAGCACTCCACCGGCCACCGGACCGCCCATGGTGTCGATCACCGCGTCGCACCACGGCAGCTCCCGGCCCACCTGTCCGAGGCCGTCGACGCGGACGAGCTGATCGACCAGTCCGTTCGCGTCGTCGGCACGGTCGTCCATCGACACCAGGCCGATCACCCGGGCCGCGCCCGCCGCCCGTGCGATCGCAGCGCTCATGCACCCGACCAGACCGGTCACTCCGGTGACGACCACGGTCTCACCCTCCTGCACGTCGGCCACGCGACGTACGGCGGTGTGAGCGGTCAACGCCGGCGTCATCAACGCCAGCGCCGTACCGGCCTCCAGCGACGGTGGCAGCCGATGAACGGCGGCGTTCGGCACGACGGCATATCGGCCCCAGACGCCGGCTCGCGTCACACCGGCGCCTTCACCGCGGACCACCACCGGCGTCCCCGGTTCGAGGACGTCGGAGCGCACCACTACGCCGGCTCCTTCGGAGCCAGGCACGAACGGCGACGGTTGCCGGCCGGACAGGGCCGACCGGTCCAGCGGCGTGACCGAGGCCAGCCGCATCTCCACCAAGGTCTCACCCGGGCCGGCGGTCAGCTCGACCTCTTCGGCCTTCAGCTGCTCCCCTGGTCCATGACTGCGCAAGACAGTCCCCCGTGTACTCACTTCACTACCCCGTTCCCCACGATTTGATATCTGATCACAACCACGACCAGACGCAAGACCCGTCTCACCACTCGGCGACCTCCTTCGCCAGCGGCCGGGTCAGTACCTCGGCCGTGGCGGACCGCGCGGCGGACACTCCGTCGCTGCCCATCGGGAACGGCCAGTCGCTGCCGGCCAGCACCCGTCCGGGCCCGAACGTCTTCGTCAGCAGTTCCAGTACGGCGTCATCGTGGACCAGGTCGTCGACGTAGAACCGGCGCAACGCCTCGGACACCGGCAGGGACACCGGTGCGATACCCGGCCGGGCCTGGTCGATCCCACGCTGCCACCGTCCGGCGACGGCCGCCGTCACACCACCCCCATGGCACAGGCAGAACCGGATCCCCGGAAACCGCCCCGGCACGTCCGCGAAGACGAGCGAAGCCGCCGCCAGTCCGGTCTCGTACGGGTTTCCCAACAGGTTCGACAAGTAGAACGAATCAAGCCGTTCGTCGTCACTGTGGCCGGGGTGAATGAGCGTGAACGCCTCGAGCGCGTCCAGCACGCGCCACACCGGATCCAGCCCGGCGTAGCTCGGCGTACCGAGGGCGAACCCGCCGAAGACACCCTCCTGCGCCAGCGACGCGGCGACCGCAGGTGCGGCCGCGTCGAGCAGCGGCAGGTGCGCCAGCACCCGCAGCTGAGGTGTGGCGAGCTCCCGGAGGCCGTGGTTCACCAGCTCGGCCCACTCGATGCCGGCGTCGTACCGGAAGAGCGCCGGCGGCACCGACACCACAGCACCGTCGAGGTCCTGCTCGGAGATCCAGTGCAGCAGTGCGGCCGGGTCGGCGAGCCGGCCGAGTGGGAGCCGCTCTCGGTCGACGACCAGCGCGCCGTTGTCGACGGACAGCCCGAACTCACCCCGCTGCGCCGCCGACAGCACGGTCGGCGGGATCAGGTGGGTGTGGACATCCCAGCCGGCCATGTCAGCGGGCATCCTCGTCGTTGTCGTAGAAGTCCGGACGCTCCGGGTAGTGCGGACCGTCGTACACCTCGAGGAGCACGGACGTCTCCTCCGCACGCGTCGGACCGTGGACGACGCCCTTGGGGTTCCAGTAGAAGCTGCCCTTGGTCAGCGTCGTCCCGGTCGGCAGGTACACGTACCGCCCGGACAGGCAGAACATGAACTGGTTCGACGCGTGCTTGTGCTCCGACGGGATCCCCGAGCCCTTCTCGAACCGCACCAGCGCGATCGACGCCTCGGTCACCGGGTCGCGCCACAGCATCTTGTGGGACAGGCCGGCCAGCGACTTCTCCACCCACTCCAGATCGTCCGTCTGCAGCAGGATCTCCCGCAGCGGCTCGTCCATACTCATGGGGCCTCCCGGCCGGTCACCCGCGTGTACAGCTGCTCGGCCACGCCGGGGCCCATCGGAGCCACCGCGGCGATGTGACCGTCCGGCCGAATCAGTACGACGCTCTCCGCCGGTACGCCGTACCGCTTGGTGGCGACGCTGCCGGGGTCGAACAGTGCCCGGTCCCGCAGGCCGGAGTCGTGCGGCGCGTCCCAGCGGGACACCGCGTAATGCTGCAACGCCGGCGACTCGTTGACCGGGATCCCCGGCCGGCGCCGTACGTCGGTGAAGTAGAGCGCGACGAACGAGTCGCGGCACAGGTCGTGGATCGACGTCCGGCCGGCCGGGCTCTGCAGCACCAGGTCTGGCGCCCGGTCACCCGCCCGGACCGCCGGCGGCGTGGCGGAGGTGGCCACCATCGACCAGTCGCCCACACCTTCGACGTCCAGCCGCACACTCAGCAGCGTCCGGTTGTACGCCGTGGCCCACGGGCCCGTCGCCTCGGTGACAGCACCCCGCTGGAAGGACATGTACTTGCGCGCCGCCTCGGCCATCTCGCCCGAGCCCTCGATCGCGACCGGACGCTGTTCCTGCTCGTAGCCGTCCAGCAGCGACGGGTCGGCCCAGCCCCGCAGCACCCAGGCCAGCCGCCACGGCAGGTTCGACGCGTCCAGCGCGCCCGTGTTCAGGCCGAGCGCCCACATCGGCGTGATCAGGTGCGCGGCATCGCCCATCAGGAAGACCTTGCGGTCCTTCGTCCACTGCTCGGCAACCCGGTGGTGCACGTTGTAGACGACCGAGCCGAGCAGCTCGATCCGGTCCACCTCGCCGATGAACTGCTTCACCTTCACCAGCAGGTCTTCGTCATCCGGTGTGTCGGCGCCCGGCGCCAGCGGGAACAGGAACCGCCAGTTGTCCGGCTGCCGGATCAGCACCATCCACTCGGACTTGTCCGCGAAGTAGGCGAGGTACGGGTAGTCCCTGGCGTTGTCGACGTCCAGATCCACCACGACGTCGATCAGCATGTACCGCTCGGGCAGGGTCTCCCCCACCACCTTCACACCGAGCGCGTCCCGGATCTTGCTGCGTCCACCGTCACAAGCCAGCAAGTGCGACGCTTCCAGCTCCTGCGGGCCGTCCGGGGTCTCCAGTTGCAGTACCACCCGGTCGTCGAGCACCTCGAACGACGTGAGCCGGTGCTGCGTCCGCACGGGCTCCGGAAGCGCCGCGGCCAGCAGCGGCTCCATCTTCTGCTGCGGCAGGTTGATGACGAACGGGAACTGCGTGTCGTTCACGAGCTCGGCGAGCTGCACCGACGCGCGCGGGGTGTTGGTGGCCCGGTCGATGTCGCCGATCTCGTCGATCCGCAGCGCGGCGCCAAGGATGCGGTCGACCGCGCCGTACCGGTTCCAGATCTCCAGCGTCCGGCTCAGCGTCGTACCGGCCTTGGTGTCGGACGACAGGACGGCGTCCTCCTCCAGCAGCACGTACGGGATGCCGTAGTGCGCCAGACCCAGTGCGGTGGTCAGACCGATCGGTCCGGCACCCACCACGGCGACAGGCAGCTGTTCAGTCAACTCTCACTCCGTGCAGCTAGATGAAGCTCGTGAGCTTGGCAAAGGCACGTTCCCGCGTCAGCACCGACCCGGTCATCGCGGCCGCGTCCGACAGCAGGAACAGCAACGGGCCGACCACGTCCTCGGGGTCGCCGATACCTATGGTGTCCTGCCAGTGCTCGCGGTCCGTACCGGCGTTCGCACCGCGGAACTGCTCGGTGTCGATCACGCCCGGCGCGACCACGTTCACCCGGACCCGGTCGCCGGCCACCTCGACCGCCAGCGTCTTCGCGAACGCCACCAGCGCCGCCTTACTGGCCGAGTACGCCGCGGCGCCCGCGTACCCGGTCGACGCCATACCCGACGTGAACACGACCACTGAACCGGACCGCCGCGTCACCATGTGCGGTACGACGGCCTGGCACGCCCACACCACACCGTCCAGGTTCACCTGCAACGTCCGGCTCCACGACGCCGCGTCCATGTCCAGCACCGGCGACCGCGGCTGCACCGCCGCGCCGGCGACCAGGCCGTCGATGCGCCCGTACCGCTCCAGCACACCCGCTACCGCGGCCTTGATCGCAGACTGGTCCGCTACGTCCACCTTGACGTACTCCACACCGCTGGGCGGCACAGTGACGTCGAAGACGACCGCCGTACCGCCGGCGGCGTTCACCGCGGCGGCCAGCGCCGCGCCAATGCCCTGCGCGCCGCCCGTGATCACGACGACCTCACCGGTCGCGTCGAAGCGCGCCTTCACGGCGTCTCCTCTTCCTTCGACGCCTGCTTCGATGTCATCGTCTCGGTGATCCGCTGGAACGCACCCGCCAGATGGCTGCGCAACGCCCGCTCGGCCGCGTCCGGGTCCTGGGCCACACACGCGTCCAGGATCGCCTGGTGCTCCTGCCGGCTCCGCTCGATCAGGAATGCGGTCGGCCGGCTGCCAAACCGGTAGCGCTCGCTGTTCTGCCAGACCGGCTCGATTGCTCGCGGCAACCACTGCGACCCACTGGCCCGGTAGATGGCGAAGTGGAAATCCGCATGGGCCTGACGGGCGCCGGCGGAGTCCTCCGCGCGCGACAACCGGAGGTGCTCGGCCAAGGCAGCCGCGGCCTTGGTCAGGTCCTCCTCGGTGAAGCGGACGGCCGCAGCACGGACGGCGAGACTCTCCAGCGCGAGCCGGGTCTCGTGGGTGTCCCGCAGATCGGACAACGACAGGTCCCGCACCCACGCACCGCGATGCGGGATGATCTCGACCAGCCCCAGCGCCTCGAGCCGCCGCAGGCCTTCACGGACGGGCATCTGGCTCATCTCCAGCCGGCTGGCCAGCTCCACCAGCCGCAGCGGCGTACCGCTGGGCAGTTCGCCGGACAGGATCAACTGGTGCAACTCGGCCGCCGCGTGCTCGGCGAGAGTACGGCGACCTCCCTTGCCGCCGCCCGGCAGCAACTCCAACGGGCCGCTCATCCGCGCACCACCCGGTTGCGCAGCTCACCGAGCTTGTCCGCGCGGGTCACGACCACATCGCCGTCCTGCAGGAACACTTGCGGCTCGCGGGCGTTGCCGATACCGGCCGGCGTACCGGTGAGCAGCAGGTCGCCCGGACGCAGCGTCATACCGAAGGACAGCTCGCTGATCAGGGTGGCGACGTCGAACGCCATCTGCCGCGTCGACGCGTCCTGGCGCACCTCGTCGTTCACCAGGCACTGCAGCCGGATGTCCTGCGGGTCCCCGACCTCGTCGGCGGTGACGATCCACGGCCCCAGCGGCATCGTGTCGTCGATGCTCTTGCCCTTCAGCCATTGCCCGCCGTGCGCACGCTGCAGGTCCCGCTGCGACACGTCGTTCGCCAGCGTGTAGCCCCAGACGTGGCCGAGCGCGTCGTCGACGGCGATGTTCTTGCCGGTCTTGCCGATCACCAGCGCGACCTCGGCCTCGTAGTCCCACTTGGCGGAGATCGCCGGGTCCCAGGCGATGTCGTCGTACGGACCGATCACCACGTCCGGGCCCTTGGTGAAGAACGTCGGGTGCTCGGGACGGTCCACGTCCTGCCCCTCGCGCTTGCCCTTGCTCTCCTCGAAGTGGTCCCAGTAGTTCCACCCGGTGCAGAGGATGTCCCGCCGGAACCGCCGCAACGGCGCCCGCAGCAGGTCCGCCCGGAACGGGATCGTGTCCACCACCGAGGCGCCGTCCGTGATCACCCCGGTCAGGTCCGTTGCCGACAGCAACTGGACCGTGTCGCCGTCGAGGACGCCGGGCCGCTCCCGCCCGTCGTGCTCCACCGTCACGTACTTCATCTCAGGTCCACTCGACGCCACGCACAGAGTTCACCCCCCGGTCAGGCGATCACGGCGATCGCGTTGATCTCGATCAGGTAGTCGGGATGCGCGAGCTTGCTGACCTCGACCATCGTCGAGGCCGGCAGCGGCTCGGTGAAGTACTGCGCGCGGATCTCGTGGATCTTCGCGAAGTCCTCCATGTTGCGCACGTACACATCCACCCGGCAGACGTCCGCCAGCGTGCCGCCGGCCGCCTCGACCGCCGACTTGACGTTCTCGCACACCTGCCGGGTCTGTTCCCGGACGTCACCGACGCCGGCGATGCCGCCGTCCGGCCGGCGCGCGGTCATCCCGGAGACGAACACCAGCCGCCCGGTCGCCTCGACCGTGGTCGCCTGCGAGAACACCCCGTTCGGGCTCCGCAACGCGCCGGTGGTCACCTGTGTCTTCGGCATCAGCCCACTACTCCTCCCGCCGGGACGACGGCGCCGACCGCGCGCGCGGTCGCCAGCAGCCCGTCCAGTCCCGACCTCTCGATCAGTACGCCGCTCCGCCGCTGCTGCGCCGCGCGCTCGGCCTCGATCTCACCCGGCAGGTACAGCCGGTTGACGCCCGGCGCCGTCGCGCTCCCCCGAACCCGCGCGGCCAGCCCGGACGAGCGCCGCTTGAAGTCCTCGACACCGCCCATCAACTCCGGGTCGATCGCCAGGAACAGGTGCGCGCAGTCGTTCGGCCGGTCCGGCTCCCGGTACAGCGGGCGGACCTGGTCGCCCCACCCGCCGCCGCTCAGCACGCCGGTGAGCACGTCGATCATCAGCGCCAGCCCGAAACCCTTGTGGCCGGCGGCCGGCAGCAGCATGCCGAGCACCGCCTCGTCCGGGTCCGTGGTCGGCGTGCCGGACGGGTCGGTGGCCCAGGTGTCCGGGATCGGCCGCCCGGCCGACGCCGCCAGCCGGATCTTGCCGAGGGCAACGGCCGACAGCGCCATGTCCAGCACGATCTCGACGCCGGCCGTGGTCGGCACCGCGATCGCCAGCGGGTTGTTGCCGACCAGCCGCTCGGCGCCGCCGGGAGCGGGCATCAGCGGCGTGGTGTTCGACACCGCGATACCGATACACCCCGCCTCGCCGGCCTGCATCGCCCAGCGGCTGGCCGCCCCGAAGTGGTGAGCGTTGCGCACCGAGACGATGCCGATCCCGTACCGGCCGGCGCGCTCGATCGCGTGCCCCATCGCCTGCGGGCTGGACAGCTGCCCCATCCCGCCGCGGGCGTCGACCACCATCGCGGCGCCGGCGTCGAACAGGATGTCGAGCTCGCGCTCCCGGGTCACGCCGCCGGCGTTCAGCCGCTCGACGTACATCGGGACCAGCATCACGCCGTGCGAGCTGACACCGCGCAGATCGGCCTCGACGAGCGCGGCGGCGATCTCGTCCGCGTCCTCGGACTCGAAGCCGAGCGCGGTGAACACGCCGGCCACCGTGGCCTCCAGCCACTCGGGCCGGACCAGCACCCGCCGGTCCGCGTCGGACGCTTGAGCGGTCATCGGGTTTCCCGGGCCCAGGGCAGCAGGACGTGCTCGAGCAGGACGAGGGCATAGAACAAGACGATGCTCATGATGCTGAGCAGCGTGATCGCGGCGAACGCCAGGGTGGTGTCGGCGCTGGCGCCGGACTGCTGGATGACGTACCCGAGTCCCTTGGTGGCGCCGACGAACTCGGCGATCACCGAGCCGATCACGGCCAGCGAGATCGCGACCTTGAACCCGGTGAAGATCTGCGGCATCGCGTAGCGCAGCCGGAGCTTGAAGAACTCCTGCGCGCGGCCGGCGTTCAGCGACCGCATCAACTCGACCAGCTCGGCCGGCGTCGACTTCATCCCCTGCGCGGTCGAGATGACGATCGGGAAGAAGCACATCAGCAGCACCATCACGACCTTCGGCCACTGCCCGAAGCCCATCCAGATCACCAGCAGCGGCGCGATCGCCACCTTCGGGATCGAGTTCACCATCAGCAGCAGCGGGTACACCAGCCGCTCCAGGACCGCCGACCGGACGATCACGAGCGCGATCGGTACGCCGACCACGATCGCGAGCCCGAAACCCTCGACCGTCTCGAGCAGCGACGTCCCGGTCTCGCGCAGGAGCGAGCCGGGCTGCTCGAAGAACTTGACGACCACGTCCCCCGGACTCGGCAGCAGGTACGGCTCGATCGAGAACACGACCGTCGCGCCCCACCACAACCCGATCGCCGCGGCCAGGCCGACGATCGGAAGGATCACGGCGGCCACCGGCGAATCGGTCAGCCAGGTGCGCTTCGGCATCGTCCGCCCGGTCATCGCGGCCGCACCTCGTCGGCGATCTCCTTCTCGGCGAGCAGCTCGTGCAGCCGGCCGCTGATCGCGGCGACCTCGGTGAGGTGCGCGTTCTGGCCGAGGCTGCGCGGCCGCGGGATGTCGATGTCGACGACCTCCCGCATCCGGCCCGGACGCGGCGTCAGCACGACCACCCGGTCGGCCAGCACGACGGCCTCCTCGATCGAGTGCGTGACGAACACGATGGTCGTGGACAGCTCCATCTTGATCCGCTGCAGCTCTTCGGACAGCTCTGTCCGGGTCAGTGCGTCGAGCGCCGAGAACGGCTCGTCCATCAGCATCACCTGCGGGTCGCGGATCAGCGACCGGCACAGTGACACCCGCTGCTGCATACCGCCGGACAGCTCATGCGGCAGCCGCCGCTCGAAGCCCTGCAACCCGACCAGCTCGAGCAATTGGTGGGCCCGATCCCGGTAGGCCGCCTTGTTCCTGGACGACCCCCCGGTGCCCTTGTCGATCTCGACCGGCAGCATCACGTTCGACAGCACCGAACGCCACGGCAGCAGGGCCGGCCGCTGGAACATGAACGAGACGTCCCGGCGCGGTCCGGTGACGGGCTTCCCCGCCACCTGGACCACACCGGACGTCGGAGGAAGCAGTCCCGCGATCAGCCGGAGCAGCGTGGACTTGCCACAGCCGGACCGGCCGATCAGCGTGACGAACTCACCGCCGCGAACGTGCAGGTCGATCTTCTCGAGGGCGGTCACCCGGCCCTCGCGTCCGTCGAAGACCTGCCCCACGCCGTCCAGGCGAATCATCCGGTTCCAGAACTCCTAACGTCAGCTCTTGGGAGCCAGGCTGAGCGTGACGACGTCCTCGGGCTTGACCGCTCCCTTGCCGATCGCGTCCGACTCCTCGAGCAGCGAGATGACCTTCTGCACCCGCTCCTGCGTGGCTTCGCCGAGCGGACCCTTGAAGTCGTCCGGCTTGATGTACTCCTTCATGATCTCGAGTTCCTTGGTGGCGACCGCGAGATCGGTGTTCGGCACGTACTTCTTCAGCGTCGCGGCCGCCGCGGCCGGGTCGTCGTACGTGTCCTGCAGGCCCTTGAGCAGCGCGCCGGTGAACTTCTTCACCTGGTCCGGGTGGTCCTTGGCCATGTCCGTCCGGGTGATGATCGCGTTGCCGTACAGGTCCGGCAGCGCCTTGCCGTACGGAAGCACGACCGCCTTGCGGTGCTTCTCCTTGTCGGCGTTCTCGATCAGCGGCTGGCCGACCACGAACTGGCCGATGCCCTGTACCTTGCCGGAGGCCAGCAGCGCGGGCAGACCGGGAGGCGGCGACGGGAGGAACGTGACCGACTTCGCGTCGATCCCGACCGCCTTGGCGTAGACCGGGAACATCACGGTGTTCGTGGACCCCGGCTGGTCGCCGATGGTCTTGCCGGGCAGGTCCTTCGGGCTGTTGATGCCCAGGCCCTCCAGCGACATGATCGCGGCCATCGACCGCTGGTGGACCATGCCGACGGTGGTCACCGGGAGCTTCTGCTTGGCGAGGGTGATGACGGTGGCGGTGAAGTCGCCGATGCCGTAGTCGGCCTGACCGCCGGCGACCAGCTTCATCACGTCGACGGTGCCGCTGCCGGGCGTGATCTTGACGTCGAATCCCGCGTCCTTGAAGTACCCCTTCTCGAGCGCGACGTACGCGTACGCCTCGCGTCCGAAGGTGTTGAACGACGTCAGGTAGCTGACCTTCTGCAGCCCGTTGTCGGCTGCCTTGCCGCTGTCGTCACCGCTGTTGCACGCACTCACCAGGGCGAGCCCCAGGACCGCCATCAGGGCGATGACGGAACGCCTCAACCTCATATCGACCTCTCTCGTCCCGATATTTGATCAAACATCAAATACTGAAAGGTGGTCAATCGGCCCGCGGGGTCTTCACGGGGACTTAACGTCCGCCGTGCCGGTCCTCGCAGTCCTGCCGGCCACCGTCCTGGAGCCGTTCCCCAAACCTGTCCGGAAACACATGCTGTAACCGGACGGGCACCCGCCCCGACCACAGACCGTACCTGCCGCAGCAGCAGATCGCGACGCCCACGAGGGCCGAACCCGCCCACTCTCCGTCAAATTTGCGTAAACACTCAACCTCTTCGTGACCCAGCCCACGCTGCCCGCCCGGATTCCGGGGTTTCCCAGCGCTCACTCCGGGGAGGGAGGTGAGCCGCCCCGGCCTTTGGCAGGATGTGACGGTGCGACGGGTGACGCGGCGGGTCTGGCGGGCGATCGGGTGCCTGTGGCGTCCGTCGACGTACCTGCGCTGGGTGTACCTGCTGCTCGGCGCGGCGCTGGTGCTGGCGTTCATCCTGGTCGACAGCGCGCTCGGCGCCGTGGTCTCCGACCTGGACCTGCCGAAGGTTGCCACCGGCATCATCTGGGTCCTGCTCGCGCTACTGCCCCCGGTCGCGCTCGGCCTGCTGCCGGCCGTCCGCGAGGTCCAGGGGATCGCGGTCGAGTCGCTGCTCGCGGTGCGGTTCGAGGAGCGGCCGCTCGGCCCGGCGCGGACCTGGGCGCAGCGGCGGCGGACCAGCGTCTGGTTCTGCCTGCACCTGGTGGCCGGCGGCGTCGTCGGCATCCTCAGCACGATCGTGTTCGCCGTGGGCGCGATCTGGCTGGCGGCTCCGTTCCGCTCCCCCGGATCGCGCGACATCGTCCCGGGCTGGTCGTACGACATCCGCGGCGGCTGGAGCGACCTGTGGATGCCGGCCGCGGCGATCGGCGGTCTCGCCGGGCTGTTCCTGCTGTCGGCGGCGACCGGGGCACTCCTCGCCTACCTGGCGCCGCGGGTGCTCGGCCCGACCGCCGCGGAGCGCATCGAGCTGCTCGAGAAGCAGACCGCGACACTTGCCGAGCGCAACCGTCTGGCCCGCGAGCTGCACGACAGCGTCGGGCACGCGCTGAGCCTGGTCACGCTGCAGGCGGCGGCCGCCCGGCGGGTGCTGGCCACCGATCCGGAGTTCGCCGAGACCGCGCTGGCCGCGATGGAGACCTCCGCCCGGGCGGCGCTGGCCGATCTCGACCACGTGCTCGGCCTGCTCCGCGACGACCGGCGGCCGGGGGCCCGGACGTCGCCGCAGGCCACGCTGGGCGGGCTCGACCGGCTGGTCGAGGCCACCCGGGCCGGCGGGATCACGGTCGAGGTCGAGCGGTCCGGCGATCTGGACCAACTGCCGGCCGCGGTGTCCCGGGAGGCGTACCGGATCGTGCAGGAGGGCCTGACCAACGCGATCCGGCACGCCGGCCGCCCGGCCGGCGAGCTGACCGTGCACCTGTCGATCTGCCTCGACGGGTCCGGGCTGCGGCTCGCGGTGACGAACCCGGTCAGCGGCAGGTCCGATCACTCCGGCGGTGGCCGCGGCCTGGCCGGTATCCGTGAAAGAGTCGCCGTACTGCGGGGAACCGTGGACGCCGGCCCGGTCACCCGGCCGGACGAGCCGGGATGGCAGCTCGCGGTGCAGCTGCCGGTCAGCGTGACGAAAGGATGAGATGAACCTGTCGGTGGTCGTGGTCGACGACGAGCCGCTGATCCGGAGCGGGTTGCGCGCCATCATCAACGCCGAGGCGGACCTCACGGTCGTCGGCGAGGCCGGTGACGGCGCCGAGGTGCTGCCGCTGGTCCGCCGTACCGGCGCGGACGTCGTGCTGATGGACGTCCGGATGCCCGCGGTGGACGGCATCCAGGCGACCCGGCTGCTGCTGGAGAGCCTCGACCCGGCGCCCCGGGTCCTGGTCGTCACGACGTTCGAGAACGACGACTACGTGTACGACGCGCTGCGCGCGGGCGCGTCGGGGTTCCTGCTCAAGCGGACCCCGCCGGACGACATCATCGCGGCGATCCGCACGGTCGCGAAGAGCGAGTCGCTGCTGTTCCCCGAGGCGATCCGGACCCTGGCGCTCGCCCACGCCGGTGCGCCGGCGGCCGACGGGCTCGACCGGTACCAGTTGACCGAGCGCGAGCAGGAGGTGCTCCGGCTGATGGCGCGCGGGCTCTCGAACGCGGAGATCGCCGCGGAACTGTTCCTCGGCCTGCAGACCGTGAAGACCCACGTCGCCAACGTGCTCGCCAAGCTGAACGCGCGCGACCGCACGCAGGCCGTGATCCGCGCCTACGAGTCAGGTTTCGTGCCGCTGCACTGAGCGGTCAGGTGTTGGCCGGGTCGTCGGACTCGGCCAGCGTGCAGGCGTTGTGGAGCGGGTCGACGGTGTTCGCCGTCATCGCCAGGCGCTGCAGGAGCAGCCGGAAGCTGGAGCGCTCCGACTCGTCGAGGATGCCGAGCACCTCGTCCTCGCCGGCGCGGAGCCGCCGCTCCAGGTCGCAGAGCGTCGCGACCCCGTCCTCGGTCGGCGCGATCAGCCGCGCCCGCCGGTCGGCCGGGTCGGGCCGGCGCTGCACCAGCCCCGCCTTCTCGAGGTCGTCCAGCAGATAGGTCATCACGGTCCGGTCGACGCCGAGCTGGGCGGCCAGGTCGAGCTGCCGCTTCGGGCCCTCGGCATTCGTCGTGGCGAGCACCTGGTAGCCCCGCGGGCCGCCGGGCAGCCCCTCCAGCGCCGACGCGGCCGCCTTCGCGTACCGCCGGAAGACCACGCCGAGCGCCCAGCCGAGGTCGGCCTCCACCGGCGCGCCGTCGGCCACCGACGGCGCGACCCCGCGCGCGGAACGGGCGGCGATCTCGGGCGACGTGCTGGACATGTCCCCATCGTACGGGGTGTACGCCACCTGGAATACGATCTGACTTGAATATGTTCTGCTCAGCAGATTATCTTCAGTACAGCTCAATACGAGCACGCCCCCTCAACGCGATGGAGACAGAACGAATGAGCACCCTGTTACGCATCGACGCCAGCATCCGGCTGGAAGGATCGGTGTCCCGGGCCCTGGCGGACAGCGCGGAGGCCGCCTGGAAGGCCGAGCACCCCGACGGTGTCGTCGTCCGGCGTGACCTCGGACAGCACCCGCTGCCCGCGACCGTGTGGCCGACGCTGGCCGCCGCCCAGGTCGGCCAAGAGCCGGTCGCCGACTCCGACCGGATGCCGCTCGCCGAGGCCCAGGCGATCGCCGACGAACTGAAAGCCGAGATCGTGAACGCCGACGCGGTCCTGCTCGCCGTACCGATGTACAACTACGGCATCGCCCAGAACGTGAAGACCTGGATCGATCTGCTCGTGATCGACAAGGACCTGGCCTTCGGTTCCCGCCCGCTGGCCGGCAGGCCGGCGATCTTCGCCATCGCCCGTGGTGGCGGCTACGGACCGGGCTCGCCGAAGCACGGCTGGGACCACGCCACGCCGTACCTCGAGCGCATCTTCGGCGACGTCTTCGGGATGAACCTGCGGACTGCCGCCGCCGAGCTCACCCTGGCCCCGGTCACCCCGGGCATGGAGGAGCTGATCGACGCGTCCAAGGTCTCGGAGTCCGAGGCCCACGTGGAGGCCGGGACCCACGGCAGCGTCGTCGCCCGTGAACTGATCGGCAAGGCTGCCTGACCCTGAGCTGAACGGGTTCTAGTGGTGCCGAGCTCGAGCCGGCATCACCGGGGCCTCCAGACCGACAGCGTCACCGACAGCGTCACGATCGCCGGCTCTGGCAGGACGGCGATCCCCTGCAGCAGCTCGCGGTAGTCGAGGTGCCGGGCGCTTGGCGTCATCAGCACCAACTGCTCCACGGCCGACCGGTCGAGCCGCATCGTCTCCTCGACCAGTTCGTTGCCGACGCGCTCGAACTCCCCCGCGAGCGACTCCTCCAGCCGGCGTTCCTTCTGGTCGTCGACACTCACCATTCCCAGCACGTCGACAAGCTCGGCGAGATGCGGCTGGTTCGGGGTGACCACGAGCAGCCGGCCGCCGGGCGCCAGGATGCGCGCCATCTCGGTGGCGTTGCGCGGGGCGAACACATTCAGCAGCAGCTGCACCGAGTCGTCCAGCAACGGCAGCTCACGCCACGCGTCGCACACCACGGACGCGATCCGCGGGTCCACCCGAGCCGCGCGGCGAGCGGCGTACTTCGAGACGTCCAGGGCGATCCCGCGGCGGTCGGGGGACAGGCCCAGGACGCCGGACAGGTAGTAGGCAGTGCCGGCGCCGACCTCGACGACCAGGTCGTCCTCCCCGAGGTCCGCCCGCAGGATGAGCGCGTCGCGGATCGGCGCGTAGTGGCCGGTGCCGAGGAAGACCGTGCGGGCGCCGACCATCGCGGCCGAGTCGCCCTCGATCCCGGTCGACGCCGAAGGCAACAAGTTCAGGTAGCCCTGCTTGGCCAGGTCGTACGCGTGACCGTGCGCGCAGCGCGCCGTCCGGCCGTCCAGCGCCAGCGGATCCGCACAGACCGGGCAGCGCAGGACTTTGACGAGGTCGCCTTCCACCTGGCCTAGGTTATGTCGCGGCTTGTGATTCGGGCCCAGGCGGCTGCGTAGAAGACCGCGAGGTAGCCGCCCTGGAGGAGCAGGTTGCGGCCGATCTCGTGCCAGTACGGCGGATCGCGGAGCAGGTCGGCGAACGACTGCCAGCGGTACATCAGCAGCCACGGGTGGATCGCGTGCAGCTGCGGGATCGCGGTCAGGATCCCGAGCACGATGAACGTGCCGAACGTCGCCGCCATCGCGGCCAGCGGGGTCGAGGTCAGCGACGAGATGAACAGGCCGATGCCGGCCAGGCCGAGCAGCGACAGCGAGATCACGACGGCGATGCCGAGCGCGCGAAGCAGGCCCTCGCCGAGCGAGACGGTCGAGCCGGACAGCAGCAGGACGTCGCCGACCGGGAACAGGACGAAGCCGACGATCAGGCCGGAGATCCAGATCGTCATCGTCGCGGTCAGGCAGAACACGGCCAGGGCGACCATCTTCGCGGCGAGCAGCCGGGACCGGCCGGCCGGTGCGGTCAGCAGGTTGCGCAGCGTCCCAAGGCTGGCCTCGCCGGCCAGCGACTCCCCGGAGATCACGGTCACCGCGGTCGGCAGGAAGAACGGCAGCGACAGGCCGAGACTCGCGACGATCAGGAACAAGCCGTTGCCGGCGACCTGACCGATGAAGCCTTCGGCCCCAGGGTCCGTGCCGGCGATCTTGATCGCGATCCCGATCAGCAACGGCACGGCCGCCAGGACCCCGAGGCCTACCTGCGTCCGGGCCCGCGCGAACACCAGCCGCAACTCCGAGACGAACAGCGCGAGCGTATGCCGCCCAGCTCTCGGCTCCTGCCCGGCCACAGCCCCCGTCTCCGGCGCGGGCGGCGCACCGGCGCCCGGGCCGGCCGGCACGTCGGCGGTCTCACTCGGCGACATCGAAGCCCTCCCCCGTGAGTGCCACGAACGCGTCCTCCAGGCTGGGGCGTTCCAGGCCGAAGCCGTGGATACGCACGTCCGCCGCCACCAGCGCGGCGGCGAACTTCTCGATCGGGAGCTCGCCGGGATCGCCCTCGACGGTCTCGCCGGTGGTCTTCAGCTCCGTGACGCCCAGACCTTGCAGCGTCTCGGCCGCCTGGGTGAGGTCCGGCGTACGGACCACGAGCCGGGGACGGAGCTCGGCGCGCAGGTCGGCCACCGTGGACTGGCGGAGCAGCTTGCCGCGGCTCATCACCGCGGCGTGCGTGCAGACCTGCTCCACCTCGGCGAGCAGGTGGGTCGAGGTGAACACCGTCGTACCGTCGTGGGCCAGCTCCTGGATCAGGTGCCGGACCTCGCGGGTGCCCTGCGGGTCGAGACCGTTCGTCGGCTCGTCCAGGACGAGCAGCTCCCGGCGCTGCATCAGCGCGACCGCGATCGCGAGCCGCTGCCGCATCCCCAGCGAGTACGCGCGGACCTTCTTGCCGGCCGCGTTCGACAACCCGACCCGCTCGAGTGCCTCGCCGGCGCGCGCCTTGCGGGTCTTCGGGTCGGCGGTGCGGTCGGCGGCGTCGAACCGGAGCAGATTCGCCTGCCCGGTCCAGAACGGGTAGAACGCCGGCCCCTCGACCAGCGCGCCGACCCGGGGCAGCACCCGCAGGTGCGCCTTCGGCATCGGCTCGCCGAGCAGCTCGACCTCGCCGGCCGTCGGCGCGATCAGGCCGAGCAGCATCCGGATCGTCGTCGTCTTGCCGGACCCGTTCGGCCCGAGGAAACCGAACACGCTGCCGGCCGGCACCTCCAGGTCGACCGCGTCCACCGCGACCTGCCCGCCGCGGAACCGCTTGGTCAGCCCGCGGGTGATGACCGGCATGCCGGTCATCCGGCTGTTCAGCGGGGGGCCTTCGCAGCGGCGGCCTGCAGGGTGTCCGGGGTGACCAGGCCGACGAAGACCCGGCCGTCGTCCGTGATCAGCGCGCTCACCATCTTGCTGGTCACCACCTTGCCCTTGCCCCACGTGCCCTGCACCGTCGGCGCCTTGGCGAGCAACTGCGCGAGCATGCCGTTCCCGGTCAGGCCCGAGGTCTCCGCACCGCGGATCATCGCGACGCTCTCCCAGCCCTCACCGATGACAGTCGGCTTGTCCTGCGTCGCCGTACCGGGCTTCTTCGGCTCGATCTGCTTCGGCTCGGTCTGCTTCGGGGCGACCCGCTTCGGCCCGGCCGTCGACGGCACCTTCTGGTCCGTGACCTTCACACCCTTCGGCGGAGTGAAGGTGAACGTGGACGCGGCCGGTACGTCGAACGACACCGAGCTGAAGCCCAGCTCGAGCGCCGGGTCGTTGCCCTTGCGCGGCATCACCGTCACGTCCAGCGGGACCCAGGTCTTGGAGTCGATCGCCAGCGTCACGGACCCGACGGTCGTCTTGTCGGTCTTCGGCACCAGGCGCAGCTTGTACGCATCCCGGCCGGCGACCTTCTCGGTGCCGCTGACCTCGACCTTGGTGGTCGGGTCGATCGCGTCCAGGAACTGCTTGGCGACCGCCTGCGGGTCGTACGACTCCGGCCTCGACTCCGGCCGGGCGGTCCGGTGGGCCGGCAGGGTCAGCTTGGTCGCCTCGCGCTTGGACGAGTCGTAGGCCCAGGCGGACTTCCCGTCGGTCGTCCAGACGCGCTCGGCCTGGTTGTAGATGATCGAGACGCGCGCCTTGTCCGGGCCGGCGTACGCGACCCGGGCAGTGTGCTCGCCGCTGAGCAGGTCGGTGACCTGCTGGGTGCCGGGCGCCATCCCGGGGATCGCCGGCAGGCCGAGGTCCGCGTCCGAGCGGACGGTGCCACTCAGGCCGTCGACCTTCGCCGTCTGCACCTTCGCCAACAGGTCCTGCGCGGTGATCCCGGGCAGCTTCGGCGAGGCATCGGCGACCATCGGCCCGAGTGCCCCCACGCCCGCCACCACGGCAACCGCCGTGACCGGAACCAACCACCGTCGACTGCGCTGTGCTACGCCCATGGATACAGCCTCGCACCGGGCCGGGGCGGATCCAAGTGCCCTCAGGGTAGGTTCACCCGAAAGAGTGAGCCCGGCGTACGACCGTGGTCGTACGCCGGAGCCTCAGCGGGACTGCAGCGCGTCCAGGGCCACGGTCATCGCGGCCGCGACGCGGAAGTCCAGGCGCTCGTCCTGGACGGTGATCCGGTAGCGGTCGCGGACCGACAGCTTCCGCTCCACCGAGAGCACCGGCTGCCCGGTCGACCGGTCGGTGAAGTCGAAGTGGAAGATGAACGGCAGCGGGATCTCGCCGATGAACGGCACGAAGTCCCAGACCCGCCGGACGATCGCGACGGTCTGGTTGCGCTCGGTGCCGTCCGCCTCGACGCCCGGCGCGCTGAGCTGCCAGCTCGACCGCAGCAGGCTCTTGCCGAACTCCTTCTTGAACCACCCGATCACCTGCCCGTCGGCGTCGTACACGTCGTACCCCGACCCCAGGTCGATGGTCTTGCGGGCCTTGAACGAGAACACCGGCCGAGACTTGGTGTCGTCGCTGTAGAACGTCACCTGCTCCTTGAACGCCATCCGCTTCTGCTGCGCGAACGCGAGCAACGGGCCGTCGCTGCCGTCCGGGTTGGTGGCGATCAGCTCGTACTTGTTCGCCATCATCGTCACGCGCTGCTTCATCGAGAAGGCGGGGGCATACATCACAGCATTCATGCGGAGGAGTGTGTCAGACCACAGGCCGACGCACCGACCTGCAGACCGCGAGCGAGCGCCACGGCCCGCTCGGAATCCTCGACGACCTGTACGACGAGCTGCCCGACGCCCTGCAGGGCCAGGTCCCTGGCGATCTCGACGCCGAACTCCACGGCCTCCGCGGGCGTCCGGGCCGCCCTCCACAACACCCCGAAATCAGCGGCCGGCCGGTCCGTCCCCAGGTCGACCACCAGCGCCTCCGCGTCCTGGAGCTGTGCCGCGTCACCGCCGACGACCACCCGCACACACTGACCGGCCGCCGGTACGACGGCCTGCGCGGCCTGCTCGGCGTCGCCGACGATCGAGGCGGTCCGGCGGCCCCATTCCTCGTGATGGACCGCCCAGGACAGCGGGCGGCGCTTGGCCCACCCGGATCGGACCAGCTCGGGCGCCGGCGCGAACCGGTCGACGTACCCGACGCAGAGGTATCCGATCAGCTCGATGTGCCGGGGCAGGTCGAGGACCGCCGCGACCTCGGCCGGCTCGAAGAACGAGACCCAGCCGACGCCGAGACCTTCGGCGCGGGCGGCGAGCCAGAGGTTCTGGATCGCGATCGCGGCGGAGAACAGGGTGGTCCGCGGATCCGCGTGCCGGCCGAGCACGTGCCGGCCGCCGCGGCCGGGGTCGCAGGTCACCGCGATGTTCAGCGGCGCGTCGAGGATCGCCTCGATCTTCAGCCCGTCGAACGCCGCGCGCCGGTCCGGCGGGAGCGACGCCGCGAACGCGTCCCGCTGCGCGACCGCGAGCTCATGCACCTTGCGCCGGGTCGCGACGTGGCGGATCACCAGGAAGTCCCACGGCTGGCTCAATCCCACACTGGGCGCCCGGTGCGCCGCCCCGAGCACCCGCCCGAGCGTCGCATCGTCGACCGGGAGATCCAGAAACCCGCGCCGGACGTCGCGCCGCTCGGCGATCACCCGGTACACGGCCTCCCGGTCCCCCGGCCCGTACCCGGCCGCGGCCGACGTCCGGCCGAGCGCCACGGTCGCGTTCGAGCTTCGCTGCTTCGGGAGGACGAGCTGGGCACCTGTGGCGAGGACAGCGGCCTCGGCAACGCTCGGGGTTCCCTTGAGCTGCTCGACCTGCTCGCTCGGCGTCGGCACCCGCTGCTCGGCGAGTTCGTCGGCCGAGAACGTTCGCAGCTCGGCGCCCAAGTCGTCGACCAGTTGCCGTACTGCGGGCTCGCGGTCCTTGCCTTCGACCGTGACGACCAGGCTGATCGTGTCGGGTTGCTCGCGCAGGATCGTGGTGAGGAGTTCGTGCAGTTCGGCGTACGGCGTACCGGAGCGAAGGCCGACGCCGAGGACGAGGCTCACCGGGCACGCTCGCGCGCGGCCGTCACGAGGCGGGCGGCGACGTCCGGGGTGGCGGTCCAGTGCAGGTGCAGGTACGACGCGTGGACGTGCGGCAGCGTGATGCCTTCCACGCCGCCCGGGAGATGCCAGGCAGGCCGTACGTCGGTGTCCGTGTCGAGCGTGGTGCGGTGGAACTCGTGACCGCGCACCCGGCGTCCCTCGTCGAAGAACCGTGTGGTGCTGGCAGCGACCGCCGTACGGTAGCCGAGCGTGAGGCGTCCGGTCATGCGGCCGGTCGCCGGGAGTACGCCGGTCATCGGGTGACCGTCGAGCTCGCGGCACAGGTACAACAGGCCTGCGCATTCGGCGACCACGGGCAGACCGGCCGCGACCTCCTTGGCGACCTGATGGCGGAGCTCGGTGTTGGCGGCGAGCGCCTCGGCGTGCAGCTCCGGGAAGCCGCCGCCGAGATACAGCGCAGCGGTTGCCTCGGGCAACTTATCGGTCAGCGGGTCGAAGGTGACGACATCGGCCCCGGCCGCGGTGAGCAGCTCGGCAGTCTCGGTGTAGCGGAACGAGAAGACAGGTCCGCCCGCGACCGCGACCACCGGCCGGGCGCCGTCCGGCGACGTGACCTCGGCCGACGGGTCCCACGGTGTGGCGTCGTGTGCGGGCGCGGCCTTCGCGGCGGCGACGAACGCCTCGAGGTCGACGCCGTCGCGCACCAGTTCGGCCGCGGCGTCGACGGCCCGCTCGGCCTGTTCGCGTTGCTCGTCGGCGGGGACGAGGCCGAGATGACGACTCGGAACCGTCAGCCGCGTGTCCCGCCGCAGCACCCCGAGCACCGGTACGCCGGTCGGTGCGACGCCCGCCCGGACCTCGGCCTCGTGCCGGTCCGTGCCGACCTTGTTCAGGATCACCCCGACGATCCGTACCTCGGTGTCGAAGGCGACGAATCCTTGGACGACGGCCCCGACGCTGCGACCGGCTGCCGACGCGTCCACCACCAGCACGACCGGCGCCATCAGCAACTTCGCGACGTGCGCGGTCGACGAGAAGCCCTCGGTTCCGAGCGCGCCGTCGTACAGGCCCATCACGCCTTCGACGACGGCGATGCCGGCGCCGGTCGCGCCGTGCGCGAAGAGCGGTCCGACCCGCTCCTCCCCCGACAGCATCGGGTCGAGGTTGCGTCCCGGCCGTCCGGTCGCGACGGCGTGGAAGCCGGGATCGATGTAGTCGGGCCCGACCTTGAAGCCCGCGACGACGTGGCCGGCCCGGCGCAGCGCCGCCATCAGCCCGACGGCCACGGTCGTCTTCCCGGCGCCGGACGACGGTGCCGCCACGACCACGCGCGGGATCACCACTCGATGCCCTTCTGGCCCTTCTGCCCGGCGTCCATCGGGTGCTTGAGCTTGGTCATCTGGGTGGCCAGGTCGGCGGCCTCGAGCAGCTTCGGGGCGGCGTCGCGGCCGGTGATCACGACGTACTGGTGGCCGGGCCGGTTGACCAGCGTGTCGACGACCTCGTCGACGTCGACCCAGCCCCACTTCATCGGATACGTGAACTCGTCGAGCACGTACAGGTCGTGGGCCTCGGCGGCCAGCCGGCGCTGGATCTCGCGCCAACCCTCGAGTGCGTCGGCGGCGTGGTCCTCCTCGGTGCCGGCCTTGCGGGACCAGCTCCAGCCCTCACCCATCTTGTGCCACTCGACCGGCCCGCCCTCACCGGTCGCGGCGTGCAGCCGGCCGAGCGCCTTGAACGCACTCTCCTCGCCGACCTTCCACTTCGCGCTCTTCACGAACTGGAAGACCCCGATGTTCCAGCCCTGGTTCCAGGCCCGCAGCGCCATCCCGAACGCCGCCGTCGACTTCCCCTTCATCTCACCGGTGTGCACCATCAGCAGCGGCCGGTTGCGGCGCTGCCGGGTGGTCAGGCCGTCGTCCGGTACGGCGACCGGTTGTCCCTTCGGCATGTCAGGCCGCCTTCCGCTCGGTCACTGCACGGACGAGGTTGCCGGCGGCAACGTCTCCGAGGTCGAGGTACTCGGCTCGGAGGTCCGACGCGAGCTCCGCGGCGAGTCCGAGCCGGACGCCGCGGTGCGGCTCACAGTCGACCACGACGGTGGCGATACCGCGGTCCGCGAGCCATCCGGCGGCCTGGCGGGCGCGGGCGAACGCGTTGTCGCCGTGGGTGGCGCGGCCGTCGGTGACGAGCACCAGGAGCGGACGCCGGCGCGGATCCCGGATCGCCGCGATCCGCAGCACCTCGGCCGCCTGCACCAGCCCTTCGGCGAGCGGCGTGCGGCCGCCGGTCGGGAGCGACTCGAGCCGTCGTACGGCGGTCTCGACGCTGCCCGTCGGCGGGAGCGCGACCGTCGCCGCGGCGCCGGCGAACGTGACCAGGCCGACGGTGTCGCGGCGCTGGTAGGCGTCGAGGAGCAGCGAGACGATCGCGGTCTTCACCTCGGCCATCCGCTTCTTCGTCCCCATCGAGCCGGAGGCGTCCACGCAGAACAGCACGAGGTTGCCCTCACGCCCTTCGCGCACCGCCAGCCGTACGTCGGTCGCGCGGACCACCAGCCCGGGACCGCTCCGCCCGCGAACGTTCTGGTGTGGCGCCGCGGCGCGCACGGTCCCCAGCACATGCGGCCGTCCGGCTTCGCGGCCCACCCGAGCGCGGTCGCCGACCACGCGACCCACCTCGGTGATGGCCCGTCCGCGCCGGCCGGCGACCCCGGCGCCGGCGCTCTGCACGCTCAGCAGACGGGCCTTGTAGGGCTCGGAGGCGCCCACAACCTCGCCACTCGGTGCGGAACCCGCGACCGCCTCGTCGCCATCCGAAGATGCGCCCGAAGGCGTGCCGTCACGGAGGTGATCCGAGTCCACCTCGGCCGACCGGTTCGCCGGGTCACCCTGGTCGGAAGGACTCACGCCGTCCTGGCAACCGTCCGAACCCTGTCCGCCCGGACCCGGGTCGTCCGGGTGGGGTGGGTCGTCGTCGGGGTCGGTGGGTGGGGTGCTGTTGTTGATGGCCTCTTCCAGCTGCTGGTCGTCCAGGCCGGGGGCGTCGAAGGGGTTCCGGCGGCGGCGGTGCGGCAGGGCGAGTTTGGCGGCGGCGCGGACGTCGTCGACCTCGACGACGGTGCGGCCGGACCACGCGGCGTGGGCGACCGCGGTGCGGGCGGTGACCAGGTCGGCGCGCATCCCGTCGACGTCGAACGACGCGCAGATCTCGGCGATCTGGCGGAGCGCGGAGTCGGTGAGGATCACCTCGGGCAGCAGGTCGCGCGCCTTCACGATCCGCTCGGCCAGTTCCCGCTGCGGGCCGTCGTGCCGGGCCGTGAAAGTCTCCGGGTCCGCCTCGTAGGTGAGCCGCGCGCGCATCACCTCCACGCGGACGGCGGGATCCCGGCTGGCGACCACGTCGACGGTCAGCCCGAACCGGTCGAGGAGCTGCGGCCGCAGCTCGCCCTCCTCCGGGTTCATCGTGCCGACGAGCACGAACCGCGCCGGGTGCGTGACCGAGACGCCGTCGCGCTCGACCGTCGCCCGCCCCATCGCGGCGGCGTCCAGGAGTACGTCGACCAGGTGATCGTGGAGCAGGTTGACCTCGTCGACGTACAGCAGTCCGCGATGCGCCGCGGCGAGCAGCCCGGGCTCGTACGCGGTGACGCCCTCGGCGAGCGCCTTCTCCAGGTGCAGCGAGCCCAGCACCCGGTCCTCGGTCGCGCCGACCGGCAGCTCGACCAGCCGCGCTGCCCGCACGGACCGCTCCCCGGTGTGCGGACCGTCCGGGCAGGCGGGATCCGGGTGGTCGGGATCGCACGAGAACCGGCAGCCGGCGACGACGTCCACGGGCGGCAGGACCTCGGTGAGAGCGCGGACGGCGGTCGACTTCGCCGTCCCCTTCTCGCCGCGGATCAGCACCCCGCCGATGGCCGGCGAGATCGCCGCCAGGATCAGCGCGAGCTGGAGATCGTCCATCCCGACGATCGCGGTGAACGGGAAGCTGGTCGAACGCACGGACCGCATCGGCGGTGGATCCCTTTCGTCGAGCGGGTGTCCACGCCCGCTACGGCACTGGTACGCCGGCAGCCCGGCGGACGACCGCGGATGTCCTGGCTTCCAGGGATCAGACCCTGGTCACAGTGGCGGGACCGCCCCGGACTCCCAGCACGCTGGTCACCGGTGTTCCTCCACACTCGTCGGCCCGATCATGGCACACCCGCGCGCCCCACAACGCACCCCGGTCACGTGGTCCTCACCACGTACGGCTTCAGCGGGTCAGGCGTTTGGCGAGCGCTGTCGCGGCTGCGTCGTCCCTGACCTCGCGGATGCCGACGATCGGTGTGACGGTGACGAAACCGTCGGCGAGGAACGCCTCGTCGGTGCCCGGGACCGGGGTGGCCTGGGTGCGCTCGACGACGATCATCGGCTCGCCCGTCGGAGCGGTCGCACCGACCAGCCGGGTACGCCGGGGCACGGCCAGCGACGCGTGCCGGACGCCGGCCAGCTGTTCCAGCGGGCGGTCCGGGACGTTGATCGTCAGCACCGTCCCGCCCGGCTCGTCCGCGATCCACCCGAGCGCCTCACCGGCGATCGTCGCCGCGGTCGGCCAGTGCGCCGGGTTCTCGGAGTCGATGCTGACGGCGACCGCCGACGTACCGGTCTCGGCCGCGGTCAGCGCCGCCGCGACGGTGCCCGAGTGGAAAATCGACACGCCGATGTTCAGCCCGCGGTTGATGCCCGACAGCACCAGGTCCGGCGTCGGCCCGAACGAACCGGCCTGCGCCATCGTCACCGCCTGCGCCGGAGTGCCCTCGATGCCGATGAACGTGACGCCGTTCTCCACGTCGGATGCGGTCCGGACCGGCCGCCCGACCATCCCCGCGCGGGCCGATCCGACGCCGCTCTCGTCGAGCATCGGGGCCACCACGAGTACGTCGTACCCGAGCTCGGCGATCGCCGGCGCGAGCGCCCGGATGCCTGGAGCGCGGTAACCGTCGTCGTTCGTGATCAGGACTCGCGGCATGTCCCTACCCAATCAGGCGCGGTCCTCGATGTCACCTTCCGTCTCAAGGACTGCGTTGCGTAGCGTCTCGAGCGCTTCCGCCGACGGCTCCGCCCACAGGCCGCGCTGGGCGGCCTCGAGGAGGCGCTCCGCGATGCCGTGCCGCGCCCACGGGTTCGACGTCCGGAAGAACTCGGCCATCTCCGGATCGGCGACGTACTGCGTGGTCAGCGACTCGTACATCCAGTCGTCGACCACACCCGCGGTCGCGTCGTACCCGAACAGGTAGTCGACCGTCGCGGCCATCTCGAACGCGCCCTTGTACCCGTGCCGCCGCATCGCGGCCATCCACCGCGGGTTCACCACGCGGGCCCGGAAGACCCGCTTGGCCTCCTCCTCGAGCGTCCGGGTCTTCACCTGCGCGGGGACCGCGGAGTCGCCGACGTACGCCTTCGGGTTGGCGCCGGTGAGGTGCCGGACCATCGCGACCATGCCGCCGTGGTACTGGAAGTAGTCGTCGGAGTCCATGATGTCGTGCTCGCGGGTGTCCGCGTTCTTCGCCGCCACCTGGATCCGGGCGTACGCGCGCTCCATCGAGCCGCGGGCCTCGGCGCCGTCCAGGTCCTTGCCGTACGCGTACCCGCCCCACACCGCGTAAACCTCGGCCAGCTCGGCGTCGGTGCGCCAGTTCCGGGCGTCGACGAGCGGCAGCAGGCCGGCGCCGTACGACCCGGGCTTGGAGCCGAACACGCGGGCCGTCGCCTGCCGTACGTCGTTGCCCGCCGCAACATCGGTGTCCACGTGCGCCTTGAGGAAGTTGTCCGCCGGCGACTCGTCGAGGGCGGCGACCGTACGGACCGCCTCGTCGAGCAGCGCGACGACATGCGGGAAGGCGTCCCGGAAGAAGCCGGAGATCCGGATCGTCACGTCGATCCGCGGCCGGCCGAGCTCCTCCAGGCCGACCACCTCGAAGCTCGTGACGCGACGGGACGCGTCGTCCCAGACCGGCCGGCAGCCGAGCAGCCAGAGCACCTCGGCGAGGTCGTCGCCCTGCGTGCGCATCGCCGACGTACCCCAGACGGTGAGGCCCACGGACCGCGGCCATTCCCCGGTCTCGGCCTGGTGCCGCGCCAGCAGCGAGTCGGCCAGCGCGACCCCGACGTCCCAGGCGTTACGGCTCGGGATCGCCTTCGGGTCCACCGCGTAGAAGTTGCGCCCGGTCGGCAGCACGTTGACGAGCCCGCGCGTGGGCGACCCCGAAGGCCCGGCCTCCACGAACCGCCCGTCCAGCGCCCGCAGCACGTTCCCCAGCTCGTCCGGCGTCCGCGCGAGCCGCGGAACAACTTCGGTCGCTGCAAAGGTCAGCGACGCCTCGACCTCGGGACAGTCCCGGGCCAGCACCTCGGCGACCACCACCGGAACCTTCGTCGCGTCCCAGCTCAGCGTTTCCATCCCGAGCACCAGCTTCCGCGCGACAGCCTCCAGGATGTCCACCCCGTCGGCCCCGGTCACCGCCGGCAGGTCCGCGAGGGTGGCCAGATCGGTCAGGTCGGCCGCCGGCCCCGGGTTGGCCAGCAACTCGGCCTCGTCCACTCCGAAAGCCGACCCCAGAGCAGCCCGCAGCCCCGGAATCGAGTACGACCCACCCCACAACTGCCGAGCCCGCAGTACGGCGAGCACCAGGTTGACCCGCGCCTCACCCACCGGCGCACCACCCAGCACATGCAGCCCGTCGCGGATCTGCACGTCCTTGATCTCGCACAGATACCCGTCCAGATGCAGCACGAACTCGTCGAAGTCGTCGTCCTCCGGCTTCTCCGCGGTGTGCAGGTCGTGGTGCAACTGCGCCGCCTGGATCAGCGTCCAGATCTGCGCCCGCAGCGTCGGCACCTTCTCCGGGTCGAGCGCCTGCACCGTCGCGTACTCGTCGAGCAGGTACTCCAGCTTCGCCATGTCGCCGTACGTCTCGGCCCGCGCCATCGGCGGCACCAGGTGGTCGACGACCGTCGCGTGCGCCCGCCGCTTCGCCTGCGTCCCCTCGCCGGGGTCGTTGACGATGAACGGGTAGATCATCGGCAGGTTCCCGAGCACAGCGTCCGGCGCACAACCGGCCGCCATCCCGATCCCCTTGCCCGGCAGCCATTCCAGCGTGCCGTGCTTCCCGAGGTGTACGACGGCCTGCGCGCCGAACCCGCCCTGGTCGGCCGGCGCCTCCAGCCAGCGGTACGCGGCGAGGTAGTGGTGCGACGGCGCCATGTCCGGATCGTGGTAGATCGCCACCGGGTTCTCGCCGAAGCCGCGCGGCGGCTGGATCATCAGCACGACGTTCCCGAACCGCAACGCGGCCAGCGCGATCGCGGGCTCCGCGCCGGACGTGTCGACGTACAGCTCCCCCGGTGCCTCCCCCCACGCCTCGGTCATTGCCGTCCGCAACGACTCGGGCACGCCGCCGAACCAGCGGGCGTACGTGGACGCCGGAACCTTGGCGACCGCGTTGGCGAGCTGCTCGTCGGTCAGCCAGTCGACGTCGTGGCCGCCCGCCGCGATCAGCCGGTGGATCAGCCCGTCGCCTTCGAGCTCGCCGACGTCGAGGCCGCCCAGGTCGTACCCGGCCTCTTGCAGCTGCCCGAGCAGCACGACCGCCGACGCCGGCGTGTCCAGCCCGACGGCGTTCCCGATCCGGGCGTGCTTGGTCGGGTACGACGACAGCACCAGCGCGATCCGCTTCTCGGCTGCGGGTATGTGCCGCAGCCGGGCGTGCGCGACCGCGATACCGGCCAGCCGCGCGCACCGCTCCGCATCCGGCGCGTACCGGGCCAGGCCGTCGGCGTCGTACGACTTGAACGAGAACGGGATCGTGATCAGCCGCCCGTCGAACTCCGGGATCGCCACCTGCGTCGCCGCGTCCAGCGGGCTGACGGCCGCATCGCTGTCCACCCACTGCTCGCGCGTCGACGTCAGCGCCAGGCCCTGGATCAACGGAATGTCGAGCGAGGCCAGCGCACCGGCGTCCCACGCGTCGTCCGAGCCGCCCGCGCTCGCGTCGGCCGCGACCGATCCGCCGGCCGCGAGCAGCGTCGTCACGAGTACGTCGCACTTGCGCAGCAACTCGAACAACCCGGCGTTGTCGGGCGACGTCGGGTCGAGCCCGCGGAGCGTCCCGCAGTACACGGGCAGCGGCTGGGCGCCGGCCGCGTCGACCGCGGCCGCGAGCGCGTCCACGAAGGCGGTGTTCCCGGAGATCTCGTGTGCGCGGTAGTACACGATGCCGACCACCGGACGCCCGTCCTCGGCGTACGTCCCGCGCACGCCGTACGCCGGGAGCGCGCGCGGCGGCTCGAACTCGTCGCCGGTCAGCAGCAGCGTGTCCCGCAGGAAGCCGGCCAGGTTGCGGAGGTTGTCCGCGCCACCCTCGCGAAGGTAGGCCAGCGCCTCGGTGACCGCCCCGGCCGGGACGGTCGACAGCGACATCAGCTCCGCGTCCGGCGCGGCCTCACCGCTGACCACCACCGTGGGCTTCCCCGAGGCGAGCACAGCGTCGAGCCCGTCCTCCCACGCCCGCCGCCCGCCCAGCAGCCGCACCACAACCACATCAGCGGCGCCGAGCAGCGGACCCAGTTCGGTGAGCCCCAGCCTGGCCGGGTTGGCGACGTTCCAGCCGGCACCCGCCTCTGCTGCAGCCAGCAGATCGGTGTCAGCGGTCGAAAGCAGCAGAAGATTCGCAGCCACGCGCACAGTCCTTCCCGGGATGTCCACGTCCCGACCGGAGGTACGACGGCGGCAGTTCCTGACTCCCCCCAGAACGCGGGGTCACAGTGGCGGGACCGTCCCGGACTCACACCGGGTTCCTGCAGATGCCGTCGAATGACGCCGCGACTCTATCCGACCCAGCTCGGTCTGTGGGTCTGAGAGGATGCGGTCCAGATCACCTCGCGAAAGCGGCCACCGATGACCTCCTGGCGTAACACTGCCTCTGCCGAGGCACAGCAAACGCTCGACGACCTGTTCGACACCGCCGTCCAACTGGCGGTTGAGCACCTGGTCAAGCGCGGCGGCTTTCTGCCGTTCGCCGTCAGCGCGGCAGACGGTGAGCCGATCTCGATCGAGATGCTCGGCGAGAAGGCCGACGCACGCCGGACGATCGACTTGCTCTGGGACAGTCTGCGGGCGAGGCGGGACGATCTGATGGCGGCTGCGGTGGTCGCGGATGTGCGGCTCGGCGGCGATGGGTGGCCCGACGGCATTCAGGTGGAGGCCGAGCACCGGGACGGGATCGTGTTGAGCATCGTCGCGCCGTACCGTCGGCGGCGCCTTCGACGCGACGTCGAACTCGAGGAGTTCGGTCTCGCCGAAGGTCAGCGCCGGCTTTGGTGAGCTCTATCTGTGCATCGCGTAGTGGGCGGCCAGGAGGTCGGTGCCCCAGTCGTTGCGGACGTCGCGCCAGACCGAGTGGATGTGGTTGGCGTTGTCCTGGGTGTTGTCGTACTCGGCGAGGAACGTGGGACCCGCGATCGAGTAGTAGTGGCGGTGGCCGGTGCCGGGCTGGGTTTCGCCGGCCCAGGCGAACGTCAGGCGTTCGATGCCGTGCTCGGTGATGTCCTGCCAGGTCTGCAGGCCGATCGGCCCGGCGGCGCGGCCGACGTACTGGCCGATGAGGAGGCTGAGGAGCTGGCGCTGGTCCTCGGTCATGTCGCCGTACGCGAGGCCGCGGTGCAGGAGTGACGCGTCGGCCACCGGGTCGTGCCGGGTCAGGATGTCGTCGGGCGCGTCCGGAGAGACCAGCGCGACCTCCAGCTGTCCCGGCTCTAGTGCGTGCAGCAGCTGGAAGCCCAGGTCCTGCTCCGTGGCCAGAAACCGCCGCCCTGCCTGTGGCCCGGTCAGCACCTCGGCCGGGTTCGACCCGAGGAACTGTGGTGTGAACGCGATCGCTCCGTCCACGACCGTCACGTGCAGTGCCAGGTGGTGACCGTTCAGCCGCCAGGCCCACGGCTCCGTGCCGTTCGGGTCCCCGAGCACGCGCAGGAAGTACCGGTCGGCGACGGTCGCGCCTTCCCACTCCCCCGACGGCGGCAGGTCCGGCAGCCCGCGGACCACGATCTCGGCGTCCAGAACCGCCCAGACGTCGGCCGTACCGCGCTCGCTGCACCCGGTCGCGACCAGCCGCTCCACGAGTTTCTGCTGCGCCGGCGTCAGCTCGGTCAGGGCAAGGCCCGGCACAGGTCCCGGCAGGTACGTCCACTGCTTGTGGTCCGGGGTGTCGAAGGGTGCGCGGATCTTGCCGGCCTGGTCCGGTGTCAGGCTCGCCAGCAACTCGAGAACCGTGTCCCGCGTCTGCGCTACAACCATGCCGATCGCTCCCGTTCCGTCGGTTCGTAGGTGGTCCACTGTTCGAACGGCCGGTCCAGCTTGTACCGGAAATCCGGCTGCCGCAGCAGGACGCGTGTTTCGGCGTTCCCCGGGTTCCGCAGCGACTCGAAGAACCGCACCGACCAATGGAACCACCGCATACAGAACAGCCGCATGGTCAGGCCGTGCGAGACCAGCAGCACGTTGCGCGGGGCGTCCGCGCTCTCGAAGTCGCGGTGCATGGTCTCCAGGAACGTCGACACCCGGTCGTACACGTCCGACCCCGACTCACCGTGGGTGAACCGGTAGAAGAAGTGCCCGAACGAGTCGCGGAGCTTCTCCTGCCGCTCGATGTCCTCGGTGTCCTGGAGGTTCGCCCAGTCCTGCTCCCGCAGCCGCGGCTCCTCCCGCGGCAGCTCGATCAGGTCGTCCAACCCGAGCGAGTCGAGCGTCTGCCGGGCGCGCAGGTACGGCGAGACGTACACGCGGACCGGCTCGTTCTCGAACAGCTCCCGCAGCTCCCGCCCCGCCTTGGCGGCCTGCTCATGGCCCACCGGGGTCAACGGGACCGCATGGTCGGGGGTCCGCTCGTAGACCGTCTTGTCCAGGTTCGCCTCGGACTCGCCGTGCCGGATCAACGCGATCCGCACCGGCCGGCGGCTCAGATCCATCGCTTCCCCTTCCCGAGTACGGCCGCAAGACACACGGCGGCGATCCCGACCCGCCGCGCGAGTTCCGCCGTACGGCGCACGTCGGCGACCGTCGGCGCCGGGCCGTCACCCAGCGTGCCGCGGTCCTCCGCGTAGCTGCCGTAGCTGTTCGTACCGCCCAGCGTGAGCCCGAGCGCTCCGGCGAACGCCGCCTCGACCGGCCCGGCGTTCGGGCTCGGATGCTTCGGCGCGTCCCGGTGCCACACGGCGACGGTTTCGCGGGGGCGGCCGGATGCGAGCCCGGTCAGCAGCGCGCAGACCCGCGCCGGCAACAGGTTGACGAGGTCATCCAGCCGCGCCGACGCCCAGCCGAAGTCCTCGTACCTGGGTGAGCGATACCCGACCATCGCGTCCAACGTGTTCACAGCCCGATACCCCAGCAGACCTGGTACCCCCAGCAACCCGCCCCACAGCAGCGGCGCCACGCACGCGTCGGAGGTGTTCTCCGCGACCGACTCCACCGTCGCGCGGGCCAATTCGTCGGCCTCCAGGCCGGTCGCGTCGCGCGCACACAGGTGGCTGAGGCGATCCCGCGCACCTGGAACGTCCTTCTCCTCCAGCAGCTCAGCCATCGCCTCGGCCTCACGCTCCAGACTGCGAGCGCCCAGCACAGCCCAGGTGGCAGCGGCCGTAACCGCGGTGTGAAGCACCGAATGCCGACGGCAGGCCCGCTCAACCGCAACCCCCAGCGCCGCGGTCGCACCGACGAGCACGGCCGTGTACCCGGCCCCCCGGCGCCGGGAGTCGCCGTACATCTGCTGCTCCAGCCAACCGGCAGTCCGCCCAAACCCGGCCACCGGGTGATACCGCCGAGGATCCCCCAGCACCCGATCAGCAGCAAACCCCAGCAAAAGACCCAAAGCCCGCGACACCCTCGGCAGTCTGCCACGGCACACAGCCGGATTGTCCGTGCCACCCTCCGGCCGTGGTGACCTGGGACCAGACGCGGCGAGCGGGGACCTGGCATGACAGGTCTCCGCCTACTACTTCAGGTCTCCGCCCACCGTTTCGGGTCTCCGGTGCTCGGGGTTATCCGCTCGTGCTGGAGGTTCTTCACCCGTGTACAAGCGGAGAACCCCCAACTGCAGTGGAGAACCGGCCGTCTGCGCGGTCCTTGGTTGTGATTGGGTGAGCGGCATGGGAATCGCGGAGCTGCTCCGGCAGGTCGACGGGAGCGGGGAGTTCGGGGTCTGGCTGGGCCGGCTGGACGGTACGCCGGTGTTCGTGCACGAGGCGGAGCGGGCGCACTACTCCGCGAGCACGATGAAGCTGCCGGTGGCGATGGCGATGCTGCGCAAGGTCGACGCCGGTGAGCTGTCGATCTCCCAGCCGGTGGCGGTGCACAACGACTTCGCGTCCGCGGGCGGCGGCCGGTTCGGGGTGAACCCGGAGGAGGACGAGGCGCCGAAGACCTGGGAGCAGCTCGGCAAGAAGGTGCCGCTGGACTGGCTGGCGACCGAGATGATCACCCGGTCCAGCAACCTCGCGACCGACCTCGTGCTCGAACAGGTCGGGATCGCCGCCGCCCACGCCGAGCTGGCCGCGGCGACACTGCCCAGCTCGCCCGCACCCGAGTCCAGGATCCAGCGCGGTATCGACGACGTCCCCGCCGCGCGGGCCGGGATCAGCAACCTGATGAGCCCGGCCGGGATGGCCGGCGTGCTCGTTGCGGTGGGCAACCAGCAGGGCGAGTCCGCCGACTATCTGCGCGAGCTGCTGGCCGGCAACCAGTGGAACGGCGAGATCCCCGCGCTGCTGCCGAAAGGCACCCGCGTCGAGCACAAGAACGGCTGGGACACCCGGATCCGGCACGACGGCGGCATCGTCCGCCCCGAGGACGCCGACCCGTTCGTGCTGGTCGTCTGTACGACGTCGGAGCTGCCCGACAGCGAGGCGCAGAAGCTGATCGCCTCGATCGCGCTCGAGGCCTGGAATCACCGGCACGACCTGGAGGCAGTGCGGTGAAGATCACCACCCATCTGGTCTCGGCGCCGCTGCACACGCCGTTCGTCACGGCCCTGCGGACGGCCACCCACGTCGAGTCGCTGCTGGTCGAGATCAGCGACGGCGAACTCAGCGGCTGGGGCGAGGCGCCCCAGGTCTGGAAGGTGACCGGCGACTCGCTCGCCGGCTCCCAGGCCTGCATCGAGGGCCCGATCAGCACCGCGCTCGACGGCCTCGGCCCCGACGACCTCACCGAGGCGCTGCGTCGCGTGCAGCGTGCCGCGGTCGGCAACTTCGGTGCGAAGGACGCCGTCGACGTCGCGCTGCACGACCTCGCGGCCCGGCGGCGCGGGCAGACGCTGCACGGGTTCCTCGGGTCGACCACCGACGTCGTCCGGACCGACGTGACGCTGTCGGTCGGCGACGCGGACGCCTTGGCGGACGCCGGGAAGGCGCGGGTCGCCGACGGGTTCGACGTTCTGAAGATCAAGGTCGGCACCGACGCGGCCGGCGACATCGACCGCGTTCGCCGGGTCCGCTCGGCGATCGGCCCGGAGCCGCGGCTGCGGCTCGACGCGAACCAGGGCTGGACGCGGCGCGACGCGGTCACCGTGATCCGGGCGCTGGAGGACGCCGGGTGCGCGATCGAGCTCGTCGAGCAGCCGGTCGCCGCGGCCGACCTCGACGGCATGGCCTGGGTGACCGACCGGGTCAGTACGCCGATCCTCGCCGACGAGTCCGTATACGGCGTCCGCGACCTGGTCGCCGTGATCCGCCAGGGCGCGGCCGACCTGGTGAACGTCAAGCTCGCGAAATGCGGCGGGCTGGCGCCGGCGCGGACGCTGCTCGAGCTCGCCCGCGAACACGGGCTCGGCGCGATCGTCGGCTGCATGATGGAGAGCCACGTCGGCGTCGGCGCGGCGGCCGCGCTGGTGTCGGCGTACCCGACGACGGCGGTCAACGACCTGGACGCTGCCTGGTGGCTGCGCGAACCGCCGGTGACCGGCGGGATCCGGTACGACGGCTCGCTGATCCACCTGCCGTCGGCTCCCGGACTCGGCGTGACAGGGTTGACCGCATGAAGTTAGCCGCCACCAAGGTTCCGGTCAGCACGGTCTGGACCTCGCCGGACGCGCCGCGCGACATCGACGCCCCGGCAACCGCCGCACAACCCGACGCCGCCGCCTGGGCGCGGTCGATGGACACCGAGACCCGGCTCGGCCTGCACGGCCGGACCCTGACCCAGCTGCTGTTCGCCGAGCCCGTCCTGGTGCGCTCGGAGCGCAACGGCTGGTCCGAGATCCTGGCGCCCTGGCAGCCGTCGTCCGAGGACGAGCTCGGGTACCCAGGCTGGGTTCCGTCGAGCCACCTGGGCGAACTGCCGCAGAGCGCCAACGACCCGGTCGTGATCGCCGTACCGACGGCGTCGCTGCTCGCCGAGCCCGGCGGCCGCCCGGTCGCCGAGCTGTCGTTCGGCACGGTGCTCGCCTCCGACGAGCACGCCGACGGGCACACGCGGGTGGCGACGCCCGACGGCGGGTCCGGCTGGCTGGCGGACGCTGCCCTGCGGTCCGTGTCCGAGCCGTCCACCGCCGACGACCGGCTGCGACTCGGCGAGCAGTTCCTCGGACTGGAGTACCTCTGGGGCGGTACGTCGGCGTACGGGCTGGACTGCTCGGGGCTGATCCACACGGTCAGCCGGGTGCTCGGTCTGCGGACGCCGCGCGACGCCCACGACCAGGCGGACACGCTGCCGAACATCCCGATCGACGAGGCGCGGCCGGGTGACCTCTACTTCTTCGCGCGGGACGGGAAGCGGGTGCACCACGTCGGGTTCGTGTCCGCGACCGGGATGCTGCACGCGTCCGAGACCGGCAAGCGCCTGGAGAACGAGGCGCTCTCCGACGACCGCCGCGCCACGCTGGTCACGGCCGCCCGCTTCTGAACACAGCAGATCGCCCCGGACCGCCGACGCGGTCCGGGGCGATTCGCTTGGTGTCAGGAGTTCTTGTGATGCAGCTCTGGTGCCGACTCGTCGGCCTGCTCGGCGTCCTGGGGCCGCTCGCCCTGGTCGACCGACCGGGTCTGGCCGTTCGCCTCGGCAGCCCCCGTCTCGGTCGTGCCGGTGGCCGTCTCCGCGGCGGTCGGCTCTTCCGCCGACTGCAGCGTGCGGGACTTGTGCAGGCTGGCGATCGTCGTGATGCCGAGCGTGATGATGATGAAGCCGAGCGAGACCCAGATCGGGATCTCCGGCGCCCACTCGATGTGGTGACCGCCGTTGATGAACGGCAGCTCGTTGACGTGCATCGCGTGCAGCACCAGCTTCACGCCGATGAACGCGAGCACCACCGAGAGGCCGAGCGACAGGTAAACGAGGCGGCGGAGCAGGTCACCGAGCAGGAAATACAGCTGCCGCAGGCCCATCAGCGCGAAGACGTTCGCGGTGAAGACCAGGAACGGCTCCTGGGTCAGGCCGTAGATCGCCGGGATCGAGTCGAGCGCGAACAGCAGGTCGGTGGTGCCGAGCGCGATGATCACGATCGCCATCGGGGTGACGAGCCGCTTGCCGTTCTTCTTCACGGTCAGCTTGACGCCGTTGTACTCGTCGGTCGCGTTCAGCCGGCGCTTGGCGAACCGGATGACCGCGTTCTCCTTGTAGTCGTCGTCATCGTTCTCGCCCTGCTTGGCGAGGTGGATCGCCGTGTAGACCAGGAACGCGCCGAACAGGTAGAAGATCCACGAGAACTGGTTGATCGCCGCCGCGCCGACCGCGATGAAGATGCCGCGGAACACCAGCGCCAGGATGATGCCGACCAGCAACGCGGTCTGCTGGAACTTCCTCGGGACCCCGAACCTGGCCATGATGATCAAGAAGATGAACAGGTTGTCGACGCTGAGGCTGTACTCGGTGAGCCAGCCGGCGAAGAACTCCCCGGCGTACCGCCCGCCGGAGAAGTACCACACCCCGAGGCCGAAGATCACCGCGAGGCCGATGTAGAACGCGATCGCCGTGGCCGATTCGCGGGTGCTCGGCTCGTGCGGCCGGCGGCCGATCACGAAGACGTCGAACGCCAGCAACGCCAGCAGCAGGCCGACGGTGATGTACCAGACATAGTCAGCAACGTGCACAGAATCCTCCGGAGCTCAGACGACAAACCGACTCCGAAGGTCTCTTCCGCGTCACGCCGAGTGATCGTCCACGAGCCGGCGTAGCGCCGGAGGCACCGGGTCGGGGACGAACCCTGACCGTGATGACGATGCCGCCGCGAAAGGAATACTCCCCTTCTCCGGAACCATTCTGACGGCTGGAAGTCCAAGACTCCAAATCCAGGACGCCGTGTCCGCCTGTCGAAATGATCACAGGCGGGTCAGGGAATAGTTGCAGCCCGTGATCTATTGGCCGCCGATCAATTCCCCGCCGGCGGGCGTTGCCGCTTGGGCAGCTTCGCCACCACCGTCTCGTACGACGCGTCGACCAGCTCCAGGATCTCGTCGTCCGGCACCGCCCCGCCGAGCCGCACGGTGTTCCACCCGGAGCGGCCGATGTAGGCCATCGTGCCGACGTCGTCCGGGTAGGCGTTCACCAGCTCGTCGGCCTCGTCGCGGTTCGCCCCGCACTTCAGCCCGACGCTTCCACCTCCGAGGAACGCGAAGATCTTCGGCCCGACCTTCGCGACCACGTCCCCGTCCCACGGCTCGTCCTGCCACGCCCCGGGCTTCTTCAGGCAGTACCCGAGCAACTCTCCATCGCCCAGCCGCTTCATAGCGGGAGACTAGACCCGCGGAGGAGGCTGGACGACGGGCCGGACGGAACTAGGCTGCTCGGCATGGGTTCTGTTGTGGTGGCCGCGGTGCAGGCTGGGTCCGTGCTGTTCGACACGGCCGCGACGCTCGTGAAGGCGGAGCGGTGGATCCGCGAGGCGGCGGCGGACGGGGCGCGGTTAGTGGTGTTGCCGGAGGCTTTTCTCGGCGGCTATCCGAAGGGGTTCGACTTCGGCATCACGGTCGGGTCGCGGTCGCCGGAAGGCCGGGAGCTGTTCCGGCGGTACCGGGAGGCCGCGGTCGAGCTGGACGGGCCGGAGGTCGCGCGGCTGGCCGAGATCGCGGCCGAGGTCGGCGTTCAGCTCGTCGCCGGGGTGATCGAGCGCGACGGCGGGACGCTGTACTGCACGGCGGTGTTCGTCGATCCGGGCGCCGGGCTGGTCGCCCACCATCGCAAGCTGATGCCGACCGCGGCCGAGCGGTACCTGTGGGGTCAGGGCGACGGGTCGACGATGCCCGCGGTCCGGACGGACTTCGGGGTGCTGGGCGCCGCGATCTGCTGGGAGAACTACATGCCGCTGTTCCGGCAGACCATGTACGCGAAGGGCGTGCAGCTGTGGTGCGCGCCGACCGTCGACGACCGCGAACAGTGGCAGGCGACGATGCGGCACATCGCGCTCGAGGGCCGCTGCTTCGTGATCAGCGCGAACCAGTACTTCACCCGCAACGACGCCGGCCACACCGGCGACGAGACCGTGCTGATCAACGGCGGCAGCACGATCATCTCGCCGCTGGGCGAGATCCTCGCCGGTCCGTTGCGCACCGGCGAGGGTGTCCTGCTCGCGGAGCTCGACCTCGCCGAGCTCGACCGCGGGTACTTCGACTTCGACTCGGTCGGGCACTACTCCCGGCCGGACGTCTTCACGCTGACCGTCGACGAATCGCCGCACCGAACCGTCGTACGCCGGAGCTGAGGCAGGCCCCGGCGCCCCGCATCGTACCGACCGCCGGCGCTACTTCGCGCCGGCGTTCGTCATCTGGCGGAGCTCCTTCTTCAGCTCGGAGATCTCGTCGCGGAACCGGGCGGCTACCTCGAACTGCAGCTCGGCCGCGGCGTTGTGCATCTGGTCGGTGAGCTGCTGGATCAGGTCGGCCAGGTCCGACGACGGCAGGCCGCCGGCCAGCTCCTTCGCCTTCTCCCCTGCCTTCTTCCCGCCGCCCGGGACCGGCGCCTTGCCGCGCGACTGGGTGCGGCCGGAGCCGAGCAGCTCGGCGGTGTCCGCGTCCTCGCGGGCCAGCATGTCGGTGATGTCGGCGATCTTCTTCCGCAGCGGCTGTGGGTCGACGCCGTGCTCCTCGTTGTACGCGATCTGCTTCGCGCGCCGCCGGTTGGTCTCGTCGATCGCCAGCTCCATCGACGGCGTGATCTTGTCCGCATACATGAACACCTGGCCGGACACGTTCCGCGCGGCCCGTCCGATGGTCTGGATCAGCGACCGGCCCGACCGCAGGAAACCTTCCTTGTCCGCGTCCAGGATCGCGACCAGCGACACCTCGGGCAGGTCGAGGCCCTCCCGGAGCAGGTTGATGCCGACGAGCACGTCGAACTCGCCCATCCGCAGCTCCCGCAGCAGCTCGACCCGGCGGAGCGTGTCGACCTCGCTGTGCAGATACCTGGTCCGGATGCCCATCTCCAGCAGGTAGTCGGTCAGGTCCTCGGACATCTTCTTGGTCAGCGTCGTGACCAGCACCCGCTCGTTGCGCTCGACCCGGACCCGGATCTCGTGGATCAGGTCGTCGATCTGACCCTTGGTCGGCTTCACGATCACCTCGGGGTCGACCAGACCGGTCGGCCGGATGATCTGCTCGACGAACCCGTCGGACTTGTCCTGCTCGTACTGCCCCGGGGTGGCGGACAGGTAGACGGTCTGGCCGATCCGCTCCAGGAACTCCTCCCAGCGCAGCGGCCGGTTGTCCATCGCCGACGGCAGCCGGAACCCATGCTCGACGAGCGTCCGCTTGCGCGACATGTCGCCCTCGTACATCCCGCCGATCTGCGGGACGGTCACGTGCGACTCGTCGATGACGAGGACGAAGTCCTCCGGGAAGTAGTCCAGCAGGCAGTGCGGCGCCGACCCCGGCTCCCGGCCGTCGGTGTGCCGCGAGTAGTTCTCGATCCCGGAGCAGGTGCCGATCTGCCGCATCATCTCGATGTCGTACGTCGTGCGCATCCGCAGCCGCTGCGCCTCCAGCAGCTGCCCGTTGCGCTCGAGCTCGGTCAGCCGCTCCGCGAGCTCGGCCTCGATCGAGGTGATCGCGCGCTCCATCTTCTCCGGCGCGGTCACGTAGTGCGTGGCGGCGCCGATGTAGACCTCGTCCTCCTCGGACAGCACCTCGCCGGTCAGCGGGTGCAGCGTCATCACCCGCTCGATCTCGTCGCCGAAGAACTCCACCCGGACGGCGAGCTCCTGGTAGACCGGGAACACCTCGAGCGTGTCGCCGCGGACCCGGAACGTGCCGCGAGTGCCGGCCAGGTCGTTGCGGGCGTACTGCACGCCGACGAGCTTGCGGAGCAGGCCGTCGCGGTCCATCTCGGTGCCGACCTTCACGTGGATCATCCGGTTCAGGTACTCGTCGGCGGAGCCCAGGCCGTAGATGCAGGAGACGGTCGCGACCACGATCACGTCGCGGCGGGTGAGCAGCGACCAGGTCGCCGAGTGCCGCAGCCGCTCGACCTCCTCGTTGATCGAGGAGTCCTTCTCGATGTAGGTGTCCGTCTGCGGGACATACGCCTCGGGCTGGTAGTAGTCGTAGTACGACACGAAGTACTCGACGGCGTTGTCGGGGAAGAACTGGCGCAGCTCGTTCGCGAACTGGGCGGCGAGGGTCTTGTTCGGCTGCAGGATCAGCATCGGGCGCTGGATCCGCTCCGCCAGCCAGGCGATGGTCGCGGTCTTGCCCGTGCCGGTCGCGCCGAGCAGGACGACGTCCTGCTCGCCGGCGTTGACACGTCGCTCGAGGTCCGCGATCGCCGCGGGCTGGTCACCCGCCGGGTCGAAGTCCGACACCACTTTCAGCGGGGCGACCATCCGCTGGAGATCCGAGACCTGTCTCATGCCTCCACCGTACGGCCGCCCGCCGACAGTTTCTAAAAACCCCAGGTCAGAAGCTCTTGACGACGCTGTTGTTCATGTAGACGAGCTCGTTCACACGCCGTGCGTAAACGCGGGTCTCGAGGGCCGCGTCGGTGGCCGTGGTGCGGTCGAACTGGTCCTGGTAGGCGGTGACGAAGCCCTGCATCGCGATCTTCTTGCCGTTCTTCGCGACCCACACGCCGGTGTAGGTGACCGCGTAGCACGCCTTGATGTTCGGGTTCGCCGGCTTGCACGCGGTGCCCTTGCCGATCTTGACGCCCTCCATGCCGTTCGACTCGACGTCGACCAGGTGCTCGGCGAAGCCCTTCGCGTCGTACAGCTCGGTCTGCCGGACCCAGTAGTACCCGTCGATCAGGCCGCGCGCGTTGAACTGCTGGAGGATGTAGTTCTTCCCGCTCCTGGACTTGTCCGGGTCCGGCAGCCAGCCCTTGGACGGCGTGAACCAGACACCCCAGCCGACCTCGACACCGACGTCGTTCGCGCCCTTGGAGTCGTTCGGGGTCGGCGTCGGCGAGGGCGTGTACATGGTGCGACCCACGCCCGACGACGGCTCGGCGGTGGGCTGGTCGCCCTTGTCCTTGCCGTTCACCAGCAGCACGACCCCGACCGCGACCAGCAGCACCGCCACGATCGCCCCGGCCATGATGATCCACGGCGTCTTGCTCGACCGCTGCGGGTGGTTCGGCCGCTTCGGTCCGGGACCCCAGCCGCCACCGGCGGGACCCTGCGGACCCCGGGGGCCCAGCGGGCCCTGGGGCGCCTGCGGCCCTGGGCCCCAACCGCCGGGAGCGGGGGCCGGCGGCGGGCCCGGGGGTGGACCGTACTGCTGACTCATAGTTGTTCCTCGCGGTAGTTCCGGGGATCCGTCACAGGCTGTCGATCACGGACTTCTTCATCGTCGCCGCGTCCGCTTCGGCCTTCGGGGCGAAGTCGGCCATGGTCCGGAAGTCCAGCGCGGTGACCACGTTGTCCTTGCGCCGGTACACCTCGACCCACCCCTTGATCTTCGACTCCGTGCCGTCGGCGGCCTTGTAGCTCGACGTGTAGTCGATCGCGACGCACTCCACCAAGACGTCCTTCGGGCACGGCAGGTTCCGTACGTTGCCCAGCTGCGCGATCTCCTTGTCGACCTCGCCCTCGACGATGCCGAGCAGGTAAGCGTTCGCGGTGACGTTCTGCTTCTGCCGCACCCAGAAGAACGTCCGTGCGGCGGCGTCCGGGGCCGGCTTCGTGCCTGGCGGGAAGATCGCCACCTGCTTTCCGCTCTTCTCCCAGGTGACCACCGCCCAGCCCTGGACCGGGACCAGCGAGACCCCGAAGCCGACCGGAAGCGCGTTCGGCGGCGGCTGGTACGACGACTGCGGCGCGGTCGGCGTCGCGGGCGGCGGACTCGGCGACCGGCCCGGATCGGCCTTCTTGTCACCGCCGGACAGCGCCACCAGCACGACCGCGACCAGCGCGACCACCAGCAGCCCGGCGCCGATCGGGATCAGCAGCGGCGGGAACGAGGGCCGCTTCTTCTCCGGCGGCGGCCGCCGCAGCGACGGCGGCCCGACCTTGTCGCCCCACGCCGACGACGTCTGCGTCGCCGGACCGGAACCAGGTCCGGGCCCCGCCCCCGGTCCGGCACCTGGACCGGCGCCGGGCGTACCGCCGTCGCCCCACGGCGACGGCGGCGGTGGCACCTCCAGGTCCCACGGCGACGGCGGGAGCTGTTCCTCCTGCTCGCCGGTGTCCGGCTCCGGTCCGGGCTTGGCCACCCAGGGGTTACCGGCGGAGCCCTTGTCGCGCTTTCCGCTCACTGACTCTTGACCACCGACCGCAGCATCGCCGTGGAGTCGCTCTGGATCGAGGACATCTTGTCCTTGCGTCCGTAGACCCGGATGATCGTGATCACGCCGTCGTTGCGCTCGATCACGCCGACGAAGCCGACCACCGGCATGCTGCCGTTCTGGGTGGTCGCGACCCCGCCGAAGCTCTGGGTGGTGACGACCTTCACCGGGGTGTCGTCGTCCGGACCGGGCTTGGTCTCCTTCGGCGTGCCCTTCTGCACCGACGACAGCTGCTTCGTCTCGGCCGTCAGCAGCTTGGGCAGCACACTGGCGGTGTTCTCACCGGCCCCGGCCTTCCAGCTGGCCACCATGAAGTACGCCTCGCCCTGCTTCAGCAGGTACACGCCGCTGAAGCCGTCGATGCTCTTGCGGACGTAGCCCGGTTGGGGCTTCACGTACACGCCCTCGGCGACCTCGATGCCCTCGTCGCCGCCGCCGTTCGACGGCTCGGTGCTCGGACTCGGGCTCGTGCTCGGCTCACTGCTCGGCTCGGAGCTGGGCTCGGAACTCGGCTCGCTGGTCGGTTGCGAGGTCGTCGGCGTCGGGTCCGGCCCTGCCTTGTCGTCGTCGCCGCCCTTGAAGACCAGTGCCAGGACCACGCCGATGATCGCGACCACCGCGAACGCACCGCCGGCGATCAGCAGCGTCTTGCCGCCACCACCGCCGCCACCGCGGCGCTGCGGCTGCTGGCTGTACTGGCCGCCCCACTGCTGCTGGCCGCCGCCGTACTGCTGCTGCTGTCCCTGGTAGCCCTGCTGGTATTGCTGCTGGCCGGGGTATCCCTGCTGCGGCTGCTGACCGGGGAAGGTCTGCTGCTGCTGCTGCGGGTACGGCGGCTGCTGGCCGTACCCCGGCTGCTGCCCGTATCCAGGCTGCTGACCAGGCTGCTGCCCGTACCCAGGCTGCTGGCCCGGCTGCTGTCCAGGCTGCGGTCCATACCCGGGCTGCTGCCCGTAACCCGGCTGCTGCCCTTGCTGGCCAGGCTGCTGGCCCGGCTGACCAGGCTGCTGACCGTACGGCTGCTGTCCACCACCGTACGGCGGCTGCTGGTTGCTCATGCCTGCGTCTCTCCAGTCGTCGCTTCGTACCTACTGGCGCCGGTCGGTGCTGCCACTCCGCGGGCGGACTTCGGTACGGACCGCACCGAGTTGCCGCAGGCCGAACAGAAGTCGGAGTGCGGGAGCAGCGGCATCTCACAGCGCGAGCAGAACGCCAGGTCGCCGGACGCGTGGTTGGACCCGCCCCGGGCGGCCGACTCCAGCGCCGCCTCGAGCAGACCCTTGTGGAGCACCGTCCGGACCCTGATGATCAGCGCGCCGAGCAGCAGCAGGCCCCAAACCACACCGAGGACCGAGCCGATCGTCGAGCCGTGACCGCCGACGAAACCGAGCAGGTAGACGCCGCCCTGGAACAGCGCGTTCACAGCCATCGCCTGGATCAGACCGGCCACCCAGCGCGGCGTGAAGCCGTCGTACCCCTCGCCGAGGCCGGAGAACTCCGCCCCCGCGAGACCGGTCGCCGAGCCGTACACCAGCGGCTTGATGAAGCCGTGCAGCAGCACGATCGAGATCCACGTCCCGGCACTGCTGCCCGGACCGGCGAAGCCGCCGCTGATCCAGCCCCAGTGCAGCACCAGCGTCTCGAAGCAGGCGTAGCCGACACCGGCCACCACGCCGAACGTGAAGCCGTCCATCAGGTCGTCGTAGCGCGGCCGCGAGGCCAGGTAGAGCGGGCCGATCTGACGGATCAGCTCGGACACCACCGGCACCAGCAGGAGCAGGATCAGCAGGTCGCGGCCGGACGGTCCGGCGCTGTTGGCGCCGATCGTGTCCAGCGACAGCGCCAGCTTGTCCTTCCACAGCCAGGTGAAGACGGCCGCGAGGACACCGGTCAGCACGAAGGCCGCGGCGACCACCGGGATCGGCTCGTCCTCCCAGAGGTTCACGTCGTACAGGTAGATGATGTAAACGATCGGGATGGCGAAGGCCGCGATCATGATCGCCACCGGCAGCGCGCCGAGCGCGGCCGTCACCACGGTCAGCAGCAGGGCGATGCCGAGCGCGACCTTGTAGGTGTACGGCTGCTTGCCGGATCCCTGCGGCATGATCGTCGAGACCAGTTTGAACGACGCCACCGGCTCATCGGGCCTGGCGGCGTACGCGTTCTTCCGCTCGGCGTCCCCGGTACGCATGTCGTTGCCACAGTGGTGGCAGTAGTGCGAGACCTCGGGGACGTCAGAGCTGCAGCGCGGACAGACCACGCCATCCTCCCAACCTCGGACGTCCGGACCGGCGCGGGTCGCGCCGTCGGTGGCCGGCCCCGGATCGACCGGGCCGGACCGGGACAGATTCTCGTACAGCCGGTCCCGGGATCATCATTTACCGCGCAGGGGTCACCTTTTCGTGTCCGGACCGTGCCCTGAACGCCGTTCGAGTGTGGCCCACACCTCGTCCAGGCGGCGCTCCAGGTCGGCGAGCGTGCCCGCGTTGTCGACCACGACGTCGGCGACCGCGAGCCGGTCCTCCCGCGACGCCTGGCTGGCGATCCGCCGCTCGGCTTCCTCGGCAGCCATTCCGCGCTGCGCGGTCAGCCGCTCGACCTGGACCTCGACCGGTACGTCGACCACCAGCACCACGTCGAAGCCGCCCGCCTGGCCGGTCTCGACCAGCAGCGGGATGTCGTGCACCACGATCGCATCCGCGGCCGCCCCGGCCTCGATCTGGGCGGCCCGCGCCCGGACCCGAGGATGGATGATCGCCTCCAGCCGGCGCCGGGCGGCCTCGTCGCCGAACACGATCTTCCCGAGCGCCGGCCGGTCCAGCTCACCGTCGGCGGTCAGCACGCCGGGGCCGAAGGCCGCGACCACCTCGCCCAGTCCGTCGGTCCCGCGCGCGACCACCTCCCGCGCGAGGACGTCGGAGTCGATCACCACGGCGCCGCGCGCGGCCAGCCGCGACGACACCGCGCTCTTCCCGGCACCGATTCCGCCCGTGAGTCCCACTCTCAGCACCGTCGCAGCCTACCGACCCACCTCCGCGGAGCTGGTGAGCCCACGGCGGCGGACATGTGGACCGCACGGCCCTGACCCAGCTGCCGGCCGGCTGTACAGATGCTGAACAGGCGAGACCCCCGCACCCAATCGGGTGCAGGGGTCTCGGATGCTGCGGCTACCGGGTCAGGATCAGCCCTGGCCGGTCAGCTTCTCGCGGAGCGCCTGCAGCGCCTCGTCGGAAGCGAGCGCGCCCTCGGCGGGAGCGTCGTCCTTCGGGGCAGCGGCCGAGGAGTACGACGAAGCCTCGCCGGCCTCGACGTCCGCCGTCTTGGCGTCCTCGATCTGCTTCTTGTGGGCCTCCCAGCGCGTGTGGGCCTCGGCGTACTGCCGCTCCCACTCCTCGCGCTGCGCGTCGAAGCCCTCGAGCCACTCGCCCGTCTCCGGGTCGAAGCCCTCCGGGTAGATGTAGTTGCCCTGGTCGTCGTACGTCGCCGTCATGCCGTAGAGCGTCGGGTCGAAGTCGTCCGAGACCGGGTCGACACCCTCGTTGGCCTGCTTGAGCGACAGCGAGATCCGGCGCCGCTCGAGGTCGATGTCGATGATCTTGACCATGACGTCGTCGTTGACCTGGACGACCTGCTCCGGGATCTCGACGTGCCGCTCGGCCAGCTCGGAGATGTGCACCAGACCCTCGATGCCCTCCTCCACGCGGACGAACGCACCGAACGGAACCAGCTTGGTGACCTTGCCGGGCACGATCTGGCCCATCTGGTGGGTCCGGGCGAACTGCTGCCACGGGTCTTCCTGGGTCGCCTTCAGCGACAGCGAGACGCGCTCGCGGTCCATGTCGACGTCCAGCACCTCGACGGTGACCTCCTGGCCGACCTCGACGACCTCGGTCGGGTGGTCGATGTGCTTCCAGGACAGCTCCGAGACGTGCACCAGACCGTCGACGCCGCCGAGGTCCACGAACGCACCGAAGTTGACGATCGAGGAGACGACACCCTTGCGGATCTGGCCCTTCTGCAGCTGGGTGAGGAAGTTCATCCGCACCTCGGACTGCGTCTGCTCCAGCCACGCCCGGCGGGACAGGACCACGTTGTTGCGGTTCTTGTCCAGCTCGATGATCTTGGCCTCGATCTCCTGGCCGACGTACGGCTGGAGGTCGCGGACCCGGCGCATCTCGACGAGCGAGGCCGGCAGGAAGCCGCGGAGGCCGATGTCCAGGATGAGACCACCCTTGACGACCTCGATGACGGTGCCGGTGACGACGCCGTCCTCTTCCTTGATCTTCTCGATCGTGCCCCACGCCTTCTCGTACTGAGCGCGCTTCTTGGACAGGATCAGGCGGCCTTCCTTGTCCTCCTTCTGGAGAACCAGGGCCTCGACGTGGTCGCCGACGTTGACGACCTCGTTCGGGTCGACGTCGTGCTTGATCGACAGCTCGCGGGAGGGGATCACGCCTTCGGTCTTGTAACCGATGTCGAGCAGGACCTCGTCCCGGTCGACCTTGACGATGGTGCCCTCGACGATGTCGCCGTCGTTGAAGTACTTGATGGTCTGATCGATCGCCGCGAGGAAGTCTTCCTCCGACCCGATGTCATTGACCGCTACCTGCGGGGTGTTGCGCACTGCGGGGTCGAGGGGAGCCTCGATGCTGGCCGTCATGTGGTGGGTTGCTCCGTGGACTGGTGGTGTCGTGCGGTTGCGCATGGTCCTTTGGATCGCACCAAACCGCGGGATTGCCTGACGACGACAGATTCACCACCGACTGCTGCGAGCACGAGCCTGCTCCGTCCGAGGTCGCGCGGGCCCATAGCGCATCTGACAGAATACCGGTCTTCACGAAGACAGCACAACCTGGGGCACCCGGTGCCTACCGGGCGCCCGCCGAGGTCTCCCGACGTGCCATTGCTCTCAATGTACGACGCCGAGGCCGGAACGGCCGCCGGCCAGCGTGCCGGTGTCCGCCATCCGGGAGACCAGGCGGTGCGCGGCGGCCGCGATCTCGTGCTCGGCGGCCCGCTGCGCGAGGTCCAGCAGCGCCCACAGATCGGCCGCCCGGCCCAGCTCGACCAGGCGCTCCCCGAGGCCCATCCCCCGCAGCGGCTCCAGCACCGCCGCGGCCAGGACCGGGTCCTCGGCGAAGCGGAGCAGATTGCCGAGGTCGGTGTACGGCGATCCGGCGTGGGCGAACTCCCAGTCGATCAGGCCGGTGATCCGCGCCGTCTGCGGGTCGACCAGCAGATTCTTCGGGTTGAAGTCGCTGTGCACGAGGCAGACCCGGTCGGCCCCGCCGGCGAGCAACTCCTCGGCCTCGTCGATCACGGCCGCGAACCCGTCGCCCAGCTCCAGGTCCAGGCCCCCGACGTACTCCGTGAGGTCGCCGAGGCCGAACGGCTCCACGGCCAGTTCGCCGCCCCGGAACATCCCCGCCTGCAGGAACGGCATCCCGCTCAGCCGCGCCAGCACCTCCCCCAGCTGGGTTCCGGCCGTACGGCGCTGGTCGTCCGTCGCGGTGTCCAGGAACACCTGCAGATTGACGCCGGGCAGCCGCTCGGTCAGCAGGTACGGCGGGTCCTCGTACGACCCTTCGCGCTTGAGGTCGAGCACCCGCGGCACCGGCAGCAGCCCGCGCACCAGCTCGAGCAGTGCGGCGTCCACGGGGGCCCGCTCCGGGTCCTTCGCGTAGAACTTGATGACCGCGTCCTCGCCGCCGGCGCTCACCGCGAAGGTCTGCCCGCCGTACCCGCCTGTCAACGGAACGGCACTGGCCGCGAAGTCAGTCATACGCCTGACACTAGAGTGTCCGGCGTGAACAGGCCGGTACGGGAAGAGCTCACCGAGGCTCAGACGTCACGTGCCAGCCGGACGTACTGGGACTCGGCGGCCCCGGAGTACCTGGCCGAGCACGGTGACTTCCTCGGGGACGACCGGTTCGTCTGGTGCCCGGAGGGTGTCGACGAGGAAGCTGCCCAGCTGCTCGGACCGGTCCGCGGCAAGCGGGTCCTGGAGGTCGGCTGTGGCGCGGCGCAGTGCTCACGCTGGCTCGTCGGGCAGGGCGCCGACGTGGTTGCCTTCGACATCTCGACCGAGCAGCTCCGGATCGCGCAGCAGCTCGACGTACGCACCGGCACCGCGGTCCGCACGGTGGCGGCCGACGCCGTCGCGCTCCCCTACCGTGACACGACCTTCGACATCGCCTGCTCGGCGTTCGGCGCGCTGCCGTTCGTGGCCCATGCCGGTACGGCGTTCCGCGAGCTCGCGCGCGTCCTGAAGCCGGGAGGTCTGCTGGTGTTCTCGGTGACGCACCCGTTCCGCTGGACGATGCCTGACGATCCGTCGGCCGCCGGCTTGCGGATCACCCACTCCTATTTCGACCGGACGCCGTATGTCGAGGTCGACGCCGCCGGTACGCCGGTCTACGCCGAACACCACCGCACCACCGGCGACTGGATCCGCGAGCTCACCGGCGCCGGCTTCGTCGTCGACGACCTGCTCGAACCGGAATGGCCTGCCGGTCACGAGCTCGTCTGGGGCGGCTGGGGACCCGAACGCGGCCCTCTCGTCCCCGGCACCGCCATCTGGACCGCTCACAAGGGACAGCGCGCATGACCCGGTTCCCGGCAGTGGACGGGCTGCGGGTGATCGCCGCGCTCGCGGTGGTCGTGTCGCAGGTCGGGCTGCACACGCAGGCGCCATTCGCCGGTGTCGTCTCCCGGCTGGATGTCGGCTGGGCGATCTTCTGTGCGCTGTCCGGGTTCCTGCTCTACCGGCCGCACGTGCTCGCCTGGTTCTCCGGCACTCTGCCGCCGCTGACCCTGCCGTACCTGCGCGGCCGGGCGCTGCGCATCCTCCCGCTGCTGCTGGTCGCGGTGGTGCTGTCGATCGTTCTCGTCCCGGACCCGGCGTCCACTTACCTTCGCTGGGCCGTGCTGACGCCGCTCCCCCTCTACCTCCTGCTGCCCGGGCTAGGGCGGCTGTTGACCGGGTACGAACGTCCCACCCGCCGCAGTGTCCGTTGGCGGCTCCTCGTTCTGGTCGGTCTGACCGCGCTGGGACCGGCCTGGATGGCTGCCGTCATGGCAACTGGTCACCCCGAAGCGGGCCTCTGGCTGCCCGGGTACCTCGGCTGGTTCGCGGTCGGCATGGGTATGGCGCTGTGGCAGGTCGCCCGCGCCACAGGTCGGCTCGGCGCGTCGACACTCGACACGCTGACCAGGGTCCCGGCAACGCTCTGGGGCATCGCCGCTGCGCTCCTGTTGATCACCGCAACCCCGCTCGCGGGACCGTACGACCACTCTGTGCCGACACCGGCGCAGGCGCTCCTCAAGAACCTGATCTACACCGTGGTCGTCGCCTGTGCGCTCTTCCCGGTCCTGACACCCACAGCAAGGACGGTCCGCGTGCTGGGCGGCCGCCCAGCGCGGCTCGCCGCACCGCTCTCATACGGCGTGGTGGCCTACCAGTTCGTCGTACTAGGGCTGATCGACGGCCCGTTCGCCGTACAACTGCCGGTGACGCTGCTGGCCTCCGTTGTGCTGGCGGCTCTGAGCTACCGCCTGGTCGAGCGCCCGGTCGTGCGCTTCGGGAAGAAGACCGCGACGGCCAAGACCCCGAGCAGGGCGACCAGTCCGAGCAGCAGCCCGGCGCGGTAGGTCCGGTCCGGCATGAAGCGAGCCGTGACGACCTGCTCCGGCCCAGCCGGCAGTACCCAGCCCTGCTGCCAGCCGCCGATCCGGATCGGCGTGAGCTTCTGGCCGCTGCCGTCGTACGCCTCCCAGCCCTCGTTGTAGTTCTGCGCGACCGACAGCACGGACGGCCCGTCCGCATCCGGCACCTCGACCGTCAGCTCGACCGGGTTCGGGCGCCACACGTCCACGCCTTGCACCGGCGTCACGGACACATCCCCGAATCCTGCCTTCGCCAGGGTGGTCTCGATCGGCACCACACCGCCGTTCGGCCGCATCTCCACCTGGTGGAGGCCGGACCGCAGCGGGATGGCCGACATCTGACCGCACAAACTGAACGCGACCGGCCGTCGCCGCAGCAGGTCCTGCAAGGTCGGGGCGATCTGCGTCCGCGCCGGTACGCCGTCGATGCTGACCGACGGCCCGTTCCCGCAGTACGCCGGGACCCGGCGCTGCGGATCGACCGCCTTCCGCAGCTCGTCCGCTCCGAGCACCTCCACCTCGGTCACACCGACCGGACTGGTCCGGGCGTCCTGCAGCGGCTTCGTCGCGGTGAAGTCGATCTTCAGGGTCCGGGCGTGCCTCGCCGCGAACCGGACGTACCCTGCGGCGTCGACTGTGGCCGGCAGCGGTGCGCCGCCGTCGAAGTGCAGGACGACGTCGGCGGGCCGCGAACCGTCCAAGTAGGCGTCGGCCCGGAACCGCAGACCTCGCACCTCCCTTGCCGCGGGCAACTTCAGGGTGAGGCTCGGCGCCGGGTCGTCCGGCGCCGCCAGCCAACCGGTTCCGAGGTCGCGGTCGACGGCGGCATCCGGCCGCCCCTCCGGCGCCGCAACCGCCCGGGACGAGGCCGTCGCGGTGATCGCGCCCGGCGCCGAGAACAGACGCTCGAGCGCCTCACCCTCCTGCGACAGGGCTGTCCCCCGCAGTTGGTACGTCGCCGCTTGCGGGAGCTGGACACTCCGGGACAGACCGTTCGGCTCGGCTGAGTCCTTGGCCTGGTCCTGGCTGCACACGGCCCGCGAGCCGACGTGGAGACAGGCCGACCGCCCGACCTGCGCGTTCCGGAGGACGATCGCACTCGGCTGCCGCTCTGTCTGCTGACCGCTGGTCGAGATGAGCGGCAGGCCGTCCAGCTTGCCTGTCGCGTCCGCGCTGAGCACCGCCGCGCCCTCGCCGCCGAGCGCGGTCACGACGGTCGGTACGTCGTCGGCGCTACCTCCGACCGCGACGAGCCGGGACCGCGGGATCAGCCGCCCCGGCGTGGTCGCTCCGACGTCGTAGATCTCCACACTCGGGTACGGCAGGCGGGTCTCTCCGGCAGGGCCGAAGTACGCGACCCGACCGATGCCGGCGTCGGCCAGGCTCTCGTGGATCGCCAGCGCCGGAGTACCGTCCTGCCGGTCGTTGCGCACCACGACATAGCGGACGCCGTCGCGGCTCAGTTCCTGCTGCAGCGCCTGGTCAGCGACACCGGAATCGATCCGGTTCCGCGTGTCGTCCGTGAGCGCAGCCAAAGGACGCTTGACCAAGGCGGCAAGCGGCTCGTTGGAGTCGGACAGGACAAGGACACTGCCCGGCGCGGTCTGCTCGTCGAGCCAGCCGGCCGCGTCCTCCCAATGCGCCGGGATCGCAGGGAACGCCCCGTCCGGTCGTGAGAGCACCACCGGCAGCGCAGCAGCCACCGCGAGACAGGTGGCCAGCACGGGTACGACGCGGCGGTGGACGCCCCGCGACACGCTCACGTTGGTCAGGCGACGCAGATAGTGCGCAACGGCGAGGGCGAGCGGTACGCCGACCACTACGCCGGCCACCGGCGCCCAGCGCGGTCCTGGCGGCGTAGCGCCGTACCGGAGCAGCATCAGCAGCGGGACCAGCCACCAGATCGACACGGCGGCGACGAAGCCCAGCCAGACAGCGGCCAGCTTCACCCTGACGCGGACCAGCAGCCAGATCGCAGGTACGACGAGGGTCGCGGCGCCGGCGACCGGATTGGCCGCACCGATCAGTGCGAACGCGACAGCCGACCAGCTGGCGCGCCACCAACCGGAGCGGGCTCGTGGCGAGACGAGCGGCAGGAGTATCCAGGGAGCCATGGCCATCGGCCACACCTCGGTGGGGAGCTCACCGAACGCCCGCGGCACCAGGGCGTACAGCAGGGCGACAGCGAGACGCGTCCACGGCACGCCGTACTGCAGGACGTTGCACAGCTTCCAGATGCCGAGGAAGGCAACGCACAGGACCAGCGACCACCACAGGCGCTGGGTCACCCAGTCCGGCACCGACAGCGCCTTCAGCAGCCAGTGAAACGGGCCGATCGGAAACAGGTAGCCGTAAGCGTCGGTCTGCAGTTGACCGAACGGACTGTGCGGATCCCACAGGTGCAGCGCCCGCGACAGGAACCCGCCAGGCCCGGCGGTCAGCTCCAGCCTGCGATCCGGAACGATCTGGCCGGGAGCATGCTGGAAGCACAGAGCGATCAGACCCAGGCATCCCAGGACGAGCCGTGCCCGCCAGACGACCTGCTCCGAACTACCCGCTCTCAGCCTCCTCACCGGCGGGACATTAACGGATCCTGCGGCCTCGAACCGACATCGTTACCTCTCGGTGATGCTTCGGTCCGAGGCCCGGATCACCCGGTTCCGACGGCGAAGACATGGATGCGCCCGAACCCGCCGCTCGGAGGCGGAAGCTCGATCCCTGTCGGGGTCTTTCCCGGCAGCAACACCCAGGTCGTCGCGTAGACATAAGTCACAATCTGCTCGCGGCCGACCGGGGTCCAGTTGCGGTACGGCATCTGGGCCACCACCGTGTTCCCGTGACCGATGGCCTGTGCGCCGCCGCCGCGGGTCCAGTCGGTGAATCCGAGCGTGACCGGCTGCCTGGTCCCGTCGCTGTAGGTGATGGTCGCCGCGCCGGACACACCGGTCGGCCAGCCCTCGGCGGCTCCCAGGACGCCGAGCTTCGTCGCGCCCGGCGCCGCGGTCACCTTGATCGGCTGTCCCTGAGCGACGAAGTTGTCTCGTTCGCCTGCCGCCGTCGACGGCCACCGGTACGTGACGCCGCCGTGCAGGACCTGCGCTCCCGCAGTCAGTCCCGCCGCGGCCAGTGCCTGCCGCGAGTAGCTTGCGGCGCCGTTGTCGAAGTCCGCCGTACCGATCTGGTTGTCGTCGCTCACGCCGGCGTTCGCCCGGTGCCCGGAGAAGCCGATGTCGAAGATGTGCAGCCGCCCCGAACCGGTGGTGACCGGCAGTGTGACGCCGACGACCGCCTTGGCCGGATCCACCGCGAACGATGCCGAGAACAGATACGTCTGGACCTGCTCCGGCCCGCCCGCCCAGTAGTTGTTGCGGTAGGGCATCTGGGCAGCCACGACGTTGTCGGCGCGCTTGCCCACGGCTCCGCCCGCGAGTGTCCAGTCGCTGAACCCCAGCTGGACCTGCTGCTGCGTACCGTCGGCGAAGTTGACCGTCGCCGTTCCAGTGACGCTGTCGAAGCCGCCCTCGCTGCTGCCGAGGAACCCGATCCGGTCCGCTCCCGGCGGGCTCGCGACCGTGACCTGCTGGCCCGCGGCGGCCACGTTGTCCGGACGACCGGCCCGGACGTTCGGCCACGTGTAGTCGACGCCGTCGGCAACCAGTTTGCTGCCCGGTACGACGCCCGCGGCCTGCAGAGCCTCGACGGAGTACCCGGAGCCGATCCCGTCGTAGTTCGCCTCGCCGGGGAGTGCGTCGTGGCTCGTGCCGTTGCTATTGGCGGCTGCCACGGCATCGGCTGAGTACGACGGCGGCGCCGCGTCCACCGCCGACCCCCACGCGGTGTTCGCGGCAGCCCCGAGCACCACGCTGACCGAGCCGCCCGACGTCAGCAGGCTCGGAGGAAGGAAGGACTTGTTCCAGTCCCCGCCGTTCACGGTCATGCTCTGGACGTACGGCGATCCGGCTGCCGCGGCAGGTGCGCTCACGGTGAGCGTCTTGCCGCCCTGGAGCCGAACGACGGCCTCCGGGAACACCGGGCTGCCGAGCACCAGGTCAGCGGTTCCCGGCACCGCGGGGTAGAAGCCCAGCGCGGACCACACGTACCAGGACGACAACGAGCCCAGGTCGTCGTTGCCCGCCAGCCCGTCCGGCCGGTTGCCGAACAGCTCCGTCTGGATCCGGCGCACGACCTGCTGTGTCTTGTACGGCTGGCCGATGTAGTTGTAGAGCCACGGCGTTCCGAAGCTGGGCTCGTTCCCCATCCAGGCGTGCGGGCCGGCGATCTCGTTCACCTGCTGGAGGTGTGTGTCGAGGTAGTCGCCCATCGCGGCCGGTCCGCCCTTCGCGGCGACCAGCCCGGCCGCGTTGAACGGAACCATCGGCGTGTACTTCCAGGAGTTGCCTTCGGCCCAGTCGCCGTACGAGAAGTCGGTGGGGTCGAAGTTCTCCTTCCAGGCGCCGCTCGAGCGTCGCGGCTGGACGAAGCCGCTCTGCGGGTTCAGCAGGTACTGCCAGCCTTGTGCCCGCTCGAGGAACCTCGCCTGGGTCGCGGTGTCGCCGCGGGCGCCCGCGAACGCCGCCAGTGCGAAGTCGGCGATGTTGTACTCCAGCGAGGTCGACACCGTCCCGGTGTGCTCGCAGCAGTCGTAGCCACCGTCCGTCGGCAAGTAGCCGTGCGTATCGAGGTAGCCGTTGCCCGGCCGGATGTCAGAACGCCCGGTGGCCTGGTCGGCCATCGCCGTCAGGGCCTTGGCCGCGTCGAAGTTGCGCGCGCCGAACGCGTACGCCGACGCGATGATCGGCAGCGCCGGATCGCCGACCATCATGTACGTCTCGCCGTTGGCGACCGGCCACTTCGGCAATCTGCCCGACTGGTCGTAGGCGAGCAGCAAGGACCGGACCATGTCCGAGGTCTGGGCCGGTGCGACCAGCGCGCTCAACTGGATCTGCGACCGGTAGGTGTCCCAGCCCGAGAAGTTGGCGTACACCGCCGACTGACCGGCCGGAACCGTCCGGACGACCTTGTCGAAGCCGATGTACTGGCCGTTGGAGTCGCTGAAGACGTTCGGATGCAGCAAGGAGTGGTACAGGGCGGTGTAGAAGGTCTTCTGGGCGTCGAGCGTGCCCCCGCCGATCTGTACGCCGGTGAGCAACCCGTTCCACGCCGACTTGGCGGCTTGCTCGACCACCGCGAGATCCCAACTGGCCAGGGTGTCCCGGTTGGCCTGGGCGTTCGCGACACTGACGAACGAGATGCCGACCTTCGCCTTCACCACCGAGCCGGCCGGGAAGCTGAGCGCGATCCCGCCGTCGCCGGTGACCCACGGCCACTGCCCGGTCCATTTGGACGATGCCGTGAACGCCTTGTCGAACTTCACCGCGTAGTAGAGCCGGTAATGGTTGCCCCGGGCACAGAACGCCCCGGCACCCGTCCAGCCCGTCACCTCGGTGGTGCTGACCGCGGAGATACCCGCCTCGGATGCCGCGGCACCTCCGGCGGCCTTGATCAGCAGGGTGGACGCCGTCCCCGCCGGGAACGCGAACCTGCCGAGGCCCGCCCGCAGGCCGGTCGTCAGTTCGACGCGGACGTTGTTGGCCAGCGTCAGGCCGTAGAAGCCGGTTCGCGCGATTTCCGTTGCATGCGTGAAACCGACCGTCGCGTTGTTCTTGTCCGCGGGCACCGTACCGGTGACCGGCAGGAACGGCAGATCGCCGTACGCACCGCAGCCGGCGCCGCTCATGCGTGTCATCCCGAAGCCGGCCAGGGCTGTCGCACCGTAGTCGTAATCACCGCCCGGCCAGCGCGGCGAGGTGTCCGGGCCCCACTGCACCATGCCGAACGGCATGGCCGGCCCCGGGAACGTGTTTCCGGCGTTGCCCTCCTGTCCCGCCAGCTGCTTGGTCCCGATCAGCGGATTGACCAGCGTAGCCGGATCCGTCACCAACGTCGCGGCCGTGGCGGGAGCGGCGTACACGTCGGCGCCCGCGACCAGTCCGGTCAGGACAGTCGCCAGCATGGTGAACAACGTCAGCCCGGCGATGGCCCGACGGCATGGCGCCCTCATCAGCGCCGGCCGCAGGTGTCGGGAAGCTCCGGGTCGACGACGTAGCCGCCCCACCAGAGGTTCGCGTCCACCTCGAACTTGTTCGGCCCGCCGTACGCGTTCGCGATCCCCTGTGCGACCGCGTACATGGCCGCGAACTTCCAGCCCCACGTTGCCCACTGCACCGAGTGCACGGCCTCGTGCTGCGGCAGATGCGGGCCGTACTGGATACCGGCCGCCGAACCTCTCAGCTGTGCGAGCCCCGCGGCGTCCTGGGCATCACACTTCAACTGCTCGTCCCAATTGCCCTCGGTCCACGGATAGCCGAGGTAGTCGCCCAGCGTCATCGGCCGCTGCTGGTGGTTGGTCAGATCGGTGTTGAAGCAGACGATCTGCCGCGAGGACATCTTGCACTGCCGGCCGCCGATGAGGTCCAGGGCGATCCTGTTCACCGCGTCGTTCCCTGGCCGGCCGTACCAGTAACTCGGGAACCAGCGAGTCTTCGAGACCGCCTTCTTCGGCGCCGACCACGGTCCCCAGCCGCGCGAGTTCCGGCTCCGCACCAGAATCTCGTACTCCTCGACGGGCGTGTAATACGACGCCCGCTTCTCCATCAAGGACCACCCACTGGTGATCTCTCCGGTCAGGCGATTCTTGTAGCGGATCTCCCACAGGTTCGGCTCGACCGTCGCGTCGTTCCAGTAGAACTCGAAGTAGCCGTTGTACTCCGTCACCCAGGAGATCGTCGGCGCCACCGGGACGGGCGGAATCGGAGTCACCGCCGCGACCGGCGACGGAGCCGAGACCCCGGACTCGTTCGCCGCCCTGATCCGGAACTCGTAGCGCTTGTTGTTGATCAGCGGCCCGTAGTTGATCCACGTCTGGCCGACGATCGGCCACCCGGCACGGGTCCACTGCTGTCCGGACAGCCGGTACTCGAGCCAGTAGTACACGCCCGACACGCTGCTCGCCGACCAGTCGAGCTTGACCGTCCGGTCGCCTGCCGTTGCGACCAGCGAGGCGGGAGCGGTCGGGAAGGGCGGCATCGGGCGGGCACTGGCCACCGGCGACATCGCCGAGTTTCCGGTCATGTTGTTGGCGTAGACGCGGAACTCGTACCTGACCGTGTTACGCAGCCAGTACACCTGCAGCGAGGTACCACTGACCGGGTACGGCATCCGGCTCCAGTTGCCGCCCGCGGGACGCATCTCGACGAAGTAGAAGACGTCCGACGGGGTGCTCGGGGACCAGTCGAGGAACGCCGTGCCGTTGCCCGCGGTCGCCGTCAGGGTCGCCGGTGCTGTCGGCAGCGGCGGCATCGGCCGGGCCTGCACGGTGTTCGTCCCACCGCTCTCACCGATCCCGTTCTGCGCGGTGACGCGGAACGCGTAGGTGTGACCGTTGACCAGATAGCCGGCCGTCATCGAGGTTGTGGTGATCGGCAACGGCAAGCGGTCCCACGGGTCACCGGATGTCATGTCGCGCTGGTAGACGATGTACTGCACGCCCGCCGTCGCGCTCGCGCTCCAGGTCAACTTCACCTTGCCGTCCTGCGCCACTGCCGACAGGTTCGTCGGTGCCGCCGGCAGACCGCCGTACGACGTTGCTGAGGCCACGTTCGAGAACGGACTGGTGCCGCCTTGGTTCTGGGCCGCGATCTTGAACTCGTACTTGTGCCCGGACTTCATCAGCCCCAGCTCCGCCGTCTTGTCCAGACTCGGCAGACCGAGCTTCGTGAAGGTCGCCTCCCCGGCCGTGACGTCGCGCTGGTACACCCAGAACGTGACTCCGGCCGCTCCGTTCCAGTCCAGCCGGATGGTGGCGTTACCCATCGCCCGTGCGACCAGACCGGTCGGCGCCGGCGGCGGGGCATACGTCGACTTCGCCGACACGGCGGCGCTGATCGGGCCGTCCAGACCGTACGCGTTCGGCTGCACCTTGAACTCGTAGACGTGCCCGTTCGTCAGCTGGGTCGCGCTGAAGCTGGAACCCTGCGTCGGGTACTGCAGTTTGACGAACGATCCGCCGGCGGTCACGTCCCGCTGGTAGACCCAGAAGTAGGTGTCGGCGCGGTCGGTCCAGCTGACCTTGATACTGCCGTCGGTCTGGGCGGCCGCAGTCAGGCCGGTCACCGCAGCGGGCGGTGGATACTTCGGGGTCGCCGATACCGCCGCCGACAACGGGCCTTCACCGCCGGGCCCGATGGACGAGACCTTGAACTCGTAGACGTGGCCGTTGGTCAAATACCCCGCGGTCATCGACGAACCGGACGAGATCGGCAACGGGAGCTTCGTGAACTCTGTCTCCCCGTCGGTGACGTCGCGCTGGTAGACCCAGTACCAGATGTCCGCGCCGAGCGACGTCCACTTGAGTGCCACCTCACCGTCGCCGGCGGTCGCGACCAGCCCGGTGGGCGGCGGCAGCTCCGGATAGTCGGAGGTGGCGGTCGCCACCGCGGTACGCGGCGACTCGCCGCCGTTGTCGTAGGCAGTGACGGCGAACTCGTAGACATGTCCGTCCGCGAGGAACCCGGCCTCCATCGAGGTGCCCTGCGAGATCGGCAGTGGCAGCTGGACGAACTCCGACTCCTCGGCGGTGACATCGCGCTGGTAGACCCAGTACCAGACACCGGGTGTCGTCGACGCGGTCCAGTTGAGCGTGATCGTTCCGTCAGTCTTCGCGGTCGCGGTCAGCGCCGCCGGTGCCTGTGGCGGTACGCCGACCGGGGTCGCCGTGACCACTGTCGACCGCGCAGACTCGCCACCGCCTCCCGTCGCCGTCACGTAGAACTCGTGCGGGTGGTCGACGTTCAGGTCCGTCACGGAGAACTCGCGCACGTCGGCGCCGACCATCGTCGCGGACTTGAAGCTGCCGTCGCCCTCGGTCGTGTCGCGGTAGTAGACCTCGTAGTTCCATGCGCCTTGGACGGCTTCCCACGACACCCGGATGCCACCGGTCGTCCCGCTCGGGACAGCGGTCACGCCGGCCGGCGCCGCAGGCGGAACGACATGGACCGTCAGGCTTGCCGTGGCCGATGCCTGTCCCTCACCGGCGTCGTTCGCAGCCGTGACCTTGAACTCGTACGTCTTCCCGTCCCGAACCAGCGACGCCGACGCCGAGGGTGAGGTCACAGCTACCGAGTCCCGGGCGAAGTGGGTCTGCCCGTCGGTCACATTGCGCTGATAGAGCCAGTACTTCGTCGCGCCTCCGATCGGCTGCCACGACAGGGACACCCGGCCGTCCTCGGCCTGCGAGGTGGTCAGCCCGGTGACCTGGCCCGGCACCGCCGCCGGGTCCGGAGCCGGCACCGGCCACGCGGTCTCCACGAACCGCGGGCGGTAGATGTGGGCGTCCGCCGTGTTCGCGCCGCCGTCGAGACTGTTGACGTTGTAGGACCAGAGCAACTTTCCGCCGGCCGCGGACTGCGGATGGACGTGGGCGTCGTACACGATCTTGCCGGTGCCGTCGGCGCCTTCCGGCGCCTGGTACAGGACCACCGGATCGGCGAACGGCCCGGTCGGCGACGGCGCGCTGTAGGCCACCATGTCCGGATGGAAGATGCCGTTGCCCTGTTGCGTGACCAGCACCCAGCCGGAGTCGGCGCGCTGCACGCCGAAGGTCGTCCCGACACCGCTCAGGATCCGCGCGGAGGAAGCTTCGTCGGAGACCCACGCCGATCCGTTCCAGTACTCCAGCGGCGCGGACAGGTCCGCGTTGGTACGGGCCAGGTGGGCGAACCGCAGGCCCGTCTCGTCGACGTACTCCGATCCGTAGACGTAGGTCACCGGACCGTCCTCGACGACTTCGACGCCCCACGCGATCTTGTCGCCGACCGGTAGCTCGACCACCGACTCGCGCACGAAACCGGTTTGGTCGAACGTCGCCACACTGGTGCCCTCGAGCTTGACGTCCAGGGCACCCTGACCGGAGCGGCCGTACCGGCTGTAGAAGACTCGCAGCTTGCCACCGGCGGAGAGGCCGTCACCGACCCAGAAGAACTTCCCGTCCGTGGTCTGCGGCATCACAGCGACCGGATTGGCCGCCGTACCGCCGAAGACCGTGTCCTGGAGGCCTTCACCGGTCTGGACGACGATCGAGTTGTTGATCAGCGGCGTGTTCGCCGGACGGCTGCCGTCGGCGTTCACCGTGCCGATGTAGGTGTCGGAGAACAGCCACGCCACCCGCCCGTCGGACAAGGGAACGGACGCGGTTCCGTCGCCGCCGCTCCACTCCCCCGAGGTGTCGCCGTACTGCTTGAAGGCGTCGTTCAGCTGCGCGGCCGTCAGCACCCCGACCGGAGTCGCGGCGCTCGCACCGGACGGCGGCACGACAGCCAGTCCGAGAACCAGGGCGCACAGTACGGCGAGTGCGATCGGTGCCCGGTGCCGCACGGGCCGACGATCCTTACGACGAGAGACCAGCAGACGCACGGACATGCCCCCACCCCTCTAACGCACAGTCAGGCCCCCGCCCCATTGAGTTTCATAGAATCGTGACCGATCGCAGATATCGCCCACAAGCGTCACTAGCTGCAATCACGAGCGCTTGACAAAGGCCCGTGCAGGTGCGGGGGCGGGTCTGTTGTGACGGCGGGCCGGACACGCCGTACGGTGAGGTCGAGTACCGTCACACACCGATCCGAGGCAGCGCGAATGACGTCTGGCACCACACCGGCCAGTGCACCGAAGGCCAAGCGCCTGGCCTTCCTGCGGCGGGCCACTGTGGTCGCCGTGGCCATGGCGATCATGAACGTGGCCGCCTACGGCTTCACGCTGATCGGCACCCACCGGCTCGCCCCGGAGCAGTTCGGCGCCCTCACGGCCCTGCTGGGGCTGCTGCTGATCGGCAACGTCGCCTCGCTCGGCCTGCAGGCGGCCGGAGCCCGGCAGCTCGCCACGCACTCCGGTGCCGGCGCCGGAGCGTTGTCCGACACGATGTTGAAGGCGGGCAACCGCGCGGCGCTCGTACTGACTGTGGTCTGTCTCGCGCTCACGCCCGTGTTCATGTGGCTGCTGCACATCGACTCGGTGGTCTCGATCGTGCTGCTGGCCCCGACCCTCGGCTGCCTCACGGTGATGGGGGCCCAACTCGGCGTCCTCCAGGGCAGCAAACGCTGGACCGAGCTGGCCGTCATCTACACCTTGACCGGTGTCGGCCGCCTCGTCCTGGGCGGCGGCGCGCTGCTGGTGCGGCCGACGCTCGACGCGGCGATGATCGGTCTCGCGCTCGGCGCCGCCGTACCGATCATCGTCGGCCGCTGGGTGCTCCGCGGATCGACGGGTGCGACCAAGGAGCAGATCAAGACCGTGCTGCGGGAAGCGGCATTCGGCACCCACACGCTGCTCGCGTTCTTCGTCATCGCCAACGCCGACGTGCTGTTCGCCCGCGCCCTGCTCGACGGCACGGACAGCGGCTACTACGCGGCCGGCGTGATCATCGCGAAGGCCTGCCTGTTCCTGCCGCAGTTCGTGATCGTGCTGGTGTTCCCGACACTCGCACAGTCCCCGGGTGACACCCAGCGGCTGCGCAAGGCGATCGCGGCCGTCGCGGGGCTCGGTGTGTGCACGGTCATCGGCACGCTGATCCTTCCCGATCTCGTCGTCGCGGTCATCGGCGGCGCGGACAAGTACGCGCCGCTCGGTCCGTACACCTGGCTGTTCGCGGTCTCCGGTTCCGCGTACGCCGTACTGCAGCTGGTCGTGTACGCCGCGATCGCGCAGCAGGAGAAGCGCGCCGCGCTGGGCATCTGGATCGGGCTGGTCGTGCTCGCCGCGGCCGCCGGCATCGTGCTCGGCACCGGTATCGCCACCGGCCTCAACGGCGTGAAGGTGCTGGTCGCGATGACCAGCACCTGCGCGCTGCTGCTGTCGGCGGTCCTGGCCGCGGGTCTCCACCGCCAGGCCGCCGACTCACCACAGGCTTGACTTCGCGAACCGCCGGGCGAACGTGTTCGCCACGACGAGCAGCACCAGCCCGATCACCGATCGGAACAGGCCGATCGCGGTCGCGTAGCTGAACTGCGGAACCGCGGACGCCAGGCCGATCTTGTACACGTAGGTGTCGATCACCTCGGCGGTGTCGAGGTTCAGGTTGTTCTGCATCAGCAGGACCTTCTCGAACCCGACGGACAGGATCGAGCCGATGTTCAGGATCAGCAGGATCACCGCCACCGGCACGATCGCGGGCAGGTCGATGTGCCACATCCGCCGCAACCGCGACGCGCCGTCCACGATCGCCGCCTCGTGCAGCTCCGGCGGCACACTGGTCAACGCGGCCAGGTAGATGATCGCCGCGAACCCCATGGTCTGCCAGGCGCCCGACCAGACGTAGAGATGCCGGAACAGCCCGGCGTCCCCGAGGAAGTCGACCGGGCCGAGTCCGAACAGACCGATGATCCTGTTCGCCACGCCGGTGCTCGGGTTCGTCAGCACGACGATGAGACCCACCACGACCACGGTCGAGATGAAGTGCGGCGCGTAGGTGATCAGCTGCGCCGACCGGCTGAACCACTTCTTGCGAACCGTGTTCAGGCACAGCGCCAGGACGATCGGCAACGGGAACGTCGCGACCAGCTCGTACACGTGCAGGAACACCGTGTTCCGGATCAGCCGCCAGAACTGGTACGACTCCACGAACCGGTCGAAGTGCTTGAGTCCCACCCATGGGCTGCCGAGGATCCCGGACACGACGTTGTAGTCCTTGAAGGCGATGATCACGCCGTACATCGGCCAGTAGGCGAAGATCGCCAGCCAGATCAGCGGCAGCGCGAGCATCACGTACAGCTGCCAGTGCCGCCGCATCCGGAGTCCGAGTCCGACGGAGGACTTCGCCGAGCGGGTCCGCTTGTGGGCGGCGTCGCGGATCGCCGGACGGTCTTGTGTCGAGGTCGTCATGTGCTCATCCCTTCAGCGAGCCGACCATGGCCCCCTTGACGAAGTGCTTCTGCACGAACGGGTAGACCAGCAACGGCGGGATCATCCCGATCACGATCAGCGAGTACTTGAGCTGCTGCTGGAGTTCCTTCAGCTGCGCGAGCTTGCTCGTGTCGGGCATCTGCGACGGGTCGACCTTGCTCTGGATGAGGATCTGCCGCAGCACCACCTGCAGCGGGAACAGGTGCTCGTTGGTCAGGTAGATCAGCGCGTTGAAGAACGTGTTCCACTGGCCGACGGCGTAGAAGAGCAGGTTCACGGCGATGATCGGTTTGCTCAGCGGCAGCACGATCCGCCAGAAGAACCCGAAGTCGCTGCAACCGTCGACCCGCCCGGCCTCGACCAGCTCCTCGGGGATCGTCACCATGAAGTAGGTCCGGGTGATGATCACGTTCCAGACCGCCATCGCGGTCGGCAGGATCATCGCCCAGCGGGTGTTCAGCAGGCCGAGCTGATCCACGACCAGGTACGTCGGGATCAGCCCGCCGCTGAACATCATCGTGAACACGAACGCCGCCATGATCAGCCCCTTGCCCGGCAAACCCTTGCGGGACAGGGGGTACGCCGCGAGCAGCGTGAGGACGGTGGCGACACAGGAGCCGGCGACCGCGTAGAACACGGAGTTGCCGAAGCTGCTGACGATCGCGTCGTAGTCGAAGATCGCCTTGTACGCGTCCAGCGTGAAGCCGACCGGCCACAGCCACACCTCGCCGGCCGACACCTTCTTGGTGTTGCTGACCGAGGCGCTGAACACGTAGACGATCGGGTACAGGATCGCGAGGCAGAACAGGCCGAGGGCCGTGTAGATACAGGCCAGGGCGATCTTGTCGCCGCGGGTGTCCTGGATCGGCGCGCCTCCGCCCAGCCGCCGCTCGTCCGGCGGCAGGGTCCCGGCGGCACTCATCCGTTGTAGGTCTCGTAGGCGGCCTGCTGCAGGTCCAGGTACGGTTTCACGCCGATCTTCTCGACCCGGTCCTTGAAGTCGTTCCAGGCGCCGTCGTCGTTCGGGTCCAGCTGCCCGGTGACGAACTTCGAGAACGACAGGCTGACCTCGCCCTTCAGGTTCGTCTTCAGCTCCGCCTCCTGCGCGGCCTGGTCCTGGTCCAGGGTGACCGGCGGGAACTGCATCTCCTGCGGCTGCTTGTAGGGAAAGTAGTTGTCCACGGTCTGCTGGTAGAGCGGCTTCTCGAAGGTCAGGTCCTTCGGGTTCACCCGCTCGGCGAGCCGGAAGTCCTGCGAGCGGTACATCGTGTTGTCCTGGCTCCAGCTGATGTTCTTCTCGGTGTTCCAGGTCGCCGAGAAGCCGTACACCGCCTGCTTGCCGTTGATCCCGAGCTCACCCTTCTTGGCCCACTCGAACTTCGGGCCGCCGTACCCGCGCAGGATCGCCTCCAGCTCCATCTGCGCGTCGGCCCACTGGACCAGCAGCTCCGGCTTCGCGCACTTCTTCGTGATCACCAGCTTCGCCACCTCGACGCCGACGCCGAGGTAGTTCCAGGCGGCGTACCGGACGCCGTTCGGCCCCTTCAGCGGCGGGACCGCGAGGTACTTGCGCCAGCGGGCGTTCGGGTCCTTCTGGTCGATGTCCAGGAAGCCGCCCCAGTAGTACGAGCGGGCGCCGCCGATGATCGGCTTGCCCGGCGCGTTGCCGTAGCGGTCCATCTGGTCCTGGTCGGCCGTGAACACGTCCTTGTTGATCAGGCCCTCGGCGTACATCCCGTGGATGAACTTCAGGCCCTCGCGCCACTCGTCCTTGGTGAAGGTCACGTCGACCTTGCCGTCGTTCACCACCAGCCACGGATCGCCGGGGTTGTAGAGGAACGAGTTCATGAAGAACGTGTCGAGCGGCGCGTCCTTGTAGCCGCAGAACGGGATCGTCCGGCCGTTGCCGCCGAGGTCGGCCTTCTTGAACGCGCGCAGCAGCTCGACGAACTCGTCGGTGGTCTCCGGGACGTCCAGCCCGACCTGCTCGATCCAGTCGGTGTTCAGGAACGTGCGCCCGTTGCTCGCCCGGCAGTGGTAGCAGTCGTTGACGTTCGGGAACGAGTAGATCTTCTTGTCCGGCGCCTGGACCAGCTTGCGGGCGTCCGGGTAGTCCTTCATCGCCTGCTGCAGGTTCAGCGCGTACGAGCCGATGTACTGGTCGACGTCGGTGAACAGGCCCTGCTGGCCGTACAGGAACAGCTGCGACCGGCTGAAGTGGATCCCCATGAAGGCGTCCGGGATGTCGCCGGCGGCGATCATCGCGTTCACCTTGGTCATGATGTCGTCGTCGGTACCGCCGATCTGGTTCCACTCGATGTGGATGTTGGTCTTCTGCTCGAGCCACTTCGTGAACGCGTTGGTTCGCCAGTCGCCGATCGTCACGTCCTGCGGTACGACGATCTTGAACGTGACCTTCTCCGAGGAGATTGGCTTGAGCTCGCGGGCGACCGGGCCGACGTACCCCTCCGGGTACTGCACGGTCGTCAGCTTCGGGCCGAGAGTGACGCTGGGCGCGGCCTGCCCGGCGGCGCCGGTGCCGCTGCTCGCACTGCTCGAGCCGCTGCACCCGCTGAGCAGACCGCCGCCGGCTGTCGCCGCGGTCAGTCCGATCGCCCCCGCGATGAGTGATCGACGGCTGAGTCCTTTGCGCGCGTCGTCGTTCGGCATGGTTCCTCCTGGCGGCTGGTCGGAACGAAGTCGATACGAGATCCGATACGAATATCCAATAGGATCTCGGATCTTTGCCCGGGAGAATGACATAGATCAGGACGCTACGGAAGAGCTCGCCGCCACTGAAAGAGATCGACCGATCACTGTTCGTATCTTGCGCGGCAAGCGGTTACCGCTTGCGTGCGGTCACCCAAATTCCTTGCGCTGAAGAAAGGTCCCGGGACCGGCCTGGGTAGGGTGCTGGGCATGCCGACGCCGAAGTTCATCCGCGATCTGCGCGAGAAGATCGGGCACGACCTGCTGTGGCTGACCGGGATCACCGGGGTGGTGCTGAACGACGCCGACGAGGTCCTCCTGGTCCGGCGGGCCGACACCGGACGCTGGGCCCTGGTCGCCGGAATCCTCGAGCCCGGCGAACAACCGGCGACCGGGCTGGTCCGCGAGATCCAGGAGGAGACCGCGGTCCAGGCCGTCGTCGAACGCCTGGTCAGCATCGAGTCACTGCCCCCCAGCAGCTACCCCAACGGCGACCAGGTCCAGTTCCTCGACCTCTGCTTCCGCTGCCGCCCGATCAGCGGCACCCCCCGCGTCAACGACGACGAGTCCCTCGAGGTCCGCTGGTGGCCCCTCAACGCCCTCCCAGACCTCCCCGACCGCGAACAGACCTGCATCAAGAACGCACTCTCCCCCGACCCGGCCCCGGTCTACGCCACGTCGTAGGAGGCGGCCTAGTGGGCGGCTTCGTGCCAGGTGCGGCCGATGCCTACCGAGACGTCGAGGGGGACGGCCATGTCGACGGCGTGGCCCATGTCGTGGCGGACCAGTTCCTCCAGGGACTCGCGTTCGCCCGGGGCGATCTCGAAGACCAGTTCGTCGTGGACCTGGAGCAGCATCCGTGACTTCAGGCCGGACTCGTGCAGTGAGCGGTCGACCTTCAGCATCGCCATCTTGATGACGTCGGCGGCCGAGCCCTGGATCGGGGCGTTCAGCGCCATCCGCTCGGCCATCTCCCGGCGCTGGCGGTTGTCGCTGGTCAGGTCCGGCAGGTAGCGCCGGCGGCCCAGGATCGTCTCGGTGTAACCGGTCTTGCCGGCGTCGATCACGATCGACCGCAGGTAGTCCCGGACCCCGCCGAAGCCCTCGAAGTACTCGTCCATCAGGCCCTTGGCCTCGTCGACGCCGATCTTCAGCTGCTGGCTCAGCCCGTACGCCGACAGGCCGTACGCGAGGCCGTAGTTCATCGCCTTGATCTTCGCGCGCTGCTCCTGGGTGACGTCACCAGGCTCGACCGAGAACACCCGGGACGCGGTCACCGAGTGGAAGTCCATCCCGGAGTTGAACGCGTCGATCAGGCCCTGGTCCTGCGAGACGTGCGCCATGATCCGCATCTCGATCTGGCTGTAGTCCGCCGACATCAGCGACGCGTAGCCCTCGCCGACCACGAACGCCTGCCGGATCCGGCGGCCCTCCTCGGTGCGGATCGGGATGTTCTGAAGGTTCGGCTCGGTGGAGCTCAGCCGCCCGGTCGCCGCGATGGTCTGGTTGAACGTCGTGTGAATCCGGCCGTCGCGCGGGCTGATCGTCTTCAGCAGCCCCTCGACCGTCTGCCGCAGCCGGGTCGCGTCCCGGTGCGCCAGCAGGTACGCCAGGAAGGGGTGCTCGGTCTTTTCGAACAGCGCCTGCAGCGAGTCGGCGTCGGTGGTGTAGCCGGTCTTCGTGCGCTTGGTCTTCGGCATCTGCAGCTCGTCGAACAGCACCACCTGCAGCTGCTTCGGCGACCCGAGGTTGATCTCCTTGCCGATCACCTCGTACGCCGCCGTGGCCGCTTCCCGGACGCCGGTGGCGAACCGGTCCTCGAGCTCCTCCAGGTATGGCCGATCGACCGCGATGCCGTCGCGCTCCATCCCGGCGATGACCTCGATCAGCGGCAGCTCGACGTCCGCGAGCAGCGCCGTACCGGCCTGCTTCTCGAGCTCGGCGTCCAGGGTGTCGGCGAGGTCCGCGATCGCGCGCGCCCGCAGCATGGTGTGGTCCGCGGCCGGACCGCCCTCGACGTCGTCGAAGCTGAGCTGACCGTTCTCCGCCTCCTCGTTGCGCAGCTCGCGCTTGAGGTAACGCACCGTCAGGTCGGCCAGATCGTAGGCCCGCTGGTCCGGGCGGACGAGATACGCGCTCAGCTGGGTGTCCGAGCTGAGGCCGGCCAGCGTCCAGCCGCGCTCCAGGAACCCGAGCAGCGGGCCCTTCACGTCGTGCAGCGCCTTCGGCTGCTTCTCGTCGGCCAGCCAGGCCTGCCACGCCGAGTCGTCGTCCGGCGTCATCGTGGTCGGGTCGAACCAGGCCGCCGCACCGGACGCGTTCGCCAGCGCCAGCCCGGTGATCTGACCGGTGCCGCCGCCCCAGCTGCCCTGCACCGCGACGCCGACGCGCTCGCCGCCGCTGACGTGCTCCTTGAGCCAGGCGCCCACCTCGCCCGGCTTCAGCTGCGCACCGTCCAGCTCGAACCCGTGGTCGACGGTGGCGTCGACCTCCTCGTGCTCGGCGACCAGCCGCTCGCGCAGCACCCGGAACTCCAGGCTGTCGAACAGCGTGTGCACCTTCTCCCGGTCCCACGGCACCCGGGCCAGGTCGTCGACCGCGACGTCCAGGGTGAGGTCGCGGACCAGCTCGTTGATCTGCCGGTTCCGGATCACGTCGGCGAGGTGCTCACGGAGCGACTCGCCGGCCTTGCCCTTGATCTCGTTCACCCGGTCGACGACGTCGTTCAGCGAGCCGAACTGGTTCAGCCACTTGGCGGCCGTCTTCGGCCCGACACCGGGCACGCCCGGGAGGTTGTCGCTCTGCTCCCCCACCAGCGCGGCGAGATCCGGATACAGCCGGGGGCCGACGCCGTACTTCTCCTCGATCGCGGCCGGGTCCATCCGGGCGATCTCGGACACGCCGCGCTTCGGGTACAGCACCGTGACGTTCTCGTTGACCAGCTGGAACGAGTCCCGGTCACCGCTGCTGATCAGCACCTCGAAACCCTGCTCGGACGCCTGGGTGGCGAGCGTCGCGATGATGTCGTCGGCCTCCCAGCCGTCGATCTCCGTGGTCGGGATCCGGAGCGCCTCCAGCACCTCCTTGACCAGCGAGATCTGGCCGCTGAACTCGTCCGGCGACTTCGACCGGCCGGCCTTGTACTCCGCGTACTGCTCGGTGCGGAAGGTCTTGCGGGAGACGTCGAACGCGACGCAGACGTGCGTGGGCTGCTCGTCGCGGAGCATGTTGATCAGCATCGAGGTGAACCCGTACACCGCGTTGGTGTGCTGGCCCGTGGTGGTGGAGAAGTTCTCCACAGGGAGCGCGTAGAACGCCCGGTAGGCCAGCGAGTGCCCGTCCAGCAGCAGGATCCGCGGTCGCCCGGCGCCCGGGGTCGCGGAATCCTTGGTCATCGTCGTCGTATCCGTCTCTGCAGCCACATACCGACTCTAGTGGCTCCCGGGGACAGTTCTGACACACTGCTTCCGTGACAGATGAATCGAACCTCGGACCGGGCATGGCCCTGGAGGGCACCCTCCTGCAGACGATGGGAATCGTCGTCGCCGAGGCGACCGCGGAGCGGGTCGTCGCCACCATGCCGGTGAAGGGCAACACCCAGCCGTACGGGCTGCTGCACGGCGGCGCGTCGTGTGTCCTCGCCGAGAGCCTCGGCTCGATCGGTTCCGCCCTGCACGCGGCGACGTACGGCAAGGTCGCGGTCGGTGTGGACATCAACGCGACCCACCACCGCGCGGTCCGCGACGGGGTCGTCACCGGCGTCGCGACCCCGATCTACCTCGGCCGGACGACGACGTCGTACGAGGTGATCGTCACCGACGAGCGGGACAAGCGCGTCTGCACCGCCCGGATCACTTGCCAGCTGATTCAGGCTCCGCCCGGGAGCTGACCGCGCGGCGGGCGATCGCCGAGCGCCGCGACGACAGCAGGGCGAGCAGGTTCGGTGCGTGCTCGGCGTTGAGCCGGCGGCGCACGGTGTGCGTGTTCGCGAACCGCAGTACGCCGGCCTGCCCGAGCCCGAGCCGGGCCAGGAACCGGTTCGCCTCGCGGGCGATCGCGGGCGCCACCACGGCCAGGTGCAGGCAGCTCTCGTGCTCGGCCCAGGCGACCGCCTCCGCGATCAGCGCCTTGCCCAGGCCGTGCCGGCGGGCCGAGTCGCTGACGTGCAGGTACTCGATCGTGACCGTGGTGTCGTCGTGCAGCGGGCTGATCACGGTCCGGCGCAGGTAGGCCATCCCGTGCACCTGGCCGTCCAGCTCGCCGACCAGCAGCCGGCCGAACGGATCGTCCAGGTGCTTGCTGACGGCAACCTCGGCGGCGGCCTCCGACGGCGGCGCCGGGAGCCGGGACGGCAGACCCGCGGCGGTGCTGAGCTCACGCCACATCGCCACCAGGGCGGCGGCATCGCCCGCACGGGCGTCCCTCACCTCGACGGCAGCCACCACAGCGACCTCCCGGTCCGGTCCACCCCCGAGGTGAACAGACGGGCCGATACGCTCGTCCTCGCGCAACAGTAGGCCCTCGGGGGTCACATGCAAAGCTGACAACAGCGGTCTGGAGACCAGTTTGTTCATCGGAATCGGGACCGTCGTGAACGTCGCGACGGTGCTCGTCGGCTCGGTACTCGGCGTACTCGTCGGGCACCGCCTCAGTCACCGCACCCGCGATCTCGTCACCGACGCGCTGGGACTGGTGACGCTCCTGATCGCGATCAGCGGGGCACTGACGGTGAGCGACGACGTGCTCAGCGACGCCGTCGGCGACAGCGCGCCGATCCTGATCGTGCTCGGCGCGATGCTGATCGGCGGGATCATCGGTTCGCTGCTGCGGATCGAGCAGCGGCTGGAGGACTTCGGCGGCTGGCTGCAGCGCCGGTTCGACCGCGGCGAGGGCCGCAGCACCTTCGTCGAGGGGTTCGTGTCCGCCTCGATGGTGTTCTGCGTCGGCCCGCTCACGTTCCTCGGCTCGTTGTCCGACGGGCTCGGCCGCGGCGCCGACCAGCTGTTCCTGAAGGCGGTGCTGGACGGCTTCGCGGCGATCGCCTTCGCCGCGTCGTTCGGCTGGGGCGTGGCGGCGTCCGCGCTGGTCGTCCTGGTGGTCCAGGGATCGATGACCGCGGTCGGGGCGATCCTCGGCGACGTCCTGCCCGACGCCCATGTGACCGCGCTCGGCGCGACCGGCGGCGTGATGCTCATCGGTGTCGCGCTCAGACTTCTGAAGCTCAAGCAGGTCGCCGTGGCCGACCTGCTGCCCGCGCTGCTCGTCGCGCCGTTGCTGGTTCAGCTGCTCGTTGTCATCCGCAACTGAACCAGCAACGCCTCTGTCGATCCCGGGTCAGTCCTCGCCCAGGTAGGCCTTGCGGACCGAGTCGTTCACCAACAGGTCCCGACCGGTGCCGGACAGCACGATCTTCCCGACCTCGAGCACGTAGCCGTAGTCGGCCCGCTTCAGCGCGGCCTGGGCGTTCTGCTCGACCAGCAGGATCGTCGTGCCCTGCTGCTGCAGCTCGGTCACCGTGGTCATGATCCGCTTCATCATGATCGGTGACAGACCCATCGACGGCTCGTCCAGCATCAGCAGCTTCGGCCGGCTCATCATCGCCCGGCCCATCGCCAGCATCTGCTGCTCACCGCCGGAGAACGTCCCGGCCGGCTGCTTGCGCCGCTCCCCCAGGATCGGGAAGAGGTCGTACGCCGCCTGCAGGTCGCCCCGCACACCTCCCGGGTCCTTGCGGGAGAACGCACCCAGCATCAGGTTCTCCTCGACCGACAGCCGCGGGAAGATCCGCCGGCCCTCGGGCGAGTGCGCCAGCCCGCGGGTGACGATGTCGTGCGCCGCCACGTGGTCGATCCGCTCGCCCTGGAACCAGATCTCGCCGCCGGTCGGCCGGAGCAGGCCGGAGATCGTCTTCAGCGTGGTGGTCTTGCCGGCGCCGTTGGTGCCGATCAGCGACACCACCTGCCCCTGCTCCACGCTGAAGCTGATCTTCTTCACGGCCCGGATCTTGCCGTAGGCAACTTCCAGGTCCTTGACCTCGAGCATCGTGGTCATGGGGCCTCCCCTCCGGGTACCTCGTCCTCTTCGTCCTCGCCGGTGCCGATGTAGGCCTCGATCACCCGCGGATCGGACTGCACCTCGTCGGGCGTGCCCTCGATCAGGGTCTGCCCCTGGACCAGGCAGAGCACCCGGTCGCAGAGGTTGAAGATGAACCGCATGTCGTGCTCGATCACCACGACCGACAGGCCGGAGTCCCGGATCTTGAAGATCAGGTCACTGGCCTGCCGGGTCTCCTGCGGATTCATACCGGCCGTCGGCTCGTCCAGCAGGATGAGCTTCGGGTCGGTGGCCAGCGCCCGCGCGATCTCGAGCCGGCGCTGGTCGCCGTACGGCATGTTCCGGGCCAGGTGCTCGGTGAACCGGCCGAGACCGACGAAGTCGAGCAGCTCCTGGGCCCGGGCCCGGGAGGCCGCCTCCTCGCGGCGGAACTTCGGGCCGTGCAGCACCGAGGTGATCGCGCCCGAGCTGGTCCGGCAGTAGCGCCCGACCATCACGTTCTCCAGCGCGGTCATGTTCGCGAACAGCCGGATGTTCTGGAACGTCCGCGCCATCCCGGCCCGGACCACGGCCCGGGGCTTGGGCGGCAACGGCGTACCGGAGAACCGGACCTGCCCGCTGGTCGGCTTGTAGAGGCCGGTGAGGCAGTTGAAGAACGTCGTCTTGCCGGCCCCGTTCGGACCGATCAGGCCGACGATCTCCCCTTCGCGCACCGTCAGGTTGACGTCGTTCACCGCCAGCAGACCACCGAACCGCATGGTCACGCCGGAGGCCTCCAGAACCGGGGCGCCGATCGAACGCTCGGCCGTGTTCTGGGTGTCGGTCACCGTCATTTCGCCTCCTCGACAGCGAGCCGTTCCTCTTCGACCTCGACGGCCAACGCCTCGTCCTCCTCGTGGAACTCGAGCTGGCGCCGCTTGCTCGCCACCAGGCCCTCGGGACGGAACCGCATCATCAGCACCAGCAGGATGCCGAACAGGAACAGCCGGTACTCCGAGAAGAACCGCAGCTTCTCCGGCAGCAGCTTCAGGATCGTCGCACCGAGCAGCACACCGGCGATGGTGCCCATACCGCCGAGCACGATCGCGGCGAGCAGGAACGCCGACTCCAGGAAGATGAACTGGTCCGGACTGACCGCGCCGTCCTGATGGGCCTTGATGGTGCCGGCCAGACCGGCCAGGAAGGCGCCGACCGCGAACGCGAGCAGCTTCAGCCCGAAGACGTTCACGCCCATCGCCTCGGCGGCCTTCTCGTCCTCCCGGATCGCGACCCAGCCACGGCCGATCCGGCTGTTGTTCAGCCGGGCGAATGTCAGGATGACGAAGCCGAGCAGGAGCAGCAGCAGGAAGTAGTAGTTCGAGAACCGGCCGAGCTCGATGCCGGCGACCGTGTGCGCGTCGCCGAAGTTGAACCCGAACAGTTCCAGGTCCGGGATGCCGGGGATACCGTTCGGCCCGTTGGTCAGGTTCGGGCCGTTGTTGCCGTCCAGGTTGAACATCGAGAACCGGAAGATCTCACCGAACCCGAGCGTCACGATGGCCAGGTAGTCACCCGAGACCCGCAGTGTCGGCGACCCGATGATCAGGCCCAGCAGAGCCGCCACACCGGCGCCGATCAGCATCACCAGCAGGAACGGCGGTTTCCAGCCGATGGTCGCGAACGCCGACGTCGACAGCGTCGCGGCGACATACGCACCGGAGCCCAGGAACGCGATGTACCCGAGGTCCAGCAGACCGGCCAGGCCGACCACGATGTTCAGGCCCATCGCGGTCGCGCTGAAGACCAGCACCGAGCCCGCGATCGACATGTTCGCGTCCGAACCGTTCTGGGTGAACGGGAACAGGAACGCCGCCGCGAACGCCGCCAGCGTGAGCACCTTGCGGTGCCGCTGCCCGGCGTGCGACATGAACGTCATCGCCCCGGTCCGGAACAGCCCGGTCGCGCCGGTTGCGACGAACACCAGGCACAGGATGAACGACCACGCGTCGCCCAGCCCGAGCGCGTACGCCGCGAGGAAGAGCACCACCGCCATCATCGCGGAGATCAGGAAGATCTCCAGCCAGTCCGGCAGGCGCGCGTGGCTCATGTCCCGCAACTGGTGCAGTGGCAGCAGGTACGCCGACACCGCGATCAACGCGGCACCGACGAGCGTGACGTACGCACCGGGGTTGACGTTGATCAGGCCGTCGGACTCCACCGAGATCGCGACGATCACCAGCACCATGTACAGCGTGAGGCCGACGCCGAAAGCCCGCAGGCCGAGCGTCGCGTCCAGCCAGGTGCCCAGCTTGGTCAGCGGCCCCCGCTCCGCCAGCAGCAGCACCAGCGAGAGCACGGCGACGATGATCGCGAGGATCTGCAGGCCGCCCGGATAGAAGTTGATCGAGAGGTCGTTCAGGATCGACTTGTCGTAGCTCCACGACAGGAACGATCCGACGATCACCAGCGCCACGCCGACCAGGCCCAGCGGCCACGCGATCGGCTTGCCCGGCTTCGCCACCGGGGCCTCGGCGACGTCGTCGACAGGAGTCTCCACGTCGGTCATGCGCGGTCCACCACCCTCGCGCCCAGCAGGCCCTGCGGCCTGAACACCAGAACCAGGATCAGGATGACGAAGGCCCAGACGTCCTTCCAGGTACTACCGCCGAACTGCCCGGGGATGTACTGGGTGGCCATCGCCTCGATGACGCCGAGCACCAGACCACCGACGACGGCGCCGAAGATGTTGCCGATCCCGCCGAGCACCGCGGCGGTGAACGCCTTCAGACCGGCCAGGAAGCCCATCCGGAACTCGATGTTGGTGTTCTGCAGACCCTGCGAGACACCGGCGATCGCCGCCAGCACCGCACCGAGGGCGAACGCGACCACGATGATCCGGTCGACGTTGATCCCCATCAGCCGCGCGGTGTCCGGGTCCTGCGACACGGCCTGCATACCGCGGCCCATCCGGGTCCGGTTGACGAAGAACCAGAGCAGCACGGAACAGACCGCGAGCGCCCCGATCGTGAAGATCGCGGACCGCTGGATGGTCACCCCGCCGACCTGCAGGGCCGTGCCGGTCACCACATCGATCTGCGGGAACGGGATGCGCAGCTTGGCGCTCGGCCAGTCGACGTTGCTGATCAGCTTCTCGTAGAGCACCCAGCTGACTTCCGCGATCACGACCGCGCCGGCAGCGGCAGCGGCGATCGCCGGTACCGGCGTCTGGTTCCGGGCGCGACGGCGTACGGCCGCACCGGCCAGCCACCCGATCGCGGTACCGACCAGGGCGCCGAGCACGACCACGCCGACGATCAGCAGGGCGTTCAGGTCGGGGTTGACCAGCCGGACGACGACCCACACCGCGACAGCGCTGCCGGCGGCGCCGAGCAGCGGGGCGCGGTCGAACCACTTGGAGACCGGGTGGCTCAGGTCGATCTTGGCCACCCGCCCGCCGATCAGGTAACCGACGCCGATCGCCAGACCCGTGAGCACCACGACCGTCCACTCGGGCTGGTCGTAGAACAGGCGGACGAACTCCTGCAGGAACACGGAGATACCGATCGCCGTGATCAGCGGTGCGAGTCGTGGCGCGTTCCGCAGGGGACGGTACGCGACACGTTCCATGGCCACCGCGGTGCCGACCGACGCGATCATCGCGCCGACGATCATCACCGGCAGGATCCACACACTGGTCTTACCGTTGAAGAACAACAGGTACGTCGTCAGTGCGCCGAACGCACCGATCATGAACACCTCGCCGTGGGCGAAGTTGATGAGCTGCACGATGCCGTACACGACGGTGTACCCGACCGCGATCAGGGCGTACAGCGAGCCCAAGGTCAACCCGTTGACGAGCTGCTGCAAGAACTGGTCCACGTCGACCTCCCATCTGCCTCGGTTTATGACACGCCACGGGGGTGGGAGGATCGCTCCCACCCCCGAGACATGAGGTCGACTCTGCTTACTTGCTCTCGAAGTCCTTGGTCTCCACGGTGGCCCACTTGCCGCCGGCAACCTTGTAGACGGTCAGCACCTTGGAGGTGGTGTCACCGTACTGGTCGAAGGCGACCTTGCCGGTCACACCGTCGAAGGAGACCTTGCCCACGGCATCGACCGTGGCCTGGCGCGCGGACTCGACGTCCTTGGCGTCCTTCAGCGACGTCTTCAGGGCGTTGATGATCGCGTTCGCAGCGTCGTAGGAGTAACCGCCGTACGCGGCGTACGGCTCCTTGTAGTTCTGCGCGTTGTAGTCCGAGACGAACTTCTTCGCCGACTCGAGGCTGTCGACCGGAGCACCGACCGAGGTGGCCAGGTCACCGTCGCTGGTCTTGCCGGCCAGCGTGATGTACTTCGGGTCGAAGATGCCGTCGCCGCCCATCAGCGGGACGTTCAGGCCGGCGGCCTTCATCTGCTGCGACAGCGGACCGGCGTTCGGGTACTCACCGCCGTAGTAGACGGCCTGCGGGTTGGACGGCTTCACCGCGGAGATCACGGCCTGGTAGTTCGAGTCGTCCGGGTTGATCGTCTGCGCCGACACGACCTGACCGCCGAGCTTCTTGAACTCCTCGGTGAAGGTGCCGACCAGGCCCTGGCCGTACGCCTTCTTGTCGTGGATCGTGGCGACCTTGGTGATCTTCGCGGTCTCGTACAGGTACCGCGCCGCGAACGGACCCTGGACGGCGTCCGTCGTGCAGGTGCGGAAGTAGGTCGGGTACGGCCGCTTCGGGTCCGTCTGCCACTTCGCGCCCTGGGTCAGGCCCGGGCCGGTGTTGGCCGGCGAGACCTGGACGATGTTCTTCGGCGCGAGCACCGGCTGGACCTGCTGGCTGACGCTGGTGTTCAGCGTGCCGACCACGCCGATCACGTCCTTGTCGCTGGCCAGGGCCGTGGCGGCGTTCTTGCCCGGCTCGGTCTTGGCCTCGTCGTCCTTCGCGTCCACCTCGAGCTTCCAGCCCGGGATCGCGTTGGAGTCGTTGGCCTGCTTGACGGCCAGCTCGACGGAGTGCTGGATACCCAGACCCAGGGCGGACAAGTCTCCGGACAGCGGCGCGATGACGCCGATCTTCGCGGTCTTGGTCGAGCTTCCGGAGTTCCCCCCGGAGTCGTTGCCACTGCGTGAGCCGCAGGCAGTCAGGGCCAACGACGCAACGATCAGCGACGCGCCGACCCGTACTACGGAACGCTGGTGCACTGTTCCTCCCATGTCTGGATAGTCCCAGCGAATCCGGGACTCTCGCGCATTTGCCACGAGCACCGGCAGGTTAGACCCCGCGATGGTTCCAAGCGAACAGCGCATCGGCTGTGTTGTGAGGTCGTTACCCCGGTAAGCATCGTCCGTTGACCTGATTACTGTCCGATCGGGTCGATTGGTGACGTAGTGTTAGCGACCGGTTGACTTTAGTGAGAATCACTGCCTGTCAACCTGGGTGACTGTCACGATTCGTCACGAAGCCGCCAGCGCGTTCACCTCACCGTCACGACACGCCGCTACGGCAGGCGAGAACCCCGGATCTTTGCCGCGCGGGCAGGACGAACTGCCCGTTCAGGAATCGCCGGCCTCGTTCACGACCAGCTCCGCGACCTGACGCATCGAGACCCGCTTGTCCATCGCGGTTTTCTGGATCCACCGGAACGAATCCGGCTCCGACAACCCGAACTTGGTCTGCAGGATCGACTTCGCGCGATCCACCAGCTTGCGCGTCTCCAGCCGCTCGGCCAGGTCCGCGACCTCCCGCTCCAGCTCGGCGAGCTCGACGTACCGCGACGCGGCGATCTCGATCGCGGGCAGCAGGTCGGCCTTGGAGAACGGCTTCACCAGGTACGCCATCGCGCCGGCGTCCCGCGCCCGCTCGACCAGCTCCCGCTGCGAGAACGCGGTCAGCATCAGCACCGGCGCGATCCGCTCCCCCGCGATCTTCTCCGCCGCACTCAGCCCGTCCAGCTTCGGCATCTTCACGTCGAGAATCACCAGATCCGGCCGCTGCTCGATCGCCAGCCGAATCGCCTCCTCGCCGTCCCCCGCCTGCCCGACGACGTCATACCCCTCTTCCGCGAGCATCTCAGCCAGATCCATCCGAATCAGAGCCTCGTCCTCAGCGATCACCACACGCTTAGCAGTCACACCCGACACCTTATCGATCCCCCCTCACGACTTAGGACCCACAAAGGTGTCGAGCGCAGCAACCGCCTCCTTCCGGCTGACCGCAATGAGATCCCAGCGCGGCCGGCGCCAAGCGATGCCCAAGAGGTCCAGTGCGTTCGTGAGTATGTTCCGGATGTCGTCGGACTTGTTCGAGAATATGTAGCGCACGTAGTAGTACCGCTTGTCACGACCGGGCCTGCTCGCCCAGTTCACGATCCGGCATCCGTCCGAGTGAATCAGTCCTCGCAGCAACTGTTCTGGGTACCTGGCAACGATCTCCTGCTGCCAGTCGGCCAGCTCGATCTTCCGCAGATGTTTCATCCCTGGCCCGTGCTGCGGGAACACACACGGCCAATGCTTCCACCGCGCCTCTATCCGGATCATGCCTTGCCCGGTCCGCAGGCATGGGCTGGCCGTCGGCTTCACCAGCCTGATCGTGGCCGCGATCTCCTGGTTCAGCTCCGGATACTTCTGATCGTTCGCGATCTGAAGGCAGAAGACCCCCCGCCGCGCCTTGGCAATGTGCCCGTCGCCCAGATACCAGCCCAACAGCAACGCGTACGCCATCTCATCCAACTCCGCCCCATCGCACCGCGGGCACGGAGTGCCCCGGTAACCCCTGGCGCCACCACGCGTTCGCCCTTCCTTCTGGTACCGGCGCCGCCAAGTACGAATCGTTCGCAACGCGACCCCGTGGATCTCGGCGTTGACACGATCCGGTACGCCGTCGTCGGACATCCGCAACGCCGACTCGACCGTCTCCTCCGACCGGAAGTGCGCCATGACACATCGTCGCGTCGGCCACCGACATTTTCTGATCGAACGGTCAGATGGGCTAGGATTTCCGAACGCGCATCAAGCGCGGATGCCCTGATAGCCCAACGGCAGAGGCAATGCTCTCAAACAGCATCCAGTGTGGGTTCGAATCCCACTCAGGGCACAAAAACTGTCAGTGGTCCCGGCCAAGCTGGGCTCATGTACGACGAGCGGACGCGGGCGATCGCACTGGCGGCGATCGGCGCCGGGGAGAGTCTGAACTCGATCAGCAAGCGGCTGGGGATCAGTCGGGCGGCGCTGCGTGAGTGGCGGGATCGCGGGATGCGTTCGGCGCGGCCGGGCGGGTGCCCGCGGTGTGGGAGTGGATCGCTCGACAATCCGTCGTACTCACATCTGCTGGGTCTGTATCTGGGTGACGGGTGCCTGTCGCGGCATCGGCGGGATGTGTTTGCGCTGCGGATCGCGTGCGACGACGCGTACCCGCGGCTGATCGACGAGGCTGCGTCCGTCGTACGGGCCGTCCACCCGAGCAGGCCGGTGCATCGGGTGCAGGCGGTCGGGTATACGTCGGTTCTCTCGTACTGGAAACACTGGCCGTGCCTGTTTCCGCAGCACGGCGCCGGACCGAAGCACCGCCGTACCATCGCGCTCGCCGACTGGCAGCGGGAGATCGTTGCCGATGACCCCGAACTGTTCCTCCGCGGCCTGTTCAACTCCGACGGCTGCCGCGTAGCCAACTGGACCAGGCGAACGGTCGCCGGCCGACTGAAGCGGTACGAATATCCGCGCTACATGTTCTCCAACGAATCCCCCGACATCATGCGGATCTGCCAGTGGGCACTCGACCTGCTCACCATCCCCTGGCGCATGCCCCGCCCCAACGCCCTCTCCGTCGCCCGCCGAGAAGCCGTCACCTACCTCGACACCTTCATCGGCCCAAAGTCCTGAGCTCCGCCCGCTCGGATCTCCCGGCTTGAACGTGGTTGAGGCGGACGGTCAGCTGACCGTCCGCCTCAACCGCTGCTCTTCGTCTGTGTTCTTACCCGCTAACCCCGGTGATTACGGGTTGGGATTGCGGTAGGCGGGGGCGATTCCTTCGATGGCGTCGCCCATGCGGTGGACTCGGAGGGCGTTGGTGGAGCCGGGGATGCTGGGTGGGGAGCCGGCGACGATGACGACCAGGTCGCCCTTGCTGAGTTTGCCGAGTTCCAGGAGGCGCTGGTCGACCTGGCGGACCATTTCGTCGGTGTGGTCGACGGTCGGGACGATGTGGGTCTCGATGCCCCACACCACGCTCAGCCAGGAGCTGACCGACGGGACCGGCGTGAAGGCGAGCAGCGGGACCTCGGTGCGGTAGCGGGCCAGCCGGAGGGCGGTGTCGCCGGACTGGGTGAACGCGATCAGGTACTTCGCGTCCAGCCGCTCCGCAACGTCCGCGGCCGCGCGGGCGATCACGCCGCCCTTGGTCTTCGGCTCCCACTCGATCTCGTGGACCCGGCCGAGGCCCTGCTCCTCGGTGGCCTCGACGATCCGGGCCATCGTCTTGACGGTCTCGATCGGGAAGCGCCCGACGCTGGTCTCGCCGGACAGCATGACCGCGTCGGCGCCGTCGAGTACGGCGTTGGCGACGTCGGACGCCTCGGCCCGCGTCGGCCGCGGCGCGGAGATCATCGACTCGAGCATCTGGGTGGCGACGATCACCGGCTTCGCGTTCAGCCGGGCCTGGTCGATGATCAGCTTCTGGGCCAGCGGGACGTCCTCGAGCGGCAGCTCCACGCCGAGGTCGCCGCGGGCCACCATGAATCCGTCGAACGCCTCGATGATCTCGTCGAGGTTGGCGACCGCCTGCGGCTTCTCGATCTTGGCGACGACCGGGATCCGCAGACCCTCCTCGTCCATGATCTTGTGCACCAGCTGGATGTCGGCCGCGTCCCGGACGAACGACAGCGCGATCATGTCGGCGGGCAGGTGCAGCGCCCAGCGCAGGTCCTCGGCGTCCTTCTCGGACAGCGCGGGCACGCTGACCGAGACGCCGGGCAGGTTGATGCCCTTGTGGTTGGAGACCGGCCCGCCGACGGTGACCCGGCAGACCACGTCGGTCTCGGTGACCTCCTCGGCGACCAGGGCGATCCGGCCGTCGTCGATCAGCAGCTGGTCGCCCGGCTTCACGTCACCCGGCAGGCCGTCGTACGTCGTACCGCAGATGGTCTGGTCGCCGGGCACCTCCCGGGTGGTGATCGTGAAGCGCTCGCCGTAGGTGAGCGTTGCCTTGCCCTCGGCGAACTCGGCCAGCCGGATCTTCGGGCCCTGCAGGTCAACCAGGATGCCGACGTTGCTCCCGGTCTCCGCCGCAGCGGTGCGGATCCGCTGGTAGATGCGCTCATGCTCGGCATGGGCACCATGGCTCAGGTTGAGCCTTGCGACGTCCATGCCTGCTTGGACGAGTTCCGTGATGCGCTCCGGGGCGGCCGTAGCCGGGCCGAGCGTACAAACGATCTTTGCGCGACGCACGTCACAAAACCCTACTCCTGCAAACCACTGGTCCTGCTGGTCCGCCCCCGTTACTGGACAGTTAACAGTAGAAGACAATCGGCGGCAGTGCCTGAATCGTCAAGAAGGCAAGGGGGTGTAGGCCCCGACGGTGATCGCCCCGGTCAGCTCAGCCGTGACGCTCTGGAGGCCGATCGGCTGCCCTTCCTTGTCGTAGGTGATCAGCGTGACCTGCCCTGGCCGGCGCAGCGTGTACCCCAGCGCGAAGGCGTACGCCGCTCCCCCGGTCGTCCCGTTCGTGTACGTCGTCACCGACCGCCCGTCGACCACCCGGCTCTCCGGCCCCACCTGCCGGTGCAGATGGCCGGACAGCACCAGCCGCGCGCACCCGCGGGCGGCGGTGTCGGCGCCGGACGCCGGGTCGTGGACCACGAATGTCGAGATCCGCTTGTTCTCGGCCTGGTCGCAGGCGATGTCCGCGAGCCGCTCGGACTGGTGCTCGATGGTCTCGTCGCCGGGGCTGTCCGCGCTCCCGAGCCCGGTCTTGGTCGGGTCGCTGTCGCCCAGGAACCGGATTCCCTCCACCTCGACCGGCTTGCTGTCGAGCACGGTGAACCCGTTCTTGCGCATGGCGTCCTCGATGTGGCCGCCCGCGTCGTGGTTGCCGGCCACCGCGACGACCTTGAAGTCCTTGAAGTGCTGCCGCAGCGAGTGGATGCTGAAGACTTCCCAGCCCTGGCCGGACGACGTGTCGTCACCTGCGTCGATGAGGATCTTCGCCCCGCCGGCCTTCGCCACCTCGGCGGCGAAGCCGTCGATCCCGATGTTGTCGTGCCGGTCGTTGACCTGCAGTGCGACCTTCTGCCCTTCGGCGGGCTGGTGGATCTGGGTGGCGACATCGGCCACCGAGTCCTTCAGCTGACCGTAGAACCGGGACGACCGCTGGTACGTCTCGACCGCGGTCCGGATCACGCCGACGCCGCCCGTGGTGGAGAACCCGGAGGCGACCTCGACGCCCTGCAGTTGTTCGTCAAGCGGGATCTCCGGCAGCAGGTCGGCGAGCGGCTTCCACTCGGTCGGCGGTACGTCGACGGGCCGCATCCGTCCGGGGCCGAAGATCGAGGCGATCGTGATCAGCATCGCGACCAGGACGACGATCGCCCGGTGCTCGAGCCGGCGTTCGTGACGGTGGACGAGGTGCCACAGCTCCTGGCGGCGGCGGGCGCCGATCATCGCCCAGACGGTCGCCACCACGACGACCACCAGCAGACCGGAACCGGCCCCGGCCAGGGCGTCGTCGACGGCCATCTCCTGGACCACCTGCTGGATCCGCCCGATCTCACCGTCGGGCTGGGCCGCGATCAGGGCGTCGCGGTTGATCAGGTCGGTGAGGTTGGCGGCGTCGGTCTCCTGGACGTCGACGTTCACGCCGAGCCCCATCGGGTTGCTGCTGGCGATCCGCAGCCGCGGCAGGACGGCGCCGAGGTCCACCGTCGCGTGCCCGTCGAAGGTCGGCGAGACGGTCGCCGCGTGCGCACCGATCGTGACGCGCTCGGAGTCGTTTGCGAACGCAACCAGGCCGATCGTCACCGAGGTGACCAGCCAGAGCACGACGAGGGTGGCCCACGGCGCGATCGCGCGGAGCCGGGCCTTCGTCACCAGGCGCGTTGCCACACTTCCAACCTATCGACCCTCACCACTTTGAGCACCGACCAACCAGATCGCGGGGTGTTTCATGGTTGGCCGGTGCCCAAGGACGGTCAGACCGCCAGCGGGCGGGCGGTGGGCGGGATGGGGGTGGGCAGGGTGGACGAGCCGGTGAGGTGGGTGTCGACGCCGTTGGCGCACGAGCGGCCCTCGGCGATCGCCCAGACGATCAGGGACTGGCCGCGGCCGGCGTCACCGCAGGCGAAGACCCCCTCGACCGACGTGTGGTAGTTCTTGTCCCGCTGCACGTTGCCGCGCTCGTCGAGCTCGACGCCGAGCTGCTCGAGGAAACCCTCGCGCTCCGGTCCGACGAAGCCCATCGCGAGCAGCACCAGCTGCGCCGGAATGTGCTTCTCGGTGCCCTCGACCGGCGCGAACCGGCCGTCCTTGAACTCCACCTCGATCAGGTTCAGCCCGGAGACGTTGCCGGCCGCATCGGCCTCGAAGTTCACCGTGGAAACGGCGTACACCCGGTCGCCGCCCTCCTCGTGGGCGGAGGCGACCCGGTAGATCATCGGGTAAGTCGGCCACGGCTGGTGCCCCGGGCGGTCCTCGGACGGCCGCGGCATGATCTCCAGCTGGGTGACCGAGCGAGCCCCCTGGCGGTGCGCCGTACCGAGGCAGTCGGCGCCGGTGTCGCCGCCGCCGATGATCACCACGTCCTTGCCGGTCGCAACAATCTGGTCCTCGACGTTCTGGCCGAGCGCGACCCGGTTGGCCTGCGGCAGATACTCCATCGCCTGGTGGATGCCGCCGTGCTCCCGGCCCGGCACCGGCAGGTCGCGGGCCGCGGTGGACCCGGTCGCGATCACCACGGCGTCGTACCGCTGCTTCAGCTGGGTGCCCGTGACGTCCACGCCGACGTTGACGCCGGAGCGGAAGACCGTGCCCTCCTCCTTCATCTGCTGGATGCGGCGGTCGACCTGTTCCTTCTCCATCTTGAACTCGGGAATGCCGTAGCGCAGCAGGCCGCCGGGGGCGTCGGCGCGCTCGTACACCGCGACCGTGTGACCCGCGCGGGTCAGCTGCTGCGCGGCGGCCAGGCCGGCCGGGCCGGAGCCGACGACGGCGATCGTCTTGCCGGTCAGCCACTCGGGCGGCTGCGGCTTGACGTCACCGGCCTCCCAGGCCTTGTCGATGATCGCGACCTCGACGTTCTTGATCGTCACCGGGTCCTGGTTGATCCCGAGCACGCACGCGGTCTCGCACGGCGCCGGGCAGAGCCGGCCGGTGAACTCCGGGAAGTTGTTGGTCGCGTGCAACCGCTCGATCGCGCTCGACCAGTCGTCCCGCCAGACCAGGTCGTTCCACTCCGGGATCAGGTTGCCCAGCGGGCAGCCGTTGTGGCAGAACGGGATGCCGCAGTCCATGCAGCGGCCGGCCTGCTTGGTGATGATCGGCAGCAGCGCCTTGCCGGGCCCGCCGGGGTAGACCTCTTTCCAGTCCTGCACGCGCTCGGCGACCGGCCGCCGGTCGGCGACCTCCCGTCCGGTGGTCAGGAATCCCTTGGGGTCAGCCATCAGATGGCCTCCATCATCGCTCGCGTGGTGGCGTCCTCGTCCAGGCCGTCGCGCTCGGCGGCCGCCTTGGCCGCCAGCACCCGGGCGTAGTCGCGGGGCATCACCGTGGTGAACCTGGCGGCCGCGGCGGGCCAGTCGGCGAGCAGCTTGGCCGCCCGTTCCGAACCGGTCTCCTCGTGGTGCCGCCGGACCAGGTCGTGCAACAGGTCGGACTCGTCCTCGGTGAGCGGGAGCAGGTCCACCAGCTCCGGGTTCACCAGGGCGCGGTCCAGGTCGAGCACGTGGGCCACGCCGCCCGACATGCCCGCGGCGAAGTTCCTGCCGACGGCGCCGAGCACGACGACACGCCCGCCGGTCATGTACTCGCACGCGTGGTCGCCGACCGCCTCGACGACCGCGGTCGCGCCGGAGTTCCGGACGCAGAACCGCTGGCCGGCGCCGCCGCTGATGAACAGTTCGCCGGACGTCGCGCCGTACGCGATCACGTTGCCGGCGATGATCTGGTCGGCGGCGTCGAACCGGGCGTGCCGGTCCGGCCGGATCACGACCCGGCCGCCGGACAGGCCCTTGCCGACGTAGTCGTTCGCGTCGCCCTCAAGCCGCAGGGTGACCCCGCGCGGCACGAACGCGGCGAACGAGTTGCCGGCCGACCCGGTGAAGGTCAGGTCGATGGTGCCGTCGGCCAGGCCGGCCGCGCGGTACCGTTTGGTGATCTCGTGGCCGAGCATGGTGCCGACGGTCCGGTTGACGTTGCGGATCGCGAGCTGTGCGCGGACCGGTTCGCCGTTGTCCAGCGCCGGGGCGCAGATCCGGATCAGCTCGTTGTCGAGCGCCTTGTCCAGGCCGTGGTTCTGCTCGATCGTCCGGTGCCGCGACGCGCCCTCGGGCAGCGCCGGGACGTGCAGGATCGGCGTCAGGTCGAGCCCGTCGGCCTTCCAGTGGTCGACCGCGCGCTCGATGTCGAGGACCTCGGCGTGCCCGATCGCCTCGTCCAGCGTGCGGAAACCGAGCTCCGCCAGGTACTCGCGGACCTCCTCGGCGATGAACTCGAAGAAGTTCACCACGAACTCCGGCTTGCCCGAGAACCGCTCGCGGAGCACCGGGTTCTGGGTGGCGACGCCGACCGGGCAGGTGTCCAGGTGGCAGACCCGCATCATGATGCAGCCCGACACCACCAGCGGCGCGGTCGCGAAGCCGTACTCCTCCGCGCCGAGCAGCGCGGCGATGACGACGTCCCGGCCGGTCTTCAGCTGGCCGTCGGTCTGGACGACGATGCGGTCCCGCAGCCCGTTCAGCAGCAGGGTCTGCTGGGTCTCGGCGAGGCCGAGCTCCCAGGGACCGCCCGCGTGCTTCAGCGAGGTGAGCGGCGCCGCGCCGGTCCCGCCGTCGTGGCCGGAGATCAGGACGACGTCCGCGTGCGCCTTGGAGACGCCCGCGGCAATCGTGCCGACACCGACCTCGGACACCAGCTTCACGTGGATGCGGGCGGCCGGGTTGGCGTTCTTCAGGTCGTGGATCAGCTGCGCCAGGTCCTCGATCGAGTAGATGTCGTGGTGCGGCGGCGGCGAGATCAGGCCGACGCCCGGCGTCGAGTGCCGGGTGCTGGCGACCCACGGGTACACCTTCGGGCCGGGCAGCTGCCCGCCCTCGCCGGGCTTCGCGCCCTGCGCCATCTTGATCTGGATGTCGTCGGAGTTCGTCAGGTACTCCGCGGTGACGCCGAAGCGGCCGGACGCGACCTGCTTGATCGAGCTCCGGCGGGCCGGGTCGTACAGTCGCTCGGCGTCCTCGCCGCCCTCACCGGTGTTCGACTTGCCGCCGAGCTGGTTCATCGCGATCGCCAGCGTGGTGTGCGCCTCCGCGCTGATCGAGCCGTAGCTCATCGCGCCGGTGGAGAACCGCTTGACGATCGCGCTGACCGGCTCGACCTCGTCGATGGAGATCGGCTCTCGGTCGGACTTGAACCCGAACAGCCCGCGCAGCGTCATCAGCCGCTCGGACTGCTCGTCGACCTTCGACGTGTACTGCTTGAAGATGTCGTACCGACCGGTGCGGGTGCTGTGCTGCAGCCGGAAGACCGTGTCCGGGTCGAACAGGTGCGGCTCGCCCTCACGGCGCCACTGGTACTCGCCGCCGATCTCGAGCTTGCGGTGCGCCGGCAGGATGCCGTCGGCCGGGTACGCCCGCAGGTGGCGGCGCCGGACCTCCTCGGCGATCTCGTCCAGGCCGACGCCGCCGATCCTGGACGACGTACCGGTGAAGTAGATGTCGACCAGGAACGGGGACAGCCCGTTCGCCTCGAAGATCTGGGCGCCGGTGTACGACGCGACCGTCGAGACGCCCATCTTCGACATCACCTTGAGGACGCCCTTGCCGAGCGACTTCACCACGTTGCGGATCGCCTGCTCGGGCTCGACGCCCGGCAGGTATGTGCCCTGGCGGCACAGGTCTTCGACGGACTCCAGCGCCAGGTACGGGTTGATCGCGGCCGCGCCGTACCCCATCAGGAGCGCGACGTGGTGCACCTCGCGGACGTCACCGGCCTCGACGACCAGGCCGACCTGGGTCCGGGTCTTCTCCCGGACCAGGTGGTGGTGGATCGCGGAGGTGAGCAGCAGCGACGGGATCGGCGCGCTGTCGGCGTTCGAGTGCCGGTCGGACAGCACCAGGATGCGGGCGCCGTCGTTGATCGCGGCGCTGGCCTCGGCGCACAGCTCGTCGAGCCGGGTCCGGAGCGCCTCGCCGCCGCCCTCGACGTCGTACACGCCGCGCAGGACCGTGGTGGCCAGGCCCGGCATGTCGCCGTCGAGGTTGATGTGCCGCAGCTTGGCCAGCTCGTCGTTGGTGATCACCGGGAACGGGATCACCACCTGACGGCAGGACGCCGGGCTCGGGTTCAGCAGGTTCGACTCCGGGCCGAGGCTGGACGACAGCGAGGTCACCAGCTCCTCGCGGATCGCGTCCAGCGGCGGGTTCGTGACCTGGGCGAACAGCTGCGCGAAGTAGTCGAACAGCAGCCGCGGGCGGTCGCTCAGCACCGCGATCGGCGTGTCGGTGCCCATCGAGCCGATCGGCTCGGCGCCGGACTTCGCCATCGGGGTGAGGATGACCCGCAGCTCCTCCTCGGTGTACCCGAAGACCTGCTGCCGCCGGGTGACCGAGGCGTGGCTGTGGACGACGTGCTCGCGCTCGTGCAGGTCCTCGAAGCGGATCAGGCCCGCGTGCAGCCACTCGTCGTACGGGTTCTCGGCGGCGAGGGCGTTCTTCACCTCGGCGTCGGTGATGATCCGGTGCGCGTCGACGTCGACCAGGAAGATCCGGCCGGGCTCGAGCCGGCCCTTCTCGGTCACGGTGGCGGGGTCGATGTCCAATACCCCGGCCTCGGACGCAAGGACGACGAGGCCGTCGTCGGTCACCCAGTAGCGCGAAGGGCGCAGGCCGTTGCGGTCCAGGACCGCGCCGACCTTGGTGCCGTCGGAGAAGACCACCGACGCCGGGCCGTCCCACGGCTCCATCAGCGTCGAGTGGAACTCGTAGAACGCGCGCCGCTTCGGATCCATGGTGGCGGCGTTCTCCCACGCCTCCGGAATCATCATCAGCATCGCGTGCGGCAGCGAACGGCCGCCGAGGTGCAGCAGCTCGAGGACCTCGTCGAAGGACGCGGAGTCGGACGCTCCCGGCGTACAGATCGGGTAGAGCTGCTCGAGGTCGCCCGGGATCAGGTCGCTGGACAGCAGCGCCTCGCGGGCCCGCATCCAGTTCCGGTTGCCCTGGACGGTGTTGATCTCACCGTTGTGGGCGATGTACCGGTACGGGTGCGCCAGCGGCCAGGACGGGAACGTGTTCGTCGAGAACCGGCTGTGCACGATGCCGATCGCGGACGCGAGGTCGGGGTCGGTCAGCTCGGGGAAGAACTTGTCCAGCTGGTCGGTGGTCAGCATCCCCTTGTAGGTGATCGTCCGGCCGGACAGCGACGGGAAGTAGGTCTCGGTCTCCTTCTCGGCGCGCTTGCGCAGCCGGAAGGCCATCCGCTCCAGCGCCAGGCCGAGCACGCGGCCCGCCTTCGCGGTCACGAACAGTTGCTTGAACGTCGGCATCACCGAACGCGCAGTCGCGCCGAGCAGTTCGGGCGTGGTCGGGACGTCCCGCCAGCCGACCACCGTCAGCTGCTCCTCCGCCGCCAGCTCCTCGATCCGGGCGATCGCCTTCGCGGCGTCGTCGGCCTCGGCCGGCAGGAACGCGATACCGGTCGCGTAGCTGTGCGGCGCGGGCAGCTCGAACGCGCACACCTTGCGGTAGAAGGCGTCCGGGACCTGGATCAGGATGCCGGCGCCGTCACCGGAATCGGGCTCCGCACCGGACGCACCACGGTGCTCGAGGTTCCGCAGGGCGGTCAATGCCTTGGCCACGATGTCGTGGCTCGGTTCACCGGTCAGGGTCGCAACGAAGGCGACACCACAAGCGTCGTGCTCGTGCCGTCCGTCGTAGAGACCCTCGCTCGGGAATGGGGGGCGACCATACATTCAGGAGCTCCCGTCGTCCTACGGTCAAAAACAACTGGCCGCGGGACAACACTGGCCCAAGCCGGGAGTCCCGAGACTACCTCATGACGCCCGCCAGTTGGACTTCCTGTCCACCGCGAAACGCCATGCTAACCCTGCGTAAGCAAGCGCTCACTACTAGCCTCCCATCTTCCCAGCCACCCGCTCCGGCAACCACCAACAGCACCTGAAATTCACTTGCTGAGACCCGTCGGGGCGTCGGGCGGGACGCTGACGGCATCACGCTGCGTACGGCCTCTCAGTTCGCCCCTCAACATCCGGTCGCATGAAGCGCGCGAAGATGGTGCCTAGCTGGTCGAGGTGGGTGGCCGGAAGGACGTCGATCGGGCCAGGGAACATTCGACGGAGCGTAGTGGAGGCATCTCATGGGGCTGAGCGATTTTCCGCGGTACCCGTTGCTGTTCGGAGCGAGCCCGGTGCACCCGCTGGAGCGGCTGTCGGCGTACCTGGGCGGGGCGAAGATCTGGGCGAAGCGGGAGGACTGCAACTCCGGTCTCGCGTACGGCGGGAACAAGACGCGCAAACTGGAGTACCTGATCCCGGACGCGCTCGCGCAGGGCGCCGACACGCTCGTGTCGATCGGCGGCTACCAGTCGAACCACACCCGCCAGGTGGCAGCGGTGGCGGCCAAGGCCGGGCTCAAGGCGGTGCTCGTGCAGGAGAACTGGGTGGACTGGCCGGACGCCCTCAACGACCGGGTCGGCAACATCCTGCTCAGCCGGATCATGGGCGCCGAGGTGCGCCTCGACCCGGCCGGGTTCGGGATCGGCTTCAAGGACAGCTGGAAGCAGGCGCTCGCCGACGTCGAGGCCCGCGGCGGTACGCCGTACGCGATCCCGGCCGGCGCCTCGGACCACCGGCTCGGCGGGCTCGGGTTCGCGAACTGGGCGTACGAGGTGGAGCAGCAGGAGCGTGAGCTCGGCGTCTTCTTCGACACGATCGTGGTCTGCTCGGTCACCGGCTCGACGCACGCCGGCATGATCGCCGGGTTCGCGGGCCAGGACCGCCCGCGCCGGGTGATCGGGATCGACGCCAGCGCCAAGCTCCAGGAGACCCGCGACCAGGTCGAACGCATCGCCCGGAACACCGCCGAGCTGATCGGCCTCGGCCGCGACCTCCGCGACGACGAGATCACCGTCCTCGATGGTTGGGCCGGCGACGAGTACGGCGTCCCCGTGCAGTCCACGCTCGACGCGATCCGCCTGACCGGCGAACTGGAAGGCATGATCATCGACCCGGTCTACGAAGGAAAGTCCATGGCCGGGCTGATCGACCTGATCCGCACCGGCGACATACCGAAGGACTCCACCGTCCTGTACGCCCATCTCGGCGGCCAGCCCGCCCTGAACGCCTACAGCAGCCTGTTCACCCAGACTCAGCGGATCACCGACTGACTACCAGCCGCCGGCGAAGAACCCTTCGAGGCCGGGCTGTGGGTGGACCGCCGTCATCGCGTTCGCGGCAACGACGACGGCGAGCGCCAGCGACAGCAGCGGCACGAGCACGCCGTACCCGGCCAGTACCCACCGGGTACGGCCGTCCGCCCTCGCGAACCGTCGCCACAAGAGGACGGCGAGTACAGCGAGCGCGGCCACCACGATCGCGCCCTCGACAGCCATCACCGCGTGGAACAGCACGTAGTCGTCGGTGATCACCTCGAGAGGCGGCGACTGCTGCCCATCCGCCAGCTGCTGCCGGATCTGCCCGAGCGTGCCGTCCAACGGACCGGCCGGGGCTCCGAACAGCATCGGCAGCAGCGAGCCGAACGGCGCCGCCATTCCATGGACGTTGGCCATGACCGCCGAGCGAGACCACGGCGAGCCCGGTGGACAGGACACCGCTCACCGCGAGGCCCGCCGCCCGCAGCCCGTGCGTCCGCAGGAACGCCTGCCAGATCAGCACGGCGAGCGCGACGAGCACGACCAGCAGCGCGCCGGCGAGCACGCCCTTGGCCACGTGATAGCGGAACCAGTAGTCGACTACCCGTTGCAGGCCTTGGTCGAAGTTCCGCTCGCCGGAGCCCCAGTAGGTGACGAACCCGCTGCGGAAGGCACCGACCAGGTGTCCTTCGCTCCTGAGGTCGGCGGTCGCCGCATCGCTCGCGAGCACGCCTGGAGCAACGACGAAGGCGACGACGAGCGCGACTGCGAGAACGGCGAGCCTCTTCATGGGCACAAGCTAGGCGAATCAGCACGGCGTGAACCATGACGTCGAGGCGACCCCGGGGGTAGCGCCTGCGCTACCCGATTCCGGGGCCGACGAGCGTGCCGACGAAGTAGGTCAGGGCCGCCGCGGCGCCGCCGAGGAGCAGCTGGCGCAGGCCGGAGTACCACCAGGACCGGCTCGTCACGCGGGAGACGACAGCGCCGCAGACGAACAGTGCGGTCAGGGAAAGGATCAGGGCCGGTACGACGCTGGTGGCGCCGAGCAGGTACGGCGCCAGCGGGATGAACGCGCCGACGGCGAAGCAGACGAACGACGAGGCGGCGGCGACCACCGGGTTGGGGAGGTCGCCGGGGTCGATGCCCAGTTCCTCGCGGACGTGTTCCTCGAGGGCCTGGTCGGGGTCGGCGTGGAACTGCTTGGCGACCTTGCTGGCCAGGTCCGGGTCGAGGCCCTTCGCGCGGTAGGTCTCGGCGAGCTCGATCTCCTCGTCGATCGGGTGTTTCTTGATCTCGGCGCGTTCGACCTCGATCTCGGCGTGCGCGAGTTCGCGCTGGGAGGCGACCGAGGTGTACTCCCCCGCCGCCATCGAGAACGCGCCGGCGGCGAGGCCCGCGAGGCCGGCCAGCACGATGAACTTCGAGCCCGAGGCGGTGCCGCCGTCCATGCCGGCGATCAGCGCGAAGTTCGAGACCAGGCCGTCCATCGCGCCGAACACCGCCGGGCGCAGCCAGCCGCCGTTCACATCACGGTGCGTGTGGTCGCCGTGATGCTCGGCCGAAACCTCGGGCGTCTCAGTCACGAGACCCTTCAGGTGGTTGCTCGGCGTCGCCGGACCCGTTCGTACTCCCGGCTTCGACCTTCTCGGAACCGTCGTCCGGCTTGTCCACGACGGCGTCCTGCGGCTCGGCCTCGGTGGCCTCGGCGTCCTCGGCCGGCTTGGAGGCCTCGGTGGTGGGCTTGCCGGCGGCCGGGCCGGTGCTGATGTCTTCCTGGCCGGGGTAGCGCTTGGCGCTGATCACGAAGGCCACGACCGCGAGCACGAACAGGATCAGCGCGGTCCAGACGTTCAGCCGCAGGCCGAGGAAGTGGTTCACGGTGTCGATGCGCAGGTTCTCGATCCACGCGCGACCGGCGGTGTACGCCGCGACGTACAGGAAGAAGGCGCGGCCGTGGCCGAGCTTGAACCGGCGGTCGGCGAGCAGGATCAGCGCGACCACACCGAGGTTCCAGACGGCCTCGTAGAGGAACGTCGGCTGGAACGTGGCGAAGTCCTTGTACCCGGCCGGACGGTTGTCGAAGGCGATCTCCAGGCCCCACGGCTTGCTCGTCGGGCGGCCGAACAGCTCCTGGTTGAAGTAGTTGCCGAACCGGCCGAAGATCTGCGCCAGCGCGATCCCGGGCGCCATCACGTCCGCGACCGCCAGGAACGGCACCTTCGCCCGCCGGCAGGCGATCCACGCGCCGAGCGCGCCGAAGCCGACCGCACCCCAGATGCCCAGTCCGCCGTGCCAGATCTTCAGCGCGTCGAGCGGGTTCTTGCCGGCGCCGAAGTACAGCTCGGCGTCGGTGACCACGTGGTAGATCCGCGCGCCGACGAGCCCGAACGGGATCGCCCAGAACATGATGTCGGCGAGCACCGGCGCCGATCCGCCGCGCGCCACCCAGCGCCGGCGGCCCAGCCAGTAGCCGGCGAAGATGCCGGCCAGGATGCACAGCGCGTACGCACGGATCGGCAGCGGTCCGAGGTGCCAGACACCCTGGCTCGGACTGGGAATGGTCGCCGGAATCAACACGGCGGAACTCAGACTAGACATGGCAAAGACAGACGCTACTCGACGCGTCAGACCACGGCCAGGAACGCAGGGTCACGATGCGATCGCGTCCACGGCCTGCTGCAGGCCGTCGGGTGTCAGTTGGTCGGCTTCCAGCTGCTTTCCGTTGACGTACACGGTCGGCGTACCGGTCACGCCCCGGTCGTCGGCGGCCTTGCCGACGGACTCCAGCCAGCTCGCGTACGTGTCGTTCTGCACGGCTTGCTGGTACTTCGCGTCGCCGATCCCGAGCTGCTTGCCGAGCTCCATCAACTGGTCGGTGGTCCAGGACTTCGAGAAGTCGCCGTACAGCTCGTCGACGAAGCTCAGCGCCTTGCCGTTCGCGGCCGCCGCGGCGAACGCGTTCGCCAGCCGCGGCGAGGCGTCCGGGTTCACGAACTGCAGCGGCCAGTAGGTCAGCGTCGCCGTACCGTCCTGGACGAGCTTGTCGATCGTCGCGCCGGTCTTCTCCTCGAACTCCGCGCAGTGCGGGCAGCGGAAGTCCAGATACAGGTCGATGGTGACCTTGGCGCCGCTCGTGCCGACCGTGACGCCCTTGCCGGCCGTGCCCGGACCGGTGACGACCGCGGGCTCGGGACGCCCGTTCGAGCTCACCTCGACCTTCGAGTGGCCGCGGTAGTACTGCACACCGACGCCGGCGCCGAGGGCCAGCACCAGGACGATCACCACGATGATCCCGGGTGAGATCCGGCGTTGCTGCTGCTGAAGCAGCGGATTCACGGGGGACTTGGCCTTGCTCACGACGCGGTGACTCCTTGCGGCTCGGATACGACGGCGAACTTGCTGACGGGGTTGAACCACAGCCAGCCGGCCAGGACGAGCAGGCCGGCGTCGCGGAGGATCTCCTGCAGGTACTTCGTTTGCCCCGGCGCGACCTGACCGCCGCCGCCGAAGCAGCCGCAGTCGATCGACAGGCCACGGGCCCAGGCGGACGCCACCGCGGCGATGAACACGACCAGGAAGACACCGGCCGCGGCCGCCGAGGCCCGGACACCGAAGCCGATGATCAGCAGCAGCCCGATCGCGATCTCCAGGAACGGCAGTCCCCAGCCGACCGGCTGCACCAGCGACGACGGGAGCAACTCGTAGGCACGGACCGCCTGCGCGGCGGTCTCCGGGTCGGTCACCTTGAGCGCGCCGGCCACCAGCATCACGCAGCCCAGCACGAGCCGCGCCACCAGCGAGACCCACGACTTCACCGGTTGGCCTCCACCAGTTTCCCGAAGTCGTGGGCGAGGTCGCCGATCGCGGCGTTCGACAGCCACAGCACGGTCGCCTTGTCGTTCTTCCCGAAGCCGATCACCTGCGCTCCGTGACCGACCTCGTACCCGCCGGAGGGCAGCTTCTGCATCCCTTCCACCGGGACGCCGACGGCCTTGGCGATGTCCTTGATCGACGTCAGCGAGCCGGTCAGCCCGACGAACGACGGGTCGAACCGGTCCAGGTACTTGCGGATCACCGGTCCGGTGTCGCGCGCCGGGTCCGTGGTGATGAACAGCATCTGGATCTGGTCCTGCACCTGCTGGTCGAGCTTGGTCAGCGCGGACGCCACGTCGGCCATCACGGTCGGGCACACGTCCGGGCAGTTCGTGTACCCGAAGAACACCAGCGTGACCGGCTTCTTGGTCGAGGTGACCAGGTTGAACGGGTTCCCGCCGGTGTCGGTCAAGGTGGCCGCGGGCATCGAGTACGGCCGGTCGAGCGCCGCGCCGCGCAAGCCGTTCGGATCCTGGCTGCTGCGAATGATCGCGCCGCCCGGATTGTCCGGCTTCTCCGCCTTGCCGCTGCAGCCCGCCAGGGCAAGCAGGGCCACCGCCGCCAGTAGAAGGACGGCGGTGTTCCTGGTTCGACTCACGGCGGTACTAACGATCAACCGGCGTACGGGGTTCCCGGCGGACGCCCTCGGACAGGTCCTCCGCCAGCGCGCGAACGGCGGCCGGACCACCCTCGCCGAGCGCCTTCACGAGCGCCGCGCCGACGATCGCGGCGTCCGCGAACGCGGTCACCCCGGCCGCCTGGTCGCCGTTCGAGATGCCGAGGCCGACGCCGACCGGCAGGCCGGTCGCCGCGTGCGTCCGGGCCACCAGCGGCGCCGCCAGCTCCGACGGCTTGTCCCGGGCGCCGGTGACACCCATCACAGCGGTCGCGTACACGAACCCGCGGCAGGCGGCCGTGGTCATCGCGATCCGCTCGTCGGTCGAGGACGGGGAGACCAGGAACACCTTGTCCAGGTCGTGCTTGTCCGCGGCCGCGACCCATTCGGCGGCCTCGTCCGGGATCAGGTCGGGCGTGATCAGCCCCGCTCCCCCGACCCCGGCGAAGTCCGCGGCGAACCGGTCCACGCCGTACCGCTCGATCGGGTTCCAATACGTCATCACGAGCACCGGGACGTCCGAGTACGCCGCGAGCTGCTCGACCGTGCTGAGCACGTCACGGGTGCGCAGACCGGCGGCCAGCGCGATCTCGGTGGCGCGCTGGATCGTGACGCCGTCCATCACCGGGTCGCTGTACGGCAGGCCCAGCTCGATCACGTCGGCGCCGCCGTCGACGAGCGCCTTCAGCCCGTCCAGCGCGCCGTCGTACGACGGATAACCGGCCGGCAGGTACCCGACGAAGGCGCCGCGGCCTTCGTCGTTGGCCTTCCGGATCGCGGCCCCGGCCTTGCCCAGGGCAACGAGCTCACTCACGGCCGGATCCTTCCTCGCCCAGGCCGAACCAGGTCGCGGCCGTGTCCATGTCCTTGTCGCCACGACCCGACAGGTTCACCAGGATCGTTGCGTCCGGCCCCAGCTCCTTGGCGATGTCGAGCGCCCCCGCGACCGCGTGCGCGGACTCGATCGCCGGGATGATGCCCTCGGTCCTGGACAGCAGGCGGAACGCCTCCATCGCCTCGGCGTCGGTGATCGGCCGGTACGTCGCCCGCCCGGTCTCGGCCAGCCACGCGTGCTCCGGGCCGACGCCCGGGTAGTCCAGCCCGGCGGAGATCGAGTGCGACTCGATCGTCTGCCCGTCCTCGTCCTGCAGCAGGAACGACCGCGCGCCGTGCAGGACGCCGACCTGGCCGGCGCTGATCGTGGCCGCGTGCCGTCCGGTCTCGAACCCGTCGCCGCCCGGCTCGACGCCGTACAGCTTCACGTCCTGGTCGCCGATGAACGCGGTGAACAGGCCGATCGCGTTGGAGCCGCCGCCGACCGACGCGACCGCGGCGTCCGGCAGCTTGCCGAGCAGCTCGAGCGACTGCTCGCGGGCCTCGTCGCCGATGCCGCGGACGAAGTCGCGGACCATCGCCGGGAACGGGTGCGAACCGGCCGCCGTGCCGAGGATGTAGTGCGTCTTGTCGACGCTCGCGACCCAGTCGCGCAGCGCCTCGTTGATCGCGTCCTTCAGGGTCCGGCTGCCGGTCTTGACCGAGATCACCTCGGCGCCGAGCAGCCGCATGCGGGCGACGTTCAGCGCTTGGCGCTCGGTGTCGACCTCGCCCATGTAGACCACGCACTCCAGGCCGAGGTAGGCACAGGCGGTCGCGGTCGCGACGCCGTGCTGGCCGGCGCCGGTCTCCGCGATCACCCGCGGCTTGCCCATCCGCTTGGTGAGCAGCGCCTGGCCGATCGCGTTGCGGATCTTGTGTGCGCCGGTGTGGTTCAGGTCCTCGCGCTTGAGCAGGATCCGCGTGCCGGCGACGTCCGACAGCCGGGTCGCGTCGTACAGCAGGCTCGGGGCGCCGATGTACTCGCGCAGCATCCGCTCGAACTCGCCGGTGAACTCGGGGTCGGCCATGGCTTCACGCCACGCCTGGGTGAGATCGTCGAGCGGCGCGATCAGCGCCTCCGGCATGAACCTGCCGCCGAAACGGCCGAAGTGCCCGAACTGGTCGGGCAGCACAGTACTCATCCGACAAAACCTTCCGACCCGGCCCGTACGGCGCGGGGAGAGTTACGGCCCCGCACCGTTTGGACCGGGCGGGCGTTCTAGTGCCGCTGCTGGATGGCGGGGTGCGATCCGGCGGCGACGAGGTCGGCGACCGAGGCGCGCGGGTCGCGGCCGGTCACCAGAGTTTCACCGACGAGGACGACATCGGCCCCGGCGCGCGCGAACTCGATTACATCATGCGGGCCGCGGACCCCGGACTCGGCCACGCGGACGAGCTCGGTCGGGATCGTCGGCGCGACCCGGGCGAAGGTGTCCCGGTCGACCTCGAGGGTCTTCAGGTTGCGGTTGTTCACGCCGATGAGCTGGGCTCCGGCGTCCACCGCACGCCGGGTCTCCTCCTCGTCGTGCACCTCGACCAGCGGGCACAGGCCGATCGACTGGGCCCGCTCGATCAGCGAGACCAGCGCCTCCTGCTCGAGCGCCGCGACGATCAGCAGCACCATGTCGGCACCGGCCGCCCGGGCCTCCCAGAGCTGGTACGACGAGACGATGAAGTCCTTGCGCAGCACGGGGACGTCGACCCGGCCGCGGACCGCACGCAGGTCGTCGAGGCTGCCGTTGAACCGGCGCTCCTCGGTCAGCACCGAGATCGCCGCGGCGCCGCCCTGCTCGTACTCCCCGGCCAGCGCGGCCGGGTCGGTGATCTCGGCCAGCTCGCCCTTGGACGGGCTGGACCGCTTCACCTCGGCGATCACCGCGATCCCGTCGCCGCGGAACACCGGCATCGGGTCCTTGGCGTCGGGCTTGCGCTGGGCCTCGAGCTTCAGGTCGTCCAGGCTGACCCGCGCCTGGCGCTCCGCGAGGTCGGCCTTGACCCCGGCGAGAATGTCGTCAAGCACAGTCATGTCCGTCCGCCCCTCAGTGGTCGCCGTCGGTCGGGACCCCGAAGCCCAGCAGCTGCAGCACCTTGCCGGCCAGCGCCCCCAGAACCGCGATCCCGACGGAGACCCAGAACAGCACCCAGTTCGGCCCGAGCACCATCGCGATGGCGCCGAGCGTGAACGCGACCAGCACGATCGCGACCGCCGTCCACGCCGCCGGGCTGTTGCCGTGCAGATCGTGCGGAGCCTCGTCCTCGATCCGGCTCGGCCCTTGATCGGCCACCGTATTGTCCATAATTGGCGCCACTCCTCCTCGTCGTCCCGTCCTATTGTGGCGGTAGCCCGCCGCGATCAGAGAGTCGGGTCCTCCCCGGCGTCGATCGCCTTCCACTGATCCGCTCCGTGATCCGGCCCGGCCGCCGCCGGATCACGCTCGTAACGGGCCGTGGCCCGCCTCCAACGGTGCGCGGTCAGCACGGTCAGCAGACCCGCCGCGACCAGCGCGATGCCGCCCGCCAGCGCGAACCACGGCGCCGGGCCCAGGGACTGCGTGACCTGGTTGGCCAGCACGTCGCTCAGCTCGGGCCGCAGCCGGCTCAGTTCCGGGCCGTCGGGGCGCACGCCCAGGGCGACGACGACCGCCGCGAACCCGAGCAGCGCCACCAGACCGCCGAGGACTCTCCGCAGCGCCGTTCCCGCCAGCCTCAGCACCACGACGGCCAGGATCGCGGCGAGCGCGAGCGTCACCGGGGCCTTGGTGATCGTGTAGCCGTTGAGGACGACGTCCTTGCGGCCGTTCCCGGGGTCTGCCGACACCCAGGTCAGGTACCCCGACAGCCCGAGGAGCACCAGCGCCGCCAGGGCGAGGACGTCGACGATCCGTTGAGGCCTCATACGTCGGTGAACGTTCCCGCGACCGCGATCGCGTTGAGCACGGCGGCCGCCTTGGTCCGGCACTCGGCGTCCTCGGCGGCCGGATCCGAGTCCGCGACGATGCCGGCGCCGGCCTGGACGTACGCCGTCCCGCCGCGCAGCACCGCGGTGCGGATCGCGATCGCGGTGTCCGCGTCACCGGCGAAGTCCAGGTAGCCGACGACGCCGCCGTACACGCCGCGGCGGGTGATCTCGAGCTTGTCGATGATCTCCATCGCGCGCGGCTTCGGCGCCCCGGACAGCGTGCCCGCGGGGAACGCGGCGGTGAGCGCGTCGAAGGCGGTCAGACCGGCCTTCAGTTGCCCGGTGACCGTCGACTCCAGGTGCATGACGTGGCTGTAGCGGCGCACGTCCATGAAATCGACGACCTCGACCGTGCCGGGCGCGCAGACCTTGCCGACGTCATTGCGGCCCAGGTCGACGAGCATCAGGTGCTCGGCGCGTTCCTTGACGTCCGCGCGGAGCTCCTCCTCCAGCGCGTGGTCCTCCTCCGGCGTGGCGCCGCGGCGACGGGTGCCCGCGATCGGGTGCAGGATCACCTTGTTCTCGGTGACCTTCACCAGGGCCTCCGGGCTGGAGCCGACGATGTCGAACCCGTCCAGCCGCACGAGGTACATGTACGGGCTCGGGTTGGAGCGGCGCAGCACCCGGTAGATGTCCAGCGCGGACGCACTGCTCTGCAGCTCGAACCGCTGCGAGACCACGATCTGGAACGCCTCGCCCGCGCGGATCTCCTCCTTGGCGTGCTCGACGGCCTGCCGGTACTCCGCGCTGGAGCGCTGCCGGTGCGGCTCCGGCTGGGCCTGCCGGTCGGCGCGCACGACATACGACGGGGTGGGCTGGGCGAGGTCGCGCTCCATCGCGTCCAGGCGCCGGACGGCGTCGGCGTACGCCTCGTCGACGCGCTCGTCGGAGTCGTCCCAGTTGACCGCGTTCGCGATCAGCCAGATCTCGCCGGTCTCGTGGTCGAGAGCGGCCAGGTCGGTCGCGAACAGGAACGTCAGCTCGGGCAGGCCGAGGTCGTCGGTCGTCGTGTCCGGCAACCGCTCCAGGCGGCGCACGGCGTCGTACCCGAGGAAGCCGACCATGCCGCCGGTCAGCGGCGGCAGGTCCGGCAGCCGCGGCGTATGCAGGATCTCCAGCGTCTCGCGGAGCGCCCGCAGCGGGTCGCCGTGGTCCGGCAGGCCGACGGGCGGGTTGCCCGTCCAGACGGCCTCGCCGTTGCGCTCGGTGAGCGTCGCGGCGGAACGGACGCCGATGAACGAGTACCGCGACCAGACGCCGCCGTTCTCCGCCGACTCGAGCAGGAACGTGCCTTCGCGCTCGGCGGCGAGCTTGCCGTACACCCCGATCGGTGTCTCGGCGTCGGCCAGCAGCCGGCGCGTGACCGGGATCACCCGGCGGTCCTTGGCGTACTCGCGGAAGGTCTCCAGGTCCGGCGCGGTCACGCGGCCGTCACCTCGATCTCGCCATGCTCGAAGCAGCTGCGGGTGCCGGTGTGACAGGCCGGCCCTTCCTGGTCGACGAGCACGAGCAGGGTGTCGGCGTCGCAGTCGACGAGGAGCTGCTTCACGTGCTGACGGTGGCCGCTGGTCTCGCCCTTCACCCAGTACTCCTGCCGGCTGCGCGACCAGAACGTGCTCCGCCCGGTCGCCGCGGTCCGGCGGACCGCCTCGGCGTTCATCCAGCCCACCATCAGGACCTCGCGCGTGTCGTACTGCTGCACCACCGCCGGGATCAGACCGGCCGCGTCGAAGGTCAACTCGTCGATAGTCACCCACCCATTGTCCCCGATCCGGGGTTGCCTTCTGACCACGGTCCGGATGAAGGTGTCCGGATGACGCTGAGCGAATACCGGGTGATCGACGGGCACAACGACCTGCCGATCGCTTTCTACGAACTGTGCGGCTACGACCTGGACGCGTACGACCTGGGCGGCTCGGTGCCGGCGCTGAACACCGATCTTCCCCGGCTGCGGGCCGGCCAGGTTGGCGGGCAGTTCTGGAGTCTGTGGGTGCCGCAGGACGAGCACGCGGTCCGGCGTACCTTCGAGCAGCTCGACTTCGTCCGGCGGCTGGTGCAGCGCTTCCCGGCGGACCTGGAGCTCACCGACACCGCCGACGAGGTCGAGGCGGCGATCAAGGCGGGCCGGGTCGCGTCGCTGATGGGTATGGAGGGCGGCCACTCGATCGGCGAGTCGCTCGGCGTCCTGCGGGTGATGCGGGCGCTCGGCGTCCGGTACATGACGCTGACCCACAACAACAACGTGTCCTGGGCCGACTCGGCCACCGACGAGCCGGTGCTCGGCGGACTGAACGAGTTCGGCGAGGAGGTAGTCCGGGAGATGAACCGGATCGGCATGCTCGTCGACCTCTCGCACGTCTCCGCGGACACCATGCGGCACGCGCTCCGGGTGACGAGCGCGCCGGTGATCTTCAGCCACTCTTCGGCGCGCGCCGTCTGCGACGTACCCCGGAATGCGCCGGACGACGTACTCGAGACGCTGGCCGGCAACGACGGCGTCTGCATGGTGACCTTCGTGCCGTACTTCACCTCACAGGCGTACGTCGACTGGGTCGCCGGCGCCCGGGAGGCGGCCCAGGACCAGGGCCTGAACCCGCTGAACCCGGACAACCAGGCGAAGCTCGCCGAGAGCTACGGCGTGCCGAAGCCGCAGACCACGCTGGCGGACGTGGTCGCGCACGTCGAGCACGTCCGCGAGGTGGCGGGCGTCGACCACATCGGGCTGGGCGGCGACTACGACGGGTGCCCCGAGTTCCCGGTCGAGCTGCCCGACGTGGCGTCGTACCCGGTGCTGTTCGAGGCGCTGGCCGGCCGCGGCTGGAGCTCCGAGGACCTCGACAAACTTGCCGGAGGCAACATCCTGCGCGTGCTCCGGGCCGCGGACGACGTCGCGGCTTAGGTCTCCCGGTACTGGGAGCGGATCTCGTCCAGCGCCTGCATCCCGGCGGCCTGGTACGTCGCGACTGCCCCCTCGTTGGTGGCCGGCGTGACCGTGTAGATGCTGGAAGCGCCCATCTCCCGCAGGTGCCGCGCGCAGCCGAGGACCATCGCGGTGCCGTAGCCGCGGCCGCGATGCAGGCGGTGGACGCCCATCGGCTCGATGTAGCCAGGGCGTCCCTCGCCGGCTGACCAGACGGTCGCCGCGGCCACCGATTCACCGATCTCGTTGCGGAGCACGAGGCACCGCGCGTCGGCGTACGGCAGGCCGTCGGACATCGCGAACCAGCGGTCGTCGGTGAACGTCGACCCGTCGAACGACGCCCGCTGCACGGAGGTCCGCTCGTGGGCCTCCTCCGCGCCGATCACGTCCACCCGGGCGCCGGGATCCGGTACCGGGTCGGTCAGGTCGCGGCGCAGCGGCACCCACGGCGCGTCGGCGTTCCAGCCGTCCTTGAACAGCAGGTCCTGGACGAGCGCCCCCATCGGCGTCTCGACGTACACCTTGCCCTCGATCAGCACGCCGGTCGCGGGCGCGGACACGTCGTCGACGATCCGCTGCGCGAGTTCCTCGTCACGCTGGACGTCCGGCGCGATCGACATCCGCAGCCAGTCCGGCTCGTCGAGCATCCCGATCGCGACGATCTGCCCGCCCCGGCGCCAGACCCGCGTCGCCGCCGCCGTCCGGTCCTCCCCGAACCGCCAGAACCAGCCGAGGTCCCCCGGGTGCAACTGCAGCGGCACCTCCTCCCGCTGCCACTCCCGCAACACCGCCACGACGTCCCCCAGCTCACCGATCCCCGGCGTACTCAACTCGATACCCATCCCCCGATCACACACCATCCCCCCACCCATCCGCACGCGACTTCCCGCACCGCACCCCCGCCCCGCGCCGCCCTCGAAGGCTCACTTTGTGCACCAGATCCGTACGTCGGACGCCCGAAAGCGCGGATGTGGTGCACAAAGTCGAGTTGTCCACAGGCGGCCGGGCGGCCGCGCGCGGTTTTCGGGAGGATAGGGGGGTGGAGCGGTTGGGGCAGGAGGTGCGCGGGCAGCTGGCTCGTCGGCTGGGGAGACCGCTGCGGCATGTCGACCTGCTGGAGCTGGGGCTGCAGAAGTACGACGTCGAGCGGCTGCTGCGCAATGGCGGGCTGCAGCGCGCGCACGGTCGTTACGTCAGCGCCACTCTCGATCAGCAGCTCGCCCGCGCCGCGTGCGCGCAGGCAGCCCATCCGCGATCGGTCATCAGCCACTTCACGGCCGCAGACCTCACCGGCCTCCGGACGTGGACGGATCAGGACCGGCGTACTGCGCTGCCCCCGATCTGGCTCACCTGCGAACCGGGCGGCCGCCGCAATCTGAAGCGCTCGGACGTCGTACTGCGCCGTGCCGGCCTGAGCGCCGCGGACCTGCAGCTGCACCGCGGTCTCTGGCTGACGTCGGAGGCCCGAACCACCGTCGACCTCGCGCGCGAGCTCTCACTTCGTACGGCGGTGGTGACCGTCGATCACGCCTTGTCCAGATCGGTCTCGATGGCCGAACTCGACGCGATCCTGGACAGTCAATACCGCTGGCCCGGCGTACGGAAGGCACGCGCGGCCGTTGCGCTGGGCGATTCGCGCTCCGAGTCGGCCCTCGAGTCGTACGTCCGCGTCGTGTTCCTGGACGGCGGGTTCCCAGGTCCGGTGCTGCAAGCAGAGTTCTGGGACGGGTATCGCTGGCTGCCGCTTCGTGTCGACTTCTGGTGGCCCGAGTTCCGCACGGTCGGGGAAGCCGACGGCCTGGAGAAGTTCGAGGCCGCGACACCGACCGAGCGCCGTCGCTTGCTCCGCCGGGCTTTCGAGCGCGACCAGCGGCTCTCGGACTGCGGTGTCGAGGTCGTCCACTTCGGCTGGGAGGACGCGGTCCTCCGGCCCGCCGAGCTGCTCCGGCGTTTCCAGGTCGCGTTCGACCGCGGAGCCCGCCGTACCGGCCCCGCACCCACCTGGCGCCCCGCCACCCCCACCACCAGCCGCCCCGCCGCCTAACCCCCGCCCGCCCGGCCCCTGCCCCGGCTGCCGATTCTCCTGCCCGCCACTTTGTGCACGAGATCCGCGTTTCGGACTGCCGTCGGTACGGATCTGGTGCACAAACTCGGACCTGCTCGGCCTGCGGCGGGGGCGGCGTGGCCGGGGTGGCCGGGGTGGGTGGGGGGTGGGTTTGTGATTTCGGTGGTCGGGCACGGGGCGAGGGCTAGTGACAAATCGACGGATGGAGTGGGCTGTGCTGACCCTGACTGAGAACGCGACGCTGGTGATCAAGAGCATCACCGGGGTCGAGGGCGCGCCGGAAGGTGCCGGGGTGCGGATCTCGCAGGACAACCCGGCGGATCCGGCACTCGCGGTGACGACGACAGAAGCTCCGCAACCGGGCGACCAGGTGGTCGAGGAGGCGGGTGCGCGGGTCTTCCTCGAGGAGAACGCGGCGAACGCGCTGGACGACAAGATCCTGGACGCGGCGGTCGACGACAAGGGCGGTGTCGAGTTTTTGCTGGTGCCGCAGCCGGGCCCGAGCAACGGCGCTGCGCCGACCCCCTGATCCACCGATCCGCACGCCGGCCGGGAACCATGAGCCTCGGCCGGCGTGCTGTCGTCTCAGAGCGTCAAACGGCGCTGCGTTGCGCAATCCAGCTGTCGTGCAGCCGGGTGTAGACGCCTCCCGCGCCGACGAGCTCGGCGTGCGGGCCCCGCTCCACGATCTCGCCCTCGTCGAACACGAGGACCTCGTCGGCGGCCTCCGCCGTCGACAGCCGGTGCGCGATCGTGACCGACGTACGACCGGCCATCAGGCGCTCGAGCGCCGCGTTCACCCGCACCTCGGTGCCGGGGTCGACCGCCGAGGTCGCCTCGTCGAGCACCAGCAGGTCCGGGTCGGCGATGTTCGCGCGGACCAGCGCCACCAGCTGCCGCTCCCCCGCCGACAGCGACTCGCCGCGCTGACCGACCGGCGACTGCAGCCCGTCGGGTAACGACTCCAGCCACTCGGTCAGCCCGAGCGACTCGAACGCGGTGACCAGCTCCGCATCCGTCACTTCCGGGCGCCCGAAGCGTACGTTCTCCGCGAGGGACGCGTCGAACAGGTAGCCGTCCTGCGGCACCATCACGACCCGCTCCCGCAGTGACTCGAACGAGATCTCGCGCGCGTCGACCCCGTCGAGCTTCACCGCTCCGGAGGTTGGATCCATCAACCGGGTCAGCAGTTTCGCGAACGTCGTCTTGCCCGACCCGGTCTCCCCGACCACGGCGACCCGTCGGTGCGGCGCGATCCGGACGTCGACGTCGCGCAGCACCAGCTCGCCTTCGGGGTAGGCGAAATCGACGTCGGCGAACTCGACCGTGATCGGCCCGCGCGCCTGCTGTACGCCGTCCTCGCCCGGGTCCGCGACATCGGCGGGCGTGGCGATCACGCCGAGCACCCGGCGCCAGCCGGCGAACGCGCTCTGTGCGTCGGTCAGCACCTGCGTCGCGATCTGCACCGGGTCCGAGAACAGGGCCACCAGGAACATGAAGGCGAGCAGCTCACCCAGCGTGGCCTGCTTGTCGACACCGAGCAGCACGCCGACCGTCAGGACGCCGGCGTTCGCCAGGCCGGCAGCCAGGCCGCCGATCGAGAACGTCAGACCGGTGAGCGCCTGCGCCCTGGTCGCGGTCCGGCGGTAGTCCTCGATCGAGGCGTCGATCCGGTCCTGGGTGCGCTGCTCGATCGCGTACGAGCGGACCACCTGGGCGCCGACGACCGGCTCCGCGATCGCGGACAGCATCTCGCCGACCTTGGCCCGCACCACGCCGTACGCCGCGGACATCGCGCGCTGCAGGTACTTCAGGCTCGCGAAGAGCGGGATGAAGCACAGCAGCACGACGAGCGCGAGCTGCCAGGAGTAGAAGAACATCACGATCGTCGCGAGCAGCATCTGCCCGAGGCTGACCAGGAAGATGAACCCGCCGAACTGCAGGAACTGCGACACGGTGTCCACGTCCGAGGTGACCCGGCTGACCAACGCGCCGCGGCGCTCGGTGCTCTGCGTCAGCACCGGCAGGTCGTGCACGTGCCGGAACGCCTTGATCCGCATGGTGGCCAGGCCGTGCTCGGAGTTGACCGCGAGCCGCACGGTCGTCAGGTACGAGGCGCCGGCCGTCAGGATCACGCCGAGGGCGCAAATCAGGCACATCCAGGCGACGTACGACATGTCCGGGCCGTTCGGACCGGACAGGCCCTTGTCGATCGTCTGCTGCACCGCGATCGGTACGACGATCCGCCCGGCGGTCATCGTCAGCGCGAGGATCCCGGTCACCCACCACCCGCGCGCGAGCTCCGGCGAGACCTTCAGGCCGTCCTTCAGGGTCTGCAGCCCACCCGCGTTGTCACCGTGGTCAAGACGGCTGGCTTCGGCCGCACTCACGCTGATGCTCCTTCCGCATCCAGGTCGTCGATGTCGGCTGCGAGTTCCGCTTCTTCCTCGCGGCGCTCGGCGTCCTTCTCGTAGGCGTCGACCAGGTCCCGGTAGGCGGGTGTGGACGACTGCAGTTCGGTGTGGGTGCCGTGCGCGAGGATCCGGCCCTCGTCCAGGAACAGCACCTCGTCGGCGAGCGAGATGGTCGCCTTCCGGTACGCGATCACCAGCACGGTCGTCGCCGCGCCGGAGTCTTCCTGGACGGCCGAGCGCAAGCCGGCGAGGATGCGCGCCTCGACCTGCGGGTCGACCGCGCTCGTCGCGTCGTCCAGGATCAGCAGCCGCGGCCGCCGGACCAGCGCGCGGGCCAGCGCGATCCGCTGCCGCTGACCGCCGGACAGCGTCGTGCCGCGCTCGCCGACCTTGGTGTCCAGCCCGTCGGGCAGCGCCTTCACGAAGCCGTCGCCCTGCGCGACCCGCAGCGCGTCCCACACGTCGTCGTCGCTGTAGTCACCGCCGAGCGTGATGTTGCCGCGGATCGTGTCGTCGAACAGGAACGCGGTCTGCGCCACCAGCGCGGCCGATCCGGCCAGCTCGTCCCGGGCCAGGTCCCGCAGGTCGATCCCGTCGATCTTCACCGCGCCCTGCTCCGGGTCCACCAGCCGCGTCAGCAGCGTGGTCATCGTCGACTTGCCGGCGCCCGTCGGGCCGACGACCGCGACCGTCCGGCCCGGCTCGACGGCGAAGTCCACACCGGCGAGCACGTCGCGATCCGGCAGGTACCCGAACCGGACGCCGCCGACCTCCAGCCGGGCCGCCTTCGTCGACGTCAGCCGCTCCTCGCCGTACTCCGTGCCGCCCTCGGCCGTGAGCACCCGCTGGATGCGGTCCCACCCGACGACCGACCGCGGCAGCTCGCCGAGGACCCAGCCGAGCGCGCGGATCGGGAACCCGATCAGCGTGAAGAGGAACGCCACCTGCACCACGTCACCCGCGTCCGCGCCGCCGGAGCGCACCCGCGCGACGCCGACCAGCAGCACCGCGAGCACGCCGAGCCGGGGCAGGCCGTCGATCACCGGGTCGAACAGGCCGCGGGCCTTGTTCACCGCGATGTTCGCGTCCCGCAGCGCGTACGTCGGGCCGCGGAAGCGCTCGGTCTCGGCCGCCTCCCGGCCCAGCGTCTTCACCACCAGCGCCCCGTCGAACGACTCGTGCGCGACCTCGGAGACGTCCGCGCGGAGCTGCTGCGCCCGGGTGGCGAGCGGCTGCAGGTACCGCTGGAAGATCACGTTCGCGACGAAGACCAGCGGGAACACCAAGCAGCCGACCAGCGCCAGCCAGACGTCGGCGGCGAACATCGCGACGGTCGCGAACACCAGCATCGCGATCACGCCGATCGCCATCGGCAGCGGCGCGATCACGAACCAGGTCGACTCGACATCCGCATTGGCGTTCGACAGCAACATGCCGGTCGAGTGCTGGTGGTGCCACTCCAGCGGGAGCTTCAGGTACTGCCGGGTGACGCGTCGCCGGTACGTCGCCTGCAGCCGGAACTGCATCACACCGGCGCCGAGCCGCCGCCCGACGACACCGATCGCGTTCAGGATCGCGATGCCGATGAACAGGGCGATCAGCGACCCGATCGCGCCGGCCGTGGTCTCACCGCTCTCGAACGCGGGCCGCAGCACGTGGTCCGTCGCCCAGCCGAGCGCCCAGCCGCCCGCCACCGTCATGGCGCCGTAGAGCATCGCGGCGAGCACGGACAGCGCGAAGATCCCCGGCTCCTCCCAGATCGCCACCCGCAGAACGGCGAACCCCCGGCGGGTGACGCTGCCCTTTTCCGGGACTTTCGGGACAGGCAAGACACGCTCCAGGGCAGTCAGGTGCATCAATGGGACTCAGACATGACAACGATTGACATTCTGCCACTCGCCACGGACAACTACGATCGAGTTGTGACCGACTACAGCCGGGTGGAACGACTCGCTCTGTGTGACCTGTTCGAAGCGGTCGGACCGGCCGCCCCGACCCTGTGCGAGGGCTGGGACGCCTACGACCTGGCGGTCCATCTGTACGTCCGCGAGGCCGATCCGATGGCCGGGCCGGGGATCATGATCCCGGCGCTCGCGGACACCACCGAGCGGCGGATGCGGCGCGTGAAGGAGCGCTACGGCTTCGCCGAGGTGGTCGGCAAGGTCCGCAACGGCCCGCCGCGGGTCTCGATTTACGCGCTGCCGAAACTCGGGCACCAGCTGAACACCACGGAGTACTTCGTCCACCACGAAGACGTGCGGCGCGCGCAACCGGCGTACGACGTCCGCGAGCTGCCCGCCGAGCAGCAGGACGGTCTGTGGAAGGCGGTGCGGCTGGCCGCCAAGTCGATGACCCGCAAGTCGCCGAGCGGCCTGGTGCTGCGACGCCCCGACGGTACGACGTCCGTCGCGAAGCGGCCCAACGAGGACGGCTCGGTCACCGTGACGGGCGAGCCCGGCGAGCTGGTGCTGTTCTGCTTCGGGCGGCAGCAGGTCGCCGACGTCCAGCTGGACGGTGACGCGGAGACGGTCGAGCGGCTCCGCAACGCGTCATTCGGCGTGTGACCGCTTCTTGCGTCGCGCGCGCTGGACCACGCCGCTCACCACGGTGGTCAGGATGACCAGGACGATCGCCGCCAGCACGCCCTGCCACGGCTCGTCGAAGAGCGCGTAGCCGAGCAGGCCGATGGCCATGTAGACCGCCGCCCACAGCGACGACGCGGCCAGGTCGACGATCGCGAACCGCTCCCACTTGTAGCCGGCGAGACCGGCCGCCAGGAGCACCGGCACCCGGCCGCCCGGGATCAGCCGGGAGGTGAGCAGCACGCCGATCTCGTGCTCGGACAAACGCTCGCGAAGCGAGTCCAGCGACCCGTTGTTGCGCAGCCATCCGACCCGTGTGGCCAACCGCTCACCGCCGAAGCGGCAGCCGGCGTACACGATCAGGTCCCCGACATACGCGCCGGCGGCGCCCGCGAGCAGCACACCGGCCAGCCCGATCGGGTTGTTGTGCGAGGCCAGGACGGCGCCCGCCGACACCGCGGCACCCGTCGGCAGCACGGGCAGCACCGCACCGAGCAGCACAGCGCCGGCCAACGCGAACAAGTACCACAGGTCGAACTTGGTGTCCCCGGTCACACAGGCACCTCGATCGACTGGCCGGGGGCGAGGACCTTCACGTTCACCTCGGGATCGAGCTGCTTCATCGCGGCCTCGAACCTCTCCCCCGGCGGCAGGAACAGCTCCGGCTTGATCCAGTCGCAGCCGATCGGCCAGAACGTCCCGAAATGGACCGGGACCGCCGTCGAGGCGCCGACCCGCCGGACCGCCTCGGCAGCCCGGATCGGGTCCAGGTGCCCGGGGCCGAGCGACGGCCCCCACCCGCCGACCGGGACCAGCGCCACGTCGACCGACCCGGCCTCGGCCTCGAGCCCGTCGTACAGGTCGGTGTCGCCGGCGAACCAGACACTCGGCGAGCCGTCGACCCGGTACCCGAGGGCCTGCGCGGAGTACGACGACCACGGCAGCCGGCGCCCGTCGTGGTGTGCGGTGACCGCGGTGATCTCCAGCGACCCGATCCGGACCTGGTTGCCGGGCGAGACCTCGATGCAGCGGTCCGAGTACTCCGGGCCGCTGTCGGCGTGGATGAGCTTCGCCGCGCCGCGCGGCACGATCAGCGCGGCGTCCGACGCGACCAGCGGCAGCGAGGTCAGGTGCAGGTGGTCGGCGTGCAGGTGCGAGATCAGGACCGCGTCGCAGCGCCTCGCCTCCCGCGCCGGCGCGGGACCGCGACGGCGGCGCAGGTGGGCGATCCGCGACGTCAGCACCGGATCCGTCAGCAGCCGTGTGCCGTTCGCCTCGATCGTGGTGGTGGCGTGCCCCCACCATGTCACGCGCATGTCACTCGCACGCTTCATGCCCCCATCCTGCGGGCCTCAGACGCCCGCTCGGACTCGATCGGCTCGTCCAGGTCCTTGCGCTGCCCCAGCTTCTCCAGCCAGCCGATCAGCACCTCGTGCACCTCGTCGGAGCCTACGGGAGGCTCGGCCAGCGCCCAGCGACTCGGGTGCACCAGCACCGCCTCGGTCTGCCAGCCGCCGATCCCGCCGTGGCACCCGACCAGCTCCTCGAAGGCCGCCACCTCGTGGGTGTAGTCGTCGAGCCGGCTGACCACCACCAGGTCGCCGTTGTGCGGCATCTCCGCCTGCCGGAGCATCGACGCGGCCGCGAGACCGCCGTACGACGCCAGCGGGTCCTCGCCCTCGATGCGCCCGGACCGCAGGACCCGGACCCCGGCGCTGCCGATCGCCACCGGTCCCTCGGCCAGCGAGTCGACCACGACGAACCCGATGCCCGGATGCGTCGCGAGGCCCGGGATCAGCTTCGGGTGCAGCAGCTCGATCTCCTCCAGCGGCACCCGGCCGGGCGTCGTCGCGAGGTAGATCAGCGCCAGGTTGCCCGATGCGGTCACGACCATCTGCTCGTCCGCGGCAACCTGCGGCTCACAGTCCTTCGGGCCGAGCTCCACCTCGCCGGTCTTCACGTGCAGCGCCCGCCGGGTCACGGAGCCGGCGACGCTGCGGCGCATGCTCAGCTCGGTGAGGAACGCGTTGACCGGGCCCCACCCCTCCGACTTGCCGACCGCCTGGACCGGCTGCTTGGTGGTGTCGACCAGGTCGTCGACCACTTCGGCGAGGGTCCGGCCGTACCGCTGCAGGAATGTCGAGCCCTGGCTCTGGCCGTGGTCCGACAGCACGACGATCTCGTACGAGTGCGGGAGGGTCTCGATGATCCGCTGCAGCGCGCCGAGCACCCGGTCCAGGCCCTCGAGCGTCTGCAGCGACTCGGCGCGAGTCGGGCCGGCGTGGTGCGCCACCTCGTCGTAGTCGACGAAGTCGCAGTAGATCACCGGGGTGCCCTTCACCAGCTCGTCGGTGATCAGCGAGACGTTCAGGTCGCGGAGCAGCACGTTGGTGACGGCCCGCAGGAAGATGTACCCACCGCCGCGCTTCACCCGCGGGACCAGGTGCCGGGCCCGCTGCCGGCGGGCCTGGTGCAGCTCCTTGATCATCTCCGCCACACACAGCACTAGGCCGCGGGCGGCGCCCTGCGGACTGGAGAAGAACCGGACGTACCCGCCGCTGCGGCTGTTCGGCAGGCCGGCGCGGCTGAACACGAGCTCGCACTTTTCGGCGTCGCCGGACCAGTTGTTGCTGATGCTGACGCCGCCGTCGGCGAGCAGGCCGCGCCCGGTGGACATCCGGGCCTCGATCTCCGCCGCGTCCCGGCCGCGGTTGGTGACCATCACCCGGCCGGTCTCCTTCTCGTACCACCGGAACGCCGGGATGTGCCGGGACCCGCCGTGCAGGATCCCGGCCTGGCTGGCCGGCGTGGTGGCCGGCACGCCGGTGTGCCAGGCGAGCATCGAGTGCCTGCCGTCCCGGATCCAGCCGCCGAGGTTCGGCAGGTTGCCGGCCAGGACCATCCAGTTCAGCAGCGGCGCGGACAGGCCGTCGATCTGGACGATCAGCATCCCGGTCCGCGGCGCGGGCTCGATCCGCCGGGCGCGCCGGTGCACGACCCGCATCACCTCCGCCACGTACGCGTCGTCACTGCCCGCGTACGCGACCCAGCCGACGAAGGCGCTCACCGTCGACATCACGACGGCGACCAGCAGCGGCGCCTCGACGCCGCCGTGCAGGTCGACGCCGGGATCCGCGGTGATGCCGAGGTAGACGACCGCGAACTGTGACAGCAGGCCGCCGACCAGGACGCCGATCGACCCGATCAGCACCGCGACCCCGGCCAGCACCCAGCGCATCAGCACCGAGAAGACCGCCATCAGGACGACCAGCCGGAGGATCGGCAGCCGGCCGTCGCTGCTGATCTGCGGCAGCAACCAGAACGTGATCACCAGCGAGATCAGGGACAGCAGGCCGCCGACGAGCATCGCCTGCAGGCCACGACCGGTCCGGCGCAGGTCCAGCCACACCGGACGCCCGCGCCGGGCCTTGGACACCTGTTCTGGTGGTTTCGCCATCGCCTGCTTCCCCGTAGTGCTCTGTGCAGTACGAGACTACGGGGTCGCGGCGACAGCTTTACTGCACCTCGAGGTAGTCGACCTCCGTGTACAGGGTGCCCTTGGTCAGCCGGATCGTGTTCCAGCCGGCCCTCAGCGTGACGGAGACCGAGCTCTGCTGCCAGTTGTCCCAGCCGGTGACGGGGTAGCTGACCGATCCCGCATTGTTGCCGTTGACAACGAGGCCGTGGCTGGCCGTGGACGCGGAACCGTTGGCGTACCCGACGTGGAGCGTGTAACTGCCCGCGACCGGCGCGAACACCGAGTTCTCCACCCAGGAGTCGGCGTAGTCGATGTACGCGACGACCTTCCCGTCCGAGGCGCCGGCCGCGTTCGACCGGACGACGCAGTGGTTCAGCGTCCCGCGCTCCGCCTCGTACCGGACCCGGCTGCCGCGCACCACCGGGTAGTCGTTGGCGTACCCGATGTCAGCGACGTACAGGTGCCGGCCGCCGTTCACCCATCCGTGGACGAACACCTTGCCCCCGACCACGTCGGCGCCACCCGGTCCGCAGACGTGGTTGTCGAACGTCGCTGTCGTCATCAGCGGCCGGTACGCGGTCGTCCACGGGCCGCTCAGCGTCTTCGAGGTCGCGTACGACGTGAGGTAGTTGCAGTCGTTGTACCCGCCGCCGGAGAAGAACAGCACGTACTGACTGCCGCGCTGCACGAGGTCGGGGGCCTCGATGACGCCGCTCGACGTTAGCATCGCGGTGTTGCCGCCGACGAGGGTCTTGCCGTTGTCCGCCGTCCGGGTCAGCCAGAGCGTCGACGGCTGACCGATCGCGTTGCCGTCGTTCTTCCAGACCAGGTAGCGGGTGCCGTCGTTGGCCACGAACGTGTTCGCGTCGATCGCGCCGCCGAGGTTGAGCGGACAGATCAACGGCGCCGTACCGACGGGCTGGAACGGGCCGAGCGGATTCGTGGCGGTGGCGACGCCGATGCACTGCCGTCCGGAGGCCTTGTGCCAGGCGGTGTAGGTGAGCGTGTAGGTGCCGTCGGCGTTCGGGTAGACGTCCGGCGCCCAGGTGCGGCCGGGCTGTGCCCAGGCGCTCGACGGGCCGCCGGGCATCGCGTCGCCGCGGACCGTCCACGGCCCGTTGGCGCTCGGCGCGGTCGCGACCGGGAGGGTGCCGCGGCTGCCGTTGGTCGCGTACGCGTACCAGGTGCCGTTCTGCTCGAAGACGTCCGGGTCGGGGAAGTTCTCGCCGATGATCTCGCTCGGGAAGACGGCCGCCGTGGTGGCGGCGTGGACCGTGGGCGAGAGGACGGCGGTCAGGCTGAAGACAGCGAGCAACGCTGCCAGAAGTCGTTTCATGGGTGACTCCTCAGGTGGGGCGGTTACCTGTGGAGCCAACTTTTACATCGATTCACCTGAAACGCGAGGCCTCAATCGCTGGACCCGAAGGAACCTTGGGTGGAGACTCCCGCTAGTTGGTTTCCGCCTGGTTTGAGGGAGTGCCTCGTGAGTCGTTTACCGAGAGGGATGATCGCCGCCGTCGCGGCGGTCGCAGCAGCGGTGGGTGGCGTCGTCACCCAGTCCGTCGCGGCGCCTACCGCAGTACAAGCGACTGCTTTACAGCAGCGGCTCGACGGTCTGCTGAACGACAGCCGGTACGACGGTTCGCAGGTCGCGCTCGTGGTCCGCGACGCGGCCACCGGCGAGACGCTGTACGACCGCAACGGCGGCCAGCGGATGCTGCCCGCGTCGAACACCAAGCTGTTCAGCTCGACGGCCGCGATGCACGTGCTCGGCCCGTCGTACCGCTTCCACACCGACGTCCTCGCCACCGCCCCCGTCCGCGGTGGACAGCTGCTCGGCAATCTCTACCTGAAGGGGTACGGCGACCCGACCGCGCTCGAGTCCGACTACGCGGGCCTGGCCGAGCAACTCAAGGCGGCCGGCGTCCGGCGGGTGTACGGCGACCTGATCGCCGACGACACGTACTTCGACCATGTCCGGCTCGGTGACAGCTGGGCCTGGGACGACGAGCCGTTCTACTACAACGCCCAGATCTCCGCGCTCACGCTCGCCCCGAACACGGACTACGACTCCGGCACGGCGATCGTCGAGAGCCGCCCCGGCGCCGCGGCGGGTGCGCCGGTGAAGCTGAACCTGGTCCCGGCGAACGGCGCGATCACGCTCGTTAACACCGCCACGACCGGCGCGGCCGGCTCGTCGAACACGCTCACGATCGAGCGTGACCACGGCACGAACGTCGTCCGGGTGACCGGCTCGCTGCCGCTCGGCGCGTCGGTCGGCCAGGAGTGGGTGACGGTCTGGGAGCCCGAGCTGTACGCCGCCGACGTGTTCCGGCGCGCGCTGGCCGCCCAGGGCATCACGGTGAGCGGCCGGATCAAGAACGCGGCAACCCCGGCGACCGCGGCGCGGTTGGCGCGCGACGAGTCGATGACCGTCGGCGAACTGATGACGCCGTTCCTCAAGCTGTCGAACAACATGCACGCCGAGACCCTGGTCAAGGCGATGGGCGCGGTCGTCGACGCCGAGGGCAGCTGGCCGGCCGGGCTGGGCGTCGTCACCGACTACGCCAAGAGCATCGGCGTCGACACCAGCCGGATCCGCCTGTCCGACGGCTCCGGCCTGTCCCGCAAGGTGAACGTGACGGCCGACGCGATCGCCGATGTCCTGATCGGCGCCCAGCGAGAGCCGTGGTGGCAGCAGTGGTACGACGCCCTGCCGATCGCCGGCAACCCGGACCGGTTCGTCGGCGGCACGCTGCGCAGCCGGATGCGGAACACGCCGGCCGCCAACAACCTGCACGGCAAGACCGGCTCGCTCACGGGCGTCACGTCGCTGTCCGGCTACGTGACGAACAAGGACGGGCGCAAGCTGGTGTTCTCGATGATCAGCAACAACTACCTGGTCAGCCCGCGCTCGATCGAGGACGCCGTCGGCGTCACGCTCGCTTCCTGGTCCGACCAGGCGCCGCCGGCCGCGATGTCGAGCCTGCGCACCGCGCAGACCACGTGTGAGCTGGAGTGGGACAAGGCCTGCTAATTGAGTTGGCCAGTACGGCGGTCGTTCATCACCATGTGTGAATGACCGCCGTACTCCCATCGTCGTACACCGTCCGCCCGCCGTCGAAGGAGGACGCGCAGGCGGTCCTGGACCTGGTGTCGGCCTACAACACCTCGGTCGTCGGCTTCGCCGACTACACCCTCGAGGACGCCGAGGACCAACTCACCGAACCCGGCTTCGCCCCGGAGACCGACGGCTGGCTGGTCTTCGACGGCGACCGCCTCGTGGGCTACGGCTCGATCTTCGGCAAAGGTGACCACAGCCAGCTCGACCTGGACGTGGTGACCGCGGACCTGACCGTCGAGGCGTACCTCCTGCAGAACGTCCTGAGGCGTACGGCGGAGTTCGCCCGGGCCTACGGGCATGCGTCCGTCCAGCTGGACGCAGTGAACTACCGCGCCGACACCGCCCGCGCGGAACGCCTCGCGAACCACGGATTCCAGCCCGGTACGACGTTCCACCGGATGCGCATCGACCACGACGGACCGGTCCCGGTGCCGGACGTTCCCGAGGGCATCACGGTGCGCCGCGGCGCCCCCGACGAAGCGGCCCGCCGCGCGGCACACGACGTACTGAACGCGAGCTTCGAGGGCCAGTTCGGCTTCTCACCGCGCTCCTTCGAGGAGTGGCACGCGGCGCAGGAGAACCACTCGCCCTTCGACTGGTCGCAGCTGACCTTGCTGGAGCTGGACGGCGAGACGGTGGCGCTGCGGCTGTCCAACGACCAGTTCGTCGAGGACGAGAACTGCGGCTACGTCGGCCGCCTCGGCGTCCTCGAGAAGGCTCGCGGCAAAGGGCTGGCGAAGTTCCTGCTGCGCGACCAGTTCGCGCTCGACGCGGCGGCCGGGCGAACCGGCACGATCCTGCACGTCGACACCAACAACCCGACGCCGGCGCTCGGCGTGTACCTGTCCGTCGGCATGCAGCCGGTGCTGGTGATGGAGGTCTGGCGGCGCGAGGTGAGCGTGTGAACCTCCCTGCCGGTCACACCGTGCGCCCGATGCGGCAGGAAGACGCCGCGGTGATCGCCGAGCGGTCCGGCGCCTACACGTCGGCACTGCTCGGCTTTCCGAAACACAGTCCCGAGGACGTCGCGAACTACCTGCGGGATCCGGGGATCGATCCCGCGACGGACGGTTGGATGGTGGCTGGGCCGGACGGCGAGTTCGCCGGTTCGGCCACCGCGGTCGCGATCACCGGCGGCACGCACGTGAACGTCGACATCCTGAGCGAGGACCCGGCGGTCCTCGACTGGCTCCTGCAACAGGTCGAGCGCCGCGCCACGGAGGTCGGCTCGCGGACCGGCCGCGAGGTCGTGGCGCGCGTGGGCGTCATCCGTCAGGACGAGCGACTCGCGGCGGCGGTCGCCACGCACGGGTTCGCCATCAGCACGTCGACGCACCGGATGCGGATCACCTTCGACGGCCCGGTCCCGCCACCCGCCGTACCGGACGGCGTCGTCGTACGGCGGGGTGCTCCGGACGAGGCCAGCCGCCGGGCGGCGCACGCCGTACTGATGGAGGCGTTCGCGACCCAGCCCGGGACGCAGCCGCGGCCGTTCGAGGAGTGGGCCGCGTCGCGGGAGAGCCGGTCGACGTTCGACTGGTCGCAGGTGACGATCGCCGAGGTCGACGGGCACGCAGCCGGGATGACCGAGTGCAACGACAACTTCGTCAGCACCGACAACTGCGGGTACGTCGGGCGGCTCGGCGTCGTACCGTCCGCGCGCGGCCGCGGGCTGGCCAAGTTCCTGCTGCGGAACGCCTTCGCGATCGACTCCGCCGCCGGACGCCGCGGCACGATCCTGCACGTCGACACCGGCAACCCGACACCGGCCGTCGCCCTCTACACCGCCGCCGGCATGCGCGCGGACCTGATCAGCGACATCTGGAGCAAGACCTTCCGCGCCTGACTCCCTGCCAGCTCGACAGGACGTATACGCCCACTGCCGCCAGTCCCCCGCCTGAGCACCCCGGCGATCCGGTCCGATCGGCCGACACCTCCTGTCGAGCTTGCAAAGTCTTGCCGATCCGAGATCTGAGAGATTACTCTCGAAACATGTCTCTCAGGAATCCGTACGGCGATTTCGAGATCACCGACCCGCAGGCGATGCGTGCGTTGGCGCATCCGGTCCGGCTCGCCGCGCTCAGCTATCTGCAGAAGCACGGGCCGGCGACTGCCACCCAGCTGTCCGAGCACGTCGGCGCCTCCCCCTCGGTGACCAGTTGGCACCTGCGGCACCTGGCCGAGTTCGGCCTGGTGGTCGACGTACCGCCGCCGAGCGGGACGGACCGCCGGCAGCGCTGGTGGGACGCGGCCGCCCGCGGGTTCCGGTACGAGATGCCGGACACCCCGGAAGGCACCGAGGCCGGCCGCCTGCTGCGGACCGAGATGATGAACCAGGTGCTCGAAGCGGCCCAGCAGTGGCTGGTCGAGACGGAGCCGAACCTGGACCCCGAGTGGAGCCGGCTGGCCGGATCCGCCAACACGCTGCTGATGCTCACGCTCGCCGAGGCCGAGGCGATCGAGAACGCCATCGAAGAACTGCTGGCTCCCTATGTCCAGCGCCGCGACGCCGGCGACGTACCGGACGACGCCCGCCCGGTCCGGCACCTGCGCATCTCCTTGCCGGAGGCACCATGAAGACCCTGCCCGCCACCAGCCTGTGGCGCGTCCAGCGGTTCCGGACGTTCTGGTCTGCCCAGACGGTCTCCGAGTTCGGCGACCGGATCACCGAGCTTGCCCTGCCGCTGATCGCGGTGACGCTGCTCGACGCCTCCCCCAGCCAGGTCGGGTTCCTGACCGCGGCAGTCTGGCTGCCGAACATCGCGTCGCTGTTCATCGGCACCTGGGTCGACCACCGCAGGGACAAGCGGCCGCTGATGATCGCCGCGGACCTGGCCCGGACGGTCCTGCTGCTCACCCTGCCGGTCGCGTACTGGCTGGATCTGCTGGGCCTCGGCCAGTTGTACGTGATCGCGATCCTGGCCGGGACGGCGCATGTCCTGTTCAACACGGCGTACGCGTCGTTCTTCGTCCGGCTCGTCGACCGCGACCAGTACCTCGAGGCGAACAGCAAGCTGTCCGCGACGCGGTCGATCTCGTTCATGGGCGGACCGGCCGTGGGCGGTCTGCTGGTGCAGTGGCTGACCGCGCCGGTAGCGATCGTCGTCGACGCGCTGACCTTCGTGTTCTCGGCCGTCCAGATCAGCCGGCTCAAGGTCGAGCCGGGTGCCTCGGAGGAGTCCAGCGAACCGCTGCTGCGCCGGGCCGGTGCGGGAATGCGGTACGTGCTCAAGCACCCGTACCTCAGCCGCAGCTTGGGCTGCGCCACCACGGTGAACTTCTTCAACCTGATGAGCATGGCGCTGCTGGTGCTCTTCGCGAGCCGGAACCTCGGCCTGTCAGCCGGCGTCATCGGTGTCGCGTTCGGCGTCGGTGCGACCGGCGGGCTGCTGGGCGCCGTCACCGCATCCCCGTTGAGCAAACGGTTCGGCGCGGGGCCGGTGATCGCGGTCGGTGCGGTCGTGTTCCCCGGCTCGATCGCGATCGCCGCGCTCGCAGACGGGCCGACGTGGACCAAGGCCGTCGCGCTGGCGGTCGCCGAGTTCGTCGGGGCGTTCGCGGTGATGTGCTTCGACGTACCGCTGAACTCGTTGCAGGCCGCGGTCGTCCACGACCACATGCGCAGCCGCGTCGCGGGAGCGTTCAGCAGCATCAACTACGGCATCAGGCCGCTCGGCGCGGTCGTCGGAGGGTTCCTCGGCACCTGGATCGGTGTCCGCGAAACCCTCCTCGTCTCCGCCGCCGGCGGCCTGCTCGCCGTACTGTGGCTGATCGGCTCACCGATCATCCGCACCCGTTCGCTGGACGGTCTCGAACCGCCCAGCCTCTAAAGGTCTTCTGCCACGTCCACCTTGGCGACGGTCTTGCGGAGCGGGACCTCCTTGATGAACACGACCGCGACCAGGCTGACCACGGCGCAGGCCGCGGCGATCAGGAAGATCCGCCCGGTCGCGTCGCCGTACGCGTGCCGGACCAGTTCGGCCAGCTGCGGCGGCAGGTGGTTGACGTCCAGCAGGCTCGTACCGCTTCCGCCCTCCTGCAGCTTGCGCGCGGCCTCGGCGCCGTTCGGGCCGGCCAGGACACCGGCGACGATCAGGTCCTTCACCCGGGCCGCGAGCACCGCACCGAGCGCCGAGACGCCGACCGCACCGCCCAGGCTGCGGAAGAACGCGACGGTCGCGGAGGACGCGCCGATCTGCGTGACGTCGACGGTGTTCTGGACCGCGAGCACCAGGTTCTGCATCGTCATACCGGTCCCGAGGCCGAGTGCCAGCATGCCGAGCCCGACCAGCCAGTACGGCGTGGCGTGGTCGATCGTGCCGAGGATCAGCAGACCGCCGAGCAACAGGATCCCGCCGGACACCAGGTACCGCTTCCACTTGCCGTAGCGGGTGATCAGCTGGCCGGAGCCTGCCGATCCGACGAACGAACCGAGCATCATCGGGATCGTCAGCAGGCCGGCCTCGGTCGGGCTGTAGCCGCGGGCGATCTGGAAGTACTGCCCGAGGAACAGCGCGCTGCCGAACATCGCGACACCGACCGCGAGGCTGGCGACGATCGCCAGCGCCGTGGTGCGCTCCCGGACGACCTTCAGCGGAACCAGCGGCTCGGCCACCCGGTTCTCCACCACGACGGCGAGGAGGCCGACCAGCAGCGTGCCGCCGACGAACAGCGCGGACTGCCAGGACATCCAGGCGAAGTCCGTGCCCGCGAACGTGACCCACAGCAGCGGCAGGCTGGCCGCGATGCTGATCAGCACCGCGCCGAGGTAGTCGATGCGGACCTCACGCTTGAGCACCGGCAGGTGCAGGTACTTCTGCAGGATCACCAGGCTGACCACGGCCAGCGGGACGCAGACGTAGAAACACCAGCGCCAGCCAAGCCACGAGGTGTCCACGATGACACCGCCGATCAGCGGGCCGCTGACGGTCGCGACCGCCATCACTGCACCCATGTACCCGGAGTACCGGCCGCGCGACCGGGGCGGGATCGCGGCGCCGATGATGGCCTGGGCCAGCGCCATCAGACCGCCCATCGCCAGCCCCTGCAGCACCCGGGCGCCGATCAGGAACGGCACGTTGTGGGACAGGCCGGCCAGCGCCGACCCGATCACGAAGACCGAGATCGCCACCTGGACGAGCAGCTTCTTGCTCATCAGGTCGGCGAGCTTGCCCCAGATCGGGGTGGACACGGTGGTGGCCAGCAGGCTCGCCGTGAGCACCCAGGTGTACTGCGTCTGGGAGCCCTCGAGGTCGGCGATGATCGTCGGCAGGGCGTTGCTGACGATCGTCGAGCTCAGCATCGCCGTGAACAGTGCGGCGAGCAGGCCGATCAGGATCTCGAGGATCTCCTTGTGGGTGAGTTCCGGCGCAGCGGGCGTTTGCTGCTGCCGGGTCTCGGTGACAGTCATCAGTCTCCAGTCTTGGGGTTTCGCCTCACGACCTTGTAGAGGTCACGTGGACAGGTGGTGCCGTCGCGAGCGTCGTCCCGCGGAGTGCTGGGCAAGGCGGAGGAGGGAGATGGGACGGAGTCCCTTCAGGCCCTGGGCACGCAGGACCTGGCCCAGTTCGCCGGAGCCGGCGCCGATGTCGACG
>NZ_JBSGFZ010000006.1:0-91157 GCF_053603655.1 Kribbella sp. NPDC004138
ATCTACCTGGTCGCGGCGGTCAGCTTGGCGACCGCCGTACTCAATTGACCGCTCAGGAGGGCGTGGTCAGCGTCGGAGACGAGCTTCGACGCGGACTCGTCCAGGTTCTGCCCGATGTGGTTCTGCGCGATCCAGCGGGCCACGCCGACCACCGCGTCGTCCTCGGCGAACGTGTCCGCCTTCGTACGCTCCAGGAACGTGGCGGACCGGGCGGCCGCGGCCAGTGCAACAGTTGCCTGCGGCCCTGACCAGTCGCGGATCCCGAGCGCGGCGCTCGCCGTCGCCGCGGCCGCCACCGCGTACGGGTCGTGCCTGCGCAGCAGGCTGTTGCGCGCTTCGGTCAACGCCTGCCGGGCGGCGGCCTGGGTGGTGAGGCCCCAGCCGAACGGGTACTGCGGGTCGTAGGACGCATCGCCGACGTTGAGCGGCTGCTGGTCCTCGGTGCGCGGCCAGCTGACCGGCAGCCGGCCGCTGAACGGGACCTTGCCGAACAGCACGTCCGCGACACCGGCGCCTTCGGTCCCCGGCAGCCAGGAGGCGACGAGCGCGTCGATCTCGCCGAGCTGGTCGGCGATGACCTGCGGCCGGCCGGACACGATCAGCACGACGCACTTCATCGCGCCGCAGACCTTGTCGACGGCCGCCTTGTCGGCAGCCGAGAGCAACAGGTCGTGGCCGTTGCCGACGTCGCCGATCCCTTCGGCGTACGGGCGTTCGCCGACCACGACCACGCCGACGTCGTGACCCGCGAGCGGTGCCGACGCGTCCGCGCTGAAGGTCGCGTCCGGGACCACCTGCCTGATCCCGTCGAGGATCGTCGTACCCGTGGTGGTCGCGCCCGATCCGCCCTGCCAGCTGATGCTCCAGCCGCCCATCTGGTTGCCGAGGTCTGCTGCGTTGCTGCCCGCGACGTACACCTTGCTGGTCGATGCCAACGGCAACAGGTTGTCCTGGTTCTTCAGCAGCACCTGCGACTTCGCCGCGGCCTCGCGCCCGACGGCGCGGTGTGCGGCCGATCCGACCGACGCGGCGTTGGTCGTGTCGGCGTACGGGTGCTCGAACAGGCCGAGCTTGAACTTCTCGGTCAGGATCCGGCGGACCGCGTCGTCGATCCGCGGCATCGGGATCCGGCCGGCCTCGATCTCCGCGGTCAGGCCCTGGGTGAAGCCCTGGTAGTTCGTCGGCACCATGATCATGTCCAGGCCGGCGTTGACCGACGTCCGGATGTCGCTCGCGTAGTCGCCCGGGAGCTGGTCGATCGCCTGCCAGTCGCTGATCACGAACCCGTCGAAGCCCATCCGCTGCTTCAGCACGCCGTTGATCAGCTCGCCGTTGCCGTGCATCTTGACCGGCGTCGCGCCGTCGACCGACAGGCTCGAGTACGACGGCATCACGGTGCCGACGCCGAGGTCCACGGCGGTCTTGAACGGTGCGAGGTGGATGGCCTCGAGTTGCTGGCGGGTGACCTGTGTGACGCCTTGGTCGATCTTGTACGAGCCCGTGGTCGAGCTGCCGTACGTCGTGCCGCCGTCACCGACGAAGTGCTTCGCGGTTGCGAGCACGTGGTTGTTGCGCGCGAGCTGGCTGCCGTCGGCCTTGCCCTGCAGCCCGGTCACGACGGTCGCCATCGACTGGACCAGCGCCGGGTCCTCGCCGTACCCCTCGTAGGCACGGCCCCAGCGGTCGTCGCGGACCACGCACACGCACGGCGCGAAGTCCCACGGGATGCCGGTGGCGCGCACCTCGGTCGCGGTGACCTCGCCGGTCCGCCGAGCCAGGTCGGGATCGCGGGTGGCGCCGATCGCGATGTTGTGCGGGAGGATCGTCGCGCCGACCACGTTGTTGTGCCCGTGGACGGCGTCGACGCCGTAGATCAGCGGGATCTGCAGGCGGGTGGCCTGCGCGTTCCGCTGGAAGGTGTCGATCATCGCGGCCCAGGCGGCCGGCGTGTTCGGGGTCGGGACGGAGCCGCCGCCGGACAGCAGCGAGCCGAGCGCGTAGGACGCGATGTCGGAACGGGACCGGAGCGCGTTCCGCTCGGCCTGGGTCATCTGGCCGACCTTTTCCGCCACCGTCATCCGGGCGAGCAGATCGTCGACGCGGTTGCGGAGCGGGAGTTTCCGGTCCAGGTACGGCAGGTCGTGCGCGTCGATCACCACGACCGGTTGGGTCTGCGGGGCCTTCGCGCCGGTCACCGTGAGCTCGAGGGGAACGGTTTCCGCAACTTCCGCGGAACTGTCTTTCCGGGTGGTCACGGAAACGTTCTGCGACGTTCCGGAAACCGTTCCGGCAGGGAACGTGAGCGTTCCGGAAACCGGTGTGTAGTCGTCGGCGCCGGCCGTTCCGGTTCCGGTCCGGTAGGCGACTGTGACCGGCTCGTCGAGCGGCGTGCCGCCGGTGGTCACGACCGTGACCTTCACCTGCGCGGTCCCGCCCTCCTTGACCGGGTAGACGTCGGCGTCGGTGACCACGCTGTTCTTCAGCGCCGGGTCGGCCTTGCCGTAGACCTCGACCTGGTCGATCGCGAACTCACCCGGCGAACCGGCCGGCATCGTGAACGCGTAGCCCCACATCTGCGTCAGGTTCAGCACGTGGTCGATACCGCCGACCGGCTGGTAGTCGCCGCGGTACACGAGCTCGCTGAACGGGATCTCGACCTGGTGCCAGCCCTGCCAGTCGTCGGTGAAGCTCGTGTTCCACAACTCCGACGCCTCGGCGTTCGCACCGCCGTCCTTGATCTCGAAGAAGATCCGCTTCCCCGAGCCGGGCGGCAGCGGAGCGGTGTTCTGCCCGTACCACCAGAAGCGGATGCCCTTGTACGGCGACCAGTCGCCCGGGTTCACGTCGTACGTCACGTCGTGGCTGAACCCGCCCCAGCCGCTGATGTCGTAGGTCCCGTGCAACACCTTCTCGCCGGCCGGCGCGTCCGCCCGGGCCTGGAGCTCGAGCGTCGGCGGATCGTCCGCGTCACTGCCCCAGGTGAAGATCCCGGCGTTCGGCGGCGCGGCGAACGGCTCGCCGCCCTCGAACGCCGCCAGCGTCATCGGCGCCGGATCATCGGCCACCGCCTCCAACGGCAGCATCCCCGCCACCAGCGCCGCCACCACAACCACACCAACCCGCCGCCACCCACGCATGGCCGCTCCCTCCCGGAACCCGGGCCCGACGCCCACGTCCGGCCCCGACTCTCAAACACCCACCCTCCGCGGTCAAGACCTCGCCGGTTCCGGAACTAGAGCGCTCTCACAGGCGCGCCGGGCGCATGTGGGGACGTGGTCGGAGGTGGTGGTCGGAGCGGACCAGATCGGCGGTGGGGATAGTGGTGGTGCCGACTGGGAGGTGACGGCGGGACTTGACCCAGGTGATCAGGTCTTCGGGGTGGGTGATGTCTTCGGTGAAGTGGAGGAGGTTGAGGTACCAGATGTCGCGGCGGTCGGGTTCGTGCCAGGCGTCGGGGCCGAGTTCGGCGGTGAGGTGGTCGCTGAAGGTGTCGGCGGTGGTGTCGACCGGCTCGGCGCAGGCCATGACGGTGCCGGGGGTGAGGGTGAGGCCGGTGACGCGGAAGCCGATCGGCCAGGGGCTGCGGGTGGCCGCGCGGCCGAGGGCCGACCGGTAGCGGGTCAGAGCCGGGTCGTCGGGCGGGATCAGCTCGCGGCGCGGCTCCAGAGCCCGCACGGTCAAGTGGGCTGATCCGAGCTGCCCGGTCTGCCAGTGACCCGGCCCCGCCAGTTCGGCGGCCTCCTGGGTCAGCGCGTCGAGGGCGTACGCGAGAGGCCCGGGCGCGGGGCGCAGTACGACGCTGACGGGCCAGCGCCCGCCGTCGCGCGGGATCTCGTCGCGCTGGTGTGTCCCGGCGCTGATCTGCGGGGCGGCGAGGGCGAACAACTGATCGAACTTCGTGGTGTCGATGATCCTGCCTCCTTCGCTCGGGTACGACGCGAGGTCTGGACAGGTGGTTCGTCGGTGGGTGACTGTTGTGCCCGGCGTCGAGTGGGGAGGAATCGATGAAGCTCCGTTATGTCCTGAGCAGCGTGGCACTGATGGTCCCGATGGCGGTGGTCGCTGTCGTGACACCGGCCGCCGCGGGACCGGCTCAGAGCTCTGCTGAAAGCCCCGGTGCATCCGCGAAGGTCCCGTCGCTGTTGCGGGACGCCGCGAAGGCGGCCGCGGCCAAACAGACCGGTGTGAAGGCGCGCGCACTGAGCGCGGACGCGAGCGGCCAGCGTCTCGGCGTACAGGTGTACGCCGCGCAGCCGGTCACCACGCAGCAGCGGGCCGACCTGGCGTCCTTGGGCGTGTCGGTCCTGAAGAACTCTGCCGACTTCAAGAAGGTCCCAGGCGTCGACATGCCGAGCACCGGGCTCGTGTCCGCCTCGGTGCCGTACGACAAGCTCGACGCCGTCGCCGCGCTCGGCTGGGTGACCGCGCTGCGGCCCTCGCTGCGCCCGGCCGTCGACGTCGGACCGATCACCGCCGAGGGCGTCGCGTTGCACAAGGCCGACCTGGCCCAGGCGCGCGGCCTGACCGGACGCGGGCAGAAGGTCGGTGCGATCTCCGGCGACGTCGACCACATCGCCGACTCGATCGCGCAGGGTGAGCTACCGGCCGACGTCCAGGTGCTGCAGCAGGCGGCGTCGTACGAGGACGACGAGGGCACCGCGATGCTCGAGATCATCCACGACCTGGCGCCGGGCGCGAAGCTCGCCTTCGCCAGCACGCAGGACACGACCGCGCAGTACGTCGAGGCGTTCCACACGCTGGCTGCGGCCGGCGTCACGATGATCGCCGAGGACATCGCCCTCGACGACGAGCCCGCGTTCCAGCAGGGCATCGGCGCGGCGACGGCGGAGAGCCTCGCCAAGCACGGCATCTGGGTCAGCTCGTCGGCCGGCAACCTCGGCGGCCGGCACGCGCCGCGGGTCAAGGCGATCGGCACGGGCAGCGGACCGGACGGCGCCACCGGCCCGTTCACCGGCTGCCCGAACGCACCTGACAACGTCGTGCAGCTGCGCGGCACCGACACGACGTACAACCTCAACCTGCTGCCCGGTGCGACCGTGATGCCGACGCTGCAGTGGAGCGAGCCGCGGGCCGTCTACCCGACGGCGGGCCAGGGCGGCTTCACCGACCTGAACCTGTACCTGATGGACGCCGCCGGTACGACGTGCCTCGCGTCCAGCACCGGCGTCCAGGCGAACGGCGTCGGCGACACCATCGAGCAGTTCATCTACGAGAACACGACCGGTGTGGCGCAGCCCGCCAAGCTGGTCGTCGACGTCCAGGGCACGTCGTCGGCCGTGACGCCGCCGATCCTCGACCTGCGCTGGCGGGCGCTCTCGGCCGGCGTCCAGACGATCGACCCGCCGGAGCGCGCCGGCTCGATGAACCCGGACTCGAACTACCTGGGCTTCGCCACCAGCGCCGGCGCCGTCAACGCCAGCGTGTCGGTCGACCCCGCCGTCGCCCCGCTGGAGGCGTACAGCGCGGCGGGCCCGACGCAGGTCGTGACCACGACGCGGTGTGCGGGCGGCAAGCCGGGCCCGTGCCGCGGCATCGCCGGCCCGGGGGCCAGGACCTTCCCGGCGCCGTACTGGGTGGCGTCGGACGGCGTCTCCGTGAGCGGCGCGGGCGGCTTCGGCTCCGGCACCTGCCCGACCACCGTGCAGGGCGCCTGCCGTTTCTTCGGTACGTCGGCCAGCGCGCCGACCGCGGCGGGCGTCGCGGCCCTGACCAGGCAGGAGTTCGGCGGCAAGCTCTCCCCGGTGGCCCTGAACGTGATCCTCGCGGCCCGGGCGAAGCACCGCACCGGCCCCGAGTTCGGCGCGGGGGTGTTGAGCGCCCGCTGATTCAGAAGCTGCAGTGGTCCGATTGAGAACGAATTCAGTACTCGTAGTCATGGACCGATGCCGCCATCCCCGGAAAGGATGGCGGCATGACTACACGTTTCGGGGTCTTCGTACCGCAGGGCTGGAAGATGGACCTGGCCGGGATCGCCGACCCGATCGAGCAGTGGGAGGCGATGACGGCCGTCGCCCAGCGCGCCGACGAGCAGTCCTGGGACTCGATCTGGCTGTTCGACCACTTCCACACGGTGCCGGAGCCGAGTGACAACACCACCTTCGAGTGCTGGAGCGCCACCGCGGCGCTGGCCCGCGACACCAAGCGGGTGAACATCGGCCAGATGGTCGGCTGCAACGGGTACCGCAACCCCTCGCTCTACGCGAAGATCGCCTCCACCGTCGACGTCGCCAGCCACGGCCGCCTGTACGCCGGGATCGGCGCGGGCTGGTACGAGCACGAGTGGAAGGCGTACGGCTACGAGTGGACCGACATCCCGCAGCGGATGGCGGCGTTCCGCGAGGCGACCGAGATCATCTACAAGATGTGGACCGAGGACAAGCCGGTCTACAACGGCAAGTACTACTCGATCGACGCCCCGATCAACGAGCCGAAGGGCGTCCGGAAGCCGCACCCGAGCTTCTGGATCGGCGGCGGCGGCCCGAAGGTCACGCTGAAGCTGGTCGCGCAGTACGCCGACGCGGCGAACATCGGCGGCGGCAACCCGGAGACCTTCAAGGAGAAGGCGGACATCCTCCGCGGGCACTGCCAGAAGGTCGGCCGCGACTACGACGAGATCATCAAGTCGACGAACTTCAACGTGTTCCCGATCGACAAGGGCGACGACCCGCAGAAGGCGACCGAGAAGGCGCTCGGCCCGATGAACCGGGAGAAGTTCGACCGGGACAACCTGATCGCCACCGAGGACGAGATCGCCGACAAGGTCGAGGCCGTCCTCGAGGCCGGCGCCGACTACGTGCTCTTCTACGTCCCCGGCGTCGCCTACGACCTCGACCTGCTGGAGCGCGTCGAGAACATCGCGAAGCGCTTCGCCTGACTTTGAGCACCCACCAATCACATTTCGGTGCGGTTTCTGGTTGGTGGGTGCTCAAAGTGGCTGGTATCGGTCATGGCGGGTGTAGGTCAGGGGGATTGGTGGACCGGGGCTGAAGGCAACTGTCAGGCTCTCGGCGACGGCCTCGCGTGGGTCGGGGCGTCGGGAGGTTCCCCCTGTGATGTCTCTAATGTCCCGGTCCGCGGTTGGCCTGCTCGCTGCGGTGGTCGCCGGTTCCCTGCTGCTGACGACCACCACGGCGAATGCCGGCCCGCCCGACGCACCGGCCGGCCCCACGGCAGCCGATCCGACGCCCGGTGCGGGCAGCAAGCGGATCACGCTGGTCACCGGCGACGTCGCCGAGCTCACCACGAGCTCCAACGGCCAGGTCTCGGCCCGCCTGCTCGGTGACGAGCCGTACTACTTCGGCACCTTCGACGGAGACCTCACGCTGGTCCCGGCCGACGCGTACCCGCTGCTCACCGCGGGCCGGCTCGACAAGCGCCTCTTCAACCTGACCGAGCTGGCCGCGCAGGGGTACGACGACGCGAGCAGCGACCAGTTGCCGCTGCTGATCTCCGGCTCCGCGACGTTGCGCAGTACGGCGGCCACACTCCGCCGTACGCTGTCCAGCGTCGGAAGCAGCGCGGTCTCCGTACGGAAGGCCGACGCGAAGACCTTCTGGGACGGCATCAGCGGCCCGACCACGTTCAAGAGCAGCCAGGTGACCAAGATCTGGCTCGACGGCCGCACACACGCCACCCTCGACCGCTCCACGAAGCAGATCGGCGCCCCGACCGCCTGGAAGCAGGGGTACGACGGCAACGGCGTCAAGGTCGCCGTGCTCGACACCGGGTACGACGCCGGCCACCCGGACCTCGCCAAGCAGGTCGTCGCGTCGGAGAGCTTCGTCCCCGACGAGGCCGTCCAGGACCTGCACGGCCACGGCACGCACACCGCGTCGATCGTCGCGGGCCTCGGTACGGCGTCCGGCGGCGTCCGGAAGGGCGTCGCGCCGGGGGCGGACCTGCTGATCGGCAAGGTGCTCGACAACAGCGGCGGCGGGTACGACTCCGAGGCGATCGCCGGGATGGAGTGGGCCGTCCAGCAGGGCGCGAAGGTGGTCAGCATGAGCCTCGGCGGCTGGCCGTCCGACGGCACCGACCCGATGAGCGAGGCCGTCGACCGGCTGTCGAAGTCGAGCGGCGCGCTGTTCGTGATCGCGGCCGGCAACTCCGGCGCCGAGGAAACCGTCGGTTCTCCGGGGACGGCGTCCGAGGCGCTGACCGTCGGCGCGGTCGACCGCGACGACAGCCTGGCAGCCTTCTCCAGCCGCGGCCCGCGGCTCGGTGACGGCGCGCTCAAGCCCGAGGTCACCGCTCCGGGTGTGGAGATCGCCGCCGCCCGCGCGGCCGGCACCGAGCAGGGTCACGTCCTCGGCCAGTACTACACGGCGATGAGCGGTACGTCGATGGCGACGCCGCATGTCGCCGGCGCCGCGGCGATCCTCGCGCAGCGCCATCCCGACTGGACCGGCCCGCAGTTGAAGGCCGCGCTGGCCTCGACGGCCGTCCCGTCCGCGGGCGCCCGCACCGACCAGCAGGGACTCGGCCGGGTCGACATCCCGAACGCGCTCGACCCCAAGGTCCTGCCGGACACCGCCAACCTGTTCTTCGGCGACCTGTCCTGGACGGGGACGACCGTACCCGCGCCAGTCAGCCGCAAGGTTGCCTATCACAACAACTCGAGCCGGCCGGTGACGCTGACGCTGTCGGTCGCCGCTCAGTCTCCGGCGGGGGTGGCGGCCGGGCTGACGGTGAGCCCGGCCCGGCTGACCGTCCCCGCCGGTGGTACGGCGTCCGCGACCGTCACACTCGATCTGGCGAAGACCCAGCCGGCCAAGTACGCCGGTGTACTGACCGCCCGCGCCGGCGCCACGGCGTCCCGGACCGGCCTCGGGTTCGCGGCCGGTGGGCGGCTGAACCAGGTGACCGTGAAGGCGATCGGCCGCGACGGGCAGCCTGCCACGACCAAGGCCGGCGCGAGCGGCGTCCAGCTGTGGAACCAGGACACCGGCGACGTGAACGCGATCGCGTTCGACGAGACCGGCAGCCGCACCCTCGACGTACCGACCGGGCGCTACAGCGTGATGGCGTACGCCGTCGGCGGCGACGAGGCGGACTGGGCGAACTCGATCACGCTGCTCGGTGATCCGGACGAGTGGATCGACCGCGACCGGACGTTCACCTTCGACGCCCGGACCGCGCACAAGGTGACGATCAAGACGCCGCGACCGGCCGAGGCGCAGAGCATTGGGCTCGCCTGGCACCGCAAGGTCGGCGACCGGGACGCGGTGTCCGGCTGGGCGTTCAACGGCCGGATCGCCGACGGCGTCTACGTGCAGGACTTCGGAAAGGTTGCCAACGGCACCTTCCAGGTCGTACAGCGCTGGGACCTCGCGCAGCCGAAGCTGACTGTGGACGTCAACGGCGCCCGCCTGTCGACACCGGCCGAGGGCTCGCAGCGGTCCGTGTACGTCGGGAACGAGAAGCTGCCGCTCTACAACGGCGGCGACGGCACGGCGGGCGAGCTGACTGGCGCCAAGGACAAGGCCGTGCTCATCCGGTGGGGCGGCTTCGACGCGACCACCGAACAGGTGAAGGCGGCGAAGGCGGCCGGCGCCAAGGTGGTGTTCCTCTACAACGAGGCCCCCGGCTACTGGTCGACCGGAGCCGAGGAGGGCGTCCCGCTCTACCTGCTGCGCGCCGAGCAGGGCAAGCAGTTGCTCAACCAGTTGGGCGCGGGCCCGGTCTCGCTGCAGCTCACCGGTCTGCTCGACAGCACCTACAGGTACGACGTCGCGCTCGCCCCGTCGGTCGTGAAGGGCGCGCTGACGTACGACGCCGCCAAGATGCGCCCGGCCGTCGTGACGACCGACTTCCAGCGCAACGACGCGTTCTGGCTGCACCGGGACCAGCGGATCGCCCACCTGCCGGGGATCGCCACCGGCCTGAGCGCGTCGCGGCTGATCGCCGGTGCGGTCAAGCGGACCGACTACCTCGTGACGGATCAGAAGGGCGTCACCTGGGACGAGACGACATCCGCGGGCGAGTGGAACGAGAGCGGCTTCGAGTCGACGATCACGCGGGCGTACCGGCCGGGCGAGCAGGTCACGCGCGGCTGGTGGGAGTCGCTGACGCGGCCCGCCGTACCGGGGTTGTCGGACGCCTCCAGTGACGAGGCGCAGGGCTGGCCGCCGGCGCGGTTCGAGAACGCGTTGCGGATCGCGATCCCGCAGTACGTCAGCGGCGACCGGACGGTGTTCGGCTGGGGCGACCGCGGCGACGTGACGAGCCTGAAGCTGAGCAGCAACGGCGTCGAACTCGGCAGCAAGAACTGGTCGGTCGCGCAGTTCACTGTCCCGGCCAAGGCGGCCTGGTACGACCTGACGCTGGACCAGAAGCGCGGGCCGAACAGCTGGGCGAAGACGTCCACGTCGACGCACACCCAGTGGCACTTCGTGTCGGCGCCGTCGAAGAGCCGCGCGGTCCTGCCGCTCGTCCAGGTCGACTACCGGCACACCAACGGCCGGCTCGAGCTGACGCCGCGGTACCAGCCGGGTGTCCGCAGCCTGGGGGTCTTCCGGACGACGGCCGAGATCTCGTACGACGGGAAGACCTGGACGAAGCTGGCGCTGCGCGGGATCGGCACCGTGCGGGCCCAGGTCCCGGCCGGCGCGTACCCGAGTCTCCGGGTGACCGCGACGGACCTGATCGGCAACAGCATCACCCAGACGATCGACCGGGCCTGGGCGAGCTGAACGTTAAAAGGGCGACGCCACGAAGCGGGGGGATTGCTTCGTGGCGTCGCCAGGGGCGCGCCTAGGGAGGGGTGGGGGCAGGCGCGCCGGTCCAGTGAGGTTCAGCTGCCGAGGATGCCTCCGCCCAGGATGCCCAGCAGTCCGAGGGCGGACAGGAGACCGCGGATGACCTGGTCGACAGCCTTCGCGCCGCCGGTCTGGTAGGCAGTCACGCACTTCTGCAGCTGCGCCTGGGTCGGCTTGGTGATCGTCACCTTCGCCATCTCGCTCTGGCAGTACGTCGTGGCCTTCTGCAGCTCCTGCAGCGTGCTGCCGACCGTGCCGACGATCACGCCGACGGCCGTGGTGAGGCTGGTGAGCCCCGGCGTCGTGGTCGTGGTCGTGGTGGTCGGAACCGTCGGCTTGGCGGTCGTCGGCTTCGAGGGCGACGGCTTCGACGTCGGCGTCGCGGTCGGCCGGCTGCTCGGCGTCGCGGTCGGCTCGGCGGTCGGCCGGGTCGTCTCGCGGGTGCCGCCGCGGCCGTCGGTCAGCGTCGGGGTCGGCGTGGCCGTCGGCGTCGGGATGTCGATCGCCTGCGGCAGGTCCTTGTCGGACGGCGCGTCGATCGTCGAGTCGCCGATCTGGTCGCCGGCCTCGTCGACGTCGTCGCCCGCGGTGCCGTTGCCGACCGCGATCCAGCTGCCACCGGCATACGCCTTGGCGATGCTCGTCACCAGGTCGACGTACTGCTGGGAGTGGTTGTAGCGCAGGATCGCCGCGTTCAGGTCGCTCGCGTCGGCGAGGTCGGTCTTGCCGGAGCACAGGTACACCCCGGTCGACATCGCCGCGTCGTCGATGTCCTGCGGGTTCCGCACGCCGTCGCCGTCGCCGTCCACGCCCATCGCCCGCCAGGTGCCGGGGATGAACTGCATCGGCCCGACCGCGCGGTCGAACGCGCCGTCACCGTCGAACGAGCCCGCGTCGGTGTCCGAGATCCGGGCCATGCCGGACGAGCCGTCCAGCCGCGGGCCGAAGATGCCCGGGATCGCGACGCCCTGCGCGTTCAGCGCGTTGCCGCCGAAGCGGCCGTGGTTGGACTCGACGCGGCCGATCGCGGCCACCAGCGTCCACGGCAGGTGGCACGACGGGTCCGCCTGGGCGAGCACCTGCTGGGCCCGCGAGTACGCCTTCAGCGCGGCGTTCGGGATGCCGTTGCGGGACAGACCCGAGACCACCTGGGTCGGCTGCTCGCCGGGGTCGACGCCATGGCCGACCACGCCCGGCACCGGCACGTTGGCCGGCTCGCGGACCGGCTGCTTCGGTACGACGACCGGGCTGCCGCCGGACAGGCCGTTCTCCAGCGACGCGGTCGCGATCGCCGGGTCGTCCGTGGCGCTGACGGTGAACGCGCTCGCGAACAGCGCCAACGGGATCAGCGGCGCCACCTGACGCCACCCGCTTCCCGTGGCGCGGCGCTTGCCCTTCGCCATCGATTAGTCCCCTCCGTGACTCATCGACCAGCCCGGCCCCACGCTGCGGACAGTCTTTGTGTCCTACGTCTTTTGTGTCACTGTCGGTTGTCGTCGTATCAGGTCTAACGTCCGCCCCGTTGCGTGGGTTACGCGTCGGACGTAGGCCGTGTACGTGCGGTGACCGGGTACCCATACTGGCGCGTAACAAAGCGCCTGTGAACCCCTTGGGAACGATCGGTACCAGGAATTGGCCCGGCCCTGCCCGCCGGGCCGTTCGCCCGGTCGGGGAGAATGGCCCGGTGAGTGACCTTGGGCCCGACCACACAGAACAGTCCGCCGCGCTCTTCGACAGGGCCTCCGCCGTGACGCCGGGCGGGGTCAACTCTCCCGTCCGCGCGTTCCGCGCCGTCGGCGGCGTGCCGCGTTTCATGGCCTCCGGTGACGGATGTCACATGACCGATGTCGACGGCAACCGCTACGTCGACCTGGTCTCCTCCTGGGGGCCGCTGCTGCTCGGCCACGCGCATCCCGAGGTGATCGCCGCCGTCCAGGCCGCCGTCGGCCGCGGGACGTCGTATGGGACGCCGACCGAGACCGAGGTCCTGCTCGGCGAGGAGATCGTCGCGCGGACGCCGGTCGACAAGGTCCGGCTGGTGTCGTCCGGGACCGAGGCGACGATGTCCGCGCTCCGGCTGGCCCGCGGGTTCACCGGGCGCGCCAAGATCGTGAAGTTCGCCGGCTGCTACCACGGCCATGTGGACGCGCTGCTGGCCCAGGCCGGTTCCGGCGTCCTGACGCTGGGCATCCCCGGGACGCCGGGCGTCACCGAGGCGACCACGGCCGACACCATCGTGCTGCCGTACAACGACCAGGCGGCCGTCACGGCAGCGTTTTCCGAGTACGGCGAGCAGATCGCGGCCGTGATCACCGAGGCGTCGCCGGGCAACATGGGCGTCGTTCCGCCGCGTGACGGCTTCAACGCGTTCCTCGCCCGGATCTGCAAGGAAAACGGTGCGCTGTTCATTTCCGACGAGGTCATGACCGGCTTCCGCATCACCCGCTCGGGCTGGTACGGCGTCGACGGCGTGCGGCCGGACCTGATGACGTTCGGAAAGGTGATGGGCGGCGGTTTTCCGGCCGCGGCGTTCGGCGGCCGCGCCGACGTGATGGCGCACCTGGCGCCGGAGGGCTCGGTCTACCAGGCCGGCACGCTGTCCGGGAACCCGATCGCCACCACCGCCGGCCTGACCACGCTGCGGCTGGCCACCGACGAGGTGTACGCCAAGCTCGACGAGACCTCGCTGACCATCCAGCGGCTGGTGTCGACCGCGCTGGACAAGGAAGGTGTGCCGCACGTCATCTCGGCGGCCGGGAACCTCTTCAGCGTCTTCTTCGTGGAGTCCTCGGAGGGACCTGCCGAGATCCGGGACTTCGCCGGGGCCAACGCCCAGGTGCTGCCCCGGTTCACGGCGTTCTTCCATGCCATGCTGGACGCCGGTGTCTACCTGCCACCGAGCGCGTTCGAGGCCTGGTTCGTGAGCGCGGCGATCGACGACGACGCGCTCACCGAGCTCGAGTCCGCCCTGGCACCGGCAGCCCGCGCGGCGGCCGCCGTACGAGAGTGAAGGGACAGCGGTGACCGAAACGACGGTCGTGCACCTGATGCGTCACGGCGAGGTGCACAACCCGACCGGCGTGCTCTACGGCCGGATCCCCGACTTCCACCTGTCCGAGCTCGGCCGGGCGATGGCCGAGCGGGTGGCCGAGCACGTCAAGGGGCGCGACATCGTGCACCTGGTCAGCTCGCCGCTGGAGCGGGCCCAGGAGACGATGCGGCCGATCGCCGAGGTGTTCGGGATCACGCCGGACATCGACGAGCGGGTGATCGAGGCGGCGAACCTGTTCGAGGGCAAGAAGTTCGGCGTCGGTGACGGCGCGCTGCGCCAGCCGAGCGCCTGGTGGCTGCTGCGGAACCCGTGGAAGCCGTCCTGGGGCGAGCCGTACAACCAGCTCGTCCGCCGGATGCGGGACGCGATCGAGACCGCCCGGCAGAAGGCCGCGGGCCACGAGGCGCTGATCGTGTCGCACCAGCTGCCGATCTGGATCGTCCGGTCCGCGATCGAGGGCCGCCGGATGCTGCACGACCCGCGCAAGCGGCAGTGCAGCCTGGCCAGCCTGACCTCGTTCACGTTCCACGGCGAGGAGATCGTCTCGGTCGGGTACTCCGAGCCGGCCAAGGACCTGCTCCCGGTGAAGAACCCGAAGAAGTTCGTCGGAGGGGCCTGATGCGTCGTCGCGTCGTTGTGCTGGTCGCCGGTCTGCTGCTGGCGGTGACCGCCTGCTCGTCGGGGCAGCAATCGGCGCAGAACCGCGAGGGCCAGGCCGGATTCGTCAGCGGCAACGGCAACGTGTCGATGTTCGCCCCGAGCGACCGGAAGCCCGCGCCGCAGCTCACCGGTCAGACCCTGGACGGCAAGACCTGGACCCTGTCGGACCAGGTCGGCAAGGTGGTCGTCCTCAACGTGTGGGGTTCGTGGTGCCCGCCGTGCCGCAAGGAGGCCCCTGACCTGGTGGCGGCCTCGAAGGAGCTGGGGCCCTCGGTGCAGTTCATCGGATTGAACACCCGCGACCTGGACAAGGCCCCGGCGAAGAAGTTCGTCCAGGAGTTCGGCGTACCGTTCCCGAGCATCTACGACCCGAACGGCAAGGCGCTGCTGCGGTTCCGCGGCCAGCTCTCGCCGGCCGCGATCCCGACCACACTGGTGATCGACAAGTCCGGCAAGGTCGCCGGCCGCGTCGTCGGTGAAGTCACGAAGCAGACGCTTCTGGGAATGGTGGCTGAAGCTCAATGAGGTTAGGCGCAGCCTGATGGGACAGTGGTTCGCCGACTCGATGACGGGTTCGATGCTGGTCGCACTGCCGATCGCGGTGCTGGCCGGTGCGATCTCGTTCTTCTCACCGTGCGTCGTACCGCTGCTGCCCGGCTACCTCTCCTACGTCACCGGCCTGTCCGCGGCCGAGCTCGGCTCCGAGAAACGCGGCCGGATGCTCGCCGGTACGGCGTTGTTCGTGGCCGGCTTCTCCGCGGTCTTCATCCTCACCGGCGTGGTGTTCGGGACCGCGGGCGACCTGCTGATCGACCACCAGGCGACGATCACGAAGGTGCTCGGCGCGCTGACCATCGTCCTGGGGCTGGTCTTCCTCGGCGGGTTCGGGTTCCTGCAGCAGGATCTGCGGGTGCACCGGGTGCCCGCGGTCGGGATCGCGGCGGCGCCGCTGCTCGGCGTACTGTTCGGCTTCGGGTGGACGCCGTGTATCGGGCCGACGCTCGGGACCGTGATGACGCTGGCCACGACCGAGGGCAGCACCGGTCGCGGCGCGGCGCTCGCGCTGGTGTTCAGCCTCGGCCTGGGGATCCCGTTCATCGTGGCGGCACTGGCGTTCCGCCGGATGCTGGCCGCGGTCGCGTGGGTCCGCAAGCACCAGCTGCTGGTGATCCGGATCGGCGGCGTACTGATGATCGCGGTGGGACTGCTGCTGCTGACGGGAGTGTGGGATGCGATGACCGCGGACCTGCGGCAGTGGGTCGCCAACTTCGGATCGGCGGTCTGACATGTCGGAAGTGAAGGACCGCATTGCGGCCGCCTCCGGCCCCGAGGAGCCGGGAACCCCGCCCGCGCTCGGCCTGGTCGGCTGGCTGCGCTGGATGTGGCGGCAGCTGACGTCGATGAAGACGGCGCTGGTGCTGCTGTTCCTGCTGGCGCTCGGCGCGGTGCCGGGATCGCTGATCCCGCAGACGCCGATCGACCCGATCAAGGTGTCGGACTTCCTCGCCGCGCACCCGAAGCTCGGCCCGCTGTACGACAAGCTCGGCCTGTTCGACGTCTACAAGTCGGCGTGGTTCTCGGCGATCTACCTGTTGCTGTTCATCTCGCTGATCGGCTGCGTCGTCCCGCGGCTGTCCGTCTACCTGAAGGGTCTGCGGGCGCGGCCGCCGAAGCCGCCGCGGAACCTGAACCGCCTGCCCGGCTACGAGCGCTTCGAGATCCCCGAGGCCGGTGACGTCCTCGAGGTCGCGACCCGGGAGCTGCGCAAGCGCCGTTTCCGGGTGCAGGCCTACGACGGCGCGGTCGGTGCGGAGCGCGGCTACCTGCGCGAGGCGGGCAACCTGCTCTTCCACTTCTCGCTGATCCTGGCGCTGATCGGGGTCGCCTGGGGATCGCTGTTCGGCTACCGCGGCACCGTGCTGGTTGTCGTGGGCAACGGTTTCTCCAACTCCGTCGCGCAGTACGACGACTTCACGCCCGGTCGGGCGTTCAGCGGTGACGACGACCTGCCGCCGTTCTCGCTGACCGTCAAGGACTTCCAGGCGAAGTTCCAGGAGGACGGTCCGCAGAAGGGCGCGGCACGTGAGTTCAAGGCGCAGCTGACGTACCAGGAGACGCCGGACGCGCCCGAGAAGCCGTACCTCCTCGAGGTCAACCACCCGCTCCGGGTCGACGGCAGCGACGTCTTCCTGCTCGGTCACGGGTACGCGCCGCGAGTGACGGTCCGCGACGGGCAGGGCAACGTGGCGTTCTCCGGTCCGGCGCCGTTCCTGCCGCAGGACGCCAACTTCTCGTCGTTCGGCGTGATCAAGGCGCCGGACGCGCGACCGGCGACCCTCGGGTTCGAGGGCTTCTTCCTGCCCACGGCCGTCATCGGCCAGCAGGGGCCGGTGTCGATGTTCCCCGACGACCTGAACCCGGCGCTGGTGATGACCGGGTACTACGGCCGCCCGCAGCCCGAGACCGGGAAGCCGGAGTCGGTGTACCAGCTGGACAAGACGAAGCTGACGCAGTTCACCCAGAACGGTGACAAGTGGCGGTTCCAGCTCGCCCCCGGGCAGAGCGTCCCGCTCCCCGACAAGGCCGGGTCGCTCACGTTCGACGGCTACAGCCGCTGGGTGAAGCTGCAGATCAGCGACACGCCCGGCAAGAACCTGGCGCTGGGCGGCATCCTGCTGGCGATCCTCGGCCTGATGGGCTCGCTGTTCGTGCACCCGCGCCGTACCTGGGTACGGGTCCGCGACGAGGACGGGCGTACCGTTGTCGAGGTCGCCGGTCTCGACCGGGGACTGGAGCGTGGACTCGGTGACGAGATCGGCGCGATCGTGAAGAGCCTGAAGAAGCAGGAGCAGGTATGAACCCGTCCACCCTGGCATCGCTGTCGAATCTGCTGATCCCGACCGCGACGATCATCTACGGGCTCGCGATGCTCGCGCACGCGGTGGAATGGGCGAGCGGCCTGCGGGTGGTGAAGAAGGACGCCGAGGCGAAGGTGCTGGTCGCCGCGGACGGCGGGGAGGTTCCGGACGCCCCGGCCGATGCTGTCGCGGACGAATCGTCGGTGCGTGGCGACCAGGCGAGCCGGATCGGCATCCTGCTGACCGTGCTGGCCTTCGCGCTGCACGCCGGCGGTGTGCTGACCCGCGGACTGGCTGCCGGGCGGGTGCCGTGGGGCAACATGTACGAGTTCTCCATCACGGCGTCGCTGGCGGTCGCGATCGTGTACCTCGCACTGCTCAAGCGTCAGCGGCTGCAGTGGCTCGGTCTCGGAGTCACCTTCGTCATCACCGCCGCGCTCGGCATCGCCGTCTTGGCGTTCTACGTCCCGGCCGGTGACCTGCTGCCGGCGCTGCACTCGTACTGGCTGGTGATCCACGTGTCCGCGGCGGCGATCGCCGGCGGCGGGTTCACGCTGGGCGGGCTGGCCTCCGTGCTCTACCTGATCAAGTCCAGGGCCGAGGCCCGGGCCGTCGACGGCAAGTCGATGCCGGCCGCGCTGCGCCGGGTCCCGTCCGCCGAGTCGATCGACGCGGTCGCCTACAAGGTGCACGCGTTCTCGTTCCCGATCTGGACCTTCGGCGTCCTCGTCGCCGGGCCGATCTGGGCGTACTACGCCTGGGGTCGCGCCTGGGGCTGGGACCCGAAAGAGGTCTGGTCGCTGGTGACCTGGGTGGTCTACGCGGCGTACCTGCACGCCCGCGCGACGGCGGGCTGGCGCGGCCGCCGCGCCGCCTGGGTGGCGATCGCCGGGTGGGTCGTCTTCCTGTTCAACTTCGTCGGCGTCAACCTGCTGCTGTCCGGCTTCCACGCCTACTCCGGTCTCTGAGCCGGGGCTACCAGCAGATCACGCCGGTCTGATAGCGCCCGACGACACTCCCGCCGGCATCGTCGTACTGCACCATCACCCCACGCCCGCACACGAGCGGAGGAGCCGGCCGCTTGGTCCCGGGGAACGGGTACTTCCAGGCGTAGTACTTGGTCTGCCCGGCGGCCTGCCTGAACTTCCCCAGGTCGTGACGAGTACCGGTCAGGACGGTGCCCTGCTTGTTCACGAACTCCCAGGCGAAGCGCAGCGTGACAGGATTCCCGCGCTCCTTGTGGTAGCGGATGTTCACCTGCGAGACAGCCGTGGTCGAGTAACTGCACAGCCCGGTCTCGAGTCGTCCGGAGGTCAGGCGGTTGCTCGCCCTGTTCTGATAGGTGCCGTACTGGCAGTCGGTGATCCAGTCGGAGGCCGACGGCGTCAGCAGTGTGCCGACCAGGGCGAGTGTTGCTGCGGCGCCCAGCATCAGAAGGTCTTGTAGGAGGGGTCGGTGCCCTTCTGGAAGTGGACCCCGCTGCCGCTGTAGCTGACGCTGAGGAAGCCCCACCCGGCCGAGGCGCTGAAGCCGGACTGACCCTGGTTGTGCTCGTAGGTGTACTGCGCGCCGTGGCCGTGCTTGGAGCAGCCCCGGGGCCGGGTGAGGATCACGTCGGTCACACCGTGGTCGGTGACCATCTTGTGGCCCGAGGTCGCGTCCTTCACGGCACTGATCGGCGCGTTGGTCCCCAGGCCGCCGTGATACAGGTACGCCGCATTCGGAGTCTGCTCGTTGGTGTAGTCGTAGGTGCGGGTGATCGTCTGCTTGATCCGGGTGCAGCCGAGAGACAGTTGCACGCTCGAGAGGTCCTCGGGCCGTACGCCACCGACGAATCCGTCCCGGAAGTCCCAGATCCCGCGGGCGACGGTGCCGACCCAGACGAAACCGACGCTGAGGTTGTCCGCCGGGTTCTTGCCCGCCTTCCGTGCCGCCCAGCGCCGGTCGAGGATCTCTTGCGCCGCCGCGCCGGTCACGGGCTTGGCGATGCCGTTCAGCTGCACCTCGATACCTGCTCCGGTGTGTTGGCGGGAGACCCGGTCGAGACCGGCGAGGTCGAGTGGGTGAGCCACCGCGTACTCGTACACCGGGTCACCTGCCGGGACTGCCGCGGCCGGTACCGGAGCCACTGCCAGCGCGAGAGCGCCGACGACGACGGCAAGACGCATCATGCCCACCCCTTTCACGATGTGTAGTCCTTCGATTTCGGATTGTAGTCGGGGTGGGGGTCGTCGAGTCGAGGTCGGCGGGTGTGTGATGCTGTGAGGCGAGGAAAGGGATCGCTGTGAAGGAATTCGCCATCTACACCGGCCTGCGGGCCGCGCTGTTCGCCATCTGCTTCGCGGTGCTGTGGTTCGCGTTGAACAACTGGCTGACCGTCTTTCCCTTGCTGCTGATCGCCCTGATCATCTCGTCGATCCTGTCGATCTTCGTCCTCCGGGCCGCCCGCGACCGGCTGGCCGGCAAGATCGAGACCCGCGCCACGAAGATCTCCACCCGCCTCGAGCAGGCCCGCTCGGCCGAGGACGACGACTGACCGCCCGCTGACCTGTGCGGTGGCGCCGGCGGCAGGATGGCCGCCGGCATCCGCGGGTGGGTCATACCGCGTCGAGGGCTTCGGTGATCTTGCGGATCATCTCGGTCATGGCCGGACCGGTCCCGCCGCGCTCGGCGCGGGCGCCCGCCTCGACCGCGGTGAGGACAGTGCTGCGGAAGTTGGCGGCCTCGGCCTGATCCTGCTGCTGGAGCAGGCTCATGGACGCGGTCAGTGCCGGCAGCACCGTGTCGGCGAGTTCAGCGGTGGACTTGCCCTTGAGTTTCACGCTCTTCTGCTTCTCGGCGAGCGCGTGCCCGACCGGGCCGGTCGCGGCGGACAGGGCGAGGGCGCCGGCGACGGCGACCTTGCCGGCCGACTTCACGCCGGCCGCGGTGATGAGCGTGATCGCGCCGTGCGCGGCGGTGGCAAGGGTGAGCTTGTCGTTGTCGGTCAGGGTGATCGATGAAGTGCTGTTGTTCGTCATGGGAGGACCATCGCGGTCCCGGCTGACACCGGTCTGTCCGCGCCCTGACACGGGCCCCGACACGCCCGGGCGCCTCGGCGTACCAGTCGAGAACTGGTACGCAGAGTGATTTACGCCACTGGCGAATTTCGGGGAAAATCGTTTGTGCATTCCTTCACATGAGTCGTAACGTGGTGGATGAAACGAAACCGTTTCGTTCTATCGGTGTTCTTGTAGCTACTCAGGGTGATGACTGTGGATGTGGTGCGCCAGCGGCCGCGGGTCGAAGGCGGTCGGGAGGAGGAGATCCTCGACGCGACCGTCGCGGTGGTGGCCGAGCTCGGCTACGACCGGCTGACCATGGATGCGGTGGCGACGGCGGCGAAGGCCAGCAAGGCCACGCTGTACCGGCGCTGGTCCACCAAGGCGGAGCTGGTCGTGGACGCGATCAGCCGGGCGAAGGGCTGCCCGATGCCGGAGGACGTCGACACCGGCAGCCTGCGCGGCGACCTGGTCTCGATGGCGTGCGGCGACGGCGGTTTCACCGACGAGATGCCGATGTCGGTGGTGGCCGGTCTGCTCACCGCGCTGCACCGCGACGCCGACCTGCAGAAGGCCTTCCGGGAGCGCTTCCTGGCGCCCCGCAACGAGCTGACCAACAAGGTGTACGAGCGTGCCGTCCAGCGCGGCGAGATCGCGCCGGACGTCGACGTCGCCCTGCTGTCGGTGACGCTGCCCGCGGTGATCATCCACCACGCCTACATCCTCGGCGTCGAGCCGACCGACGACCTGATCCTCCGAGTGATCGACAACGTGATCCTGCCTGCGGCGCGGGGGTCGCAGGTGAGCTGACCGGTGAGGGGCCGGTCCGCGATTCAACCAGGCAAGTCTGCCCAAGAGGGGAAACACTCATGTCCGAAGAAGTCATCAACGCCGATCCGCCGGACGGCCGGCCGGTCGACGCTGTGGCGGCGACCGGAGCCAACGCGCACGGCCATCGCAACCTCGGCATCGCGCTCGCGCTGATCTGCATGGCGCAGCTGATGGTGGTGCTGGACGGCACCATCGTGAACATCGCGCTGCCGCACATCAAGAACGAGCTAGGCTTCAGCGACGCGTCGCTGCCGTGGGTGGTCAACGCCTACGCGCTGGCGTTCGGCGGTCTGCTGCTGCTCGGCGGCCGGATCGGTGACATCGTCGGCCGCCGCAAGGTGTTCGTGTTCGGCGTCGTCCTGTTCGGCCTGGCGTCGTTCGTCGGCGGTATCGCCCAGAGCGAGGGCGTGCTGCTGGCCAGCCGGATCCTGCAGGGCGTCGCGGCCGCGGCCGCCTCGCCGAACGCGCTGGCACTCATCACCACCACGTTCCCGGCCGGCAAGGAGCGCAACCGCGCGATGGGCGTGTACGCCGCGATGTCCGGAGCCGGAGCGGCGATCGGGCTGATCCTCGGCGGCGCCCTGACCGAGGCCGACTGGCGCTGGACGTTCTTCATCAACACGCCGATCGGCCTGCTGGTGGCCGTGGCAGCCTTCCGCTTCCTCGGTGAGTCGGAGCGACAGACCGGCAAGTTCGACATCCCGGGTGCGGTCACCGGAACCATCGGTCTGACCTCGCTGGTCTACGGTCTGACGCACGCCGCCACCGAGGGCTGGGGCGACACCTGGACCCTCGTCTTCATCTTCGCCGGCCTGGCGCTGATCGGGACGTTCCTCGGGATCGAGGCGCGCTCGCGGCACGCGCTGATGCCGTTCCGGATCCTCGCGAACCGGACCCGCGGCGTGAGCTTCTTCGTGATGCTCATCGTCGGTGCGGCGATGTTCTCGATGTTCTACTTCCTGGGCATCTTCGTGCAGAGCATCATGGGCTACAGCGCGATCAAGACCGGCCTGTCGTTCCTGCCGTTCAGCTTCGGCATCGTGGTCGCCGCGCAGGTCGCGTCGACGCTGGTGGCGCGGGTCGACCCGCGCTGGATCTCCGGCGCCGGTGGGGTCTTCGTCGCGGCCGGCATGTTCGGCTTCAGCCGGCTCCAGGTCGACTCGTCGTACCTGACCGACCTGCTCCCGTACATCCTGGTGCTGTCGTTCGGTATGGGCCTGATCTTCGTCCCGCTCACGCTGACCGCGGTCAGCGGCGTCGCGAACGAGGACTCCGGCGTCGGATCCGCCGTCCTGAACACGGTGCAGCAGATCGGTGGTGCGGTCGGCCTGGCCCTGCTGGGCACGATCTCCACCAGCGCGATCAAGGACAAGTTCGCCGAGCTGGCCCCGGGCCTGCAGAAGGCGGCGGAGTCCGGGCAGTCGCCGGAGCAGATCAAGCAGCTGCAGGGCCAGTTCACCGCGCTCGCCACGACGCACGGTTTCACCCGGGCGTTCATCTGGTCGGCGTTCCTGGCGCTGGGCGCGGCCGTGATCACGCTCGTCGGCCTGTCGATCAAGCACAAGGACCTGGCCACCGACGGCCAGAACGCCGTCCACATGGGCTGATCGGCCGCAGTACCTGAAGGGCCTGCTTCCCGGGAGGGGGGAAGCAGGCCCTTCGTCTGTGTCTACAGCGGTTTACGCATGACCAGCTCCCGGCGTACGCCGTCGGCCATCAGGTCGCCGGGCTCGTCGGTGTCGACGTACCCGTGCCGCAGGTACAGGTTGTGCGCCGGATCGTTGCCCGGAACAACGGAAAGCTTCAGCGTCGCGGCGCCGATGCCGCGGGCCCAGTCCTCGATCGCGGTCATCAGCGCGTTGCCGACGCCCTTGCCACGGCCCGCGGGCGCGACCCACATCGAGACCAGTTCGGCGGTGTCGTCGGCGCTCGGAAACCCGCCTGCCATACCGGCCGGCGTACCGTCGATCGAGGCGATCACCTGATAGGCGCCGGGCGAGCTCAGCCGCTCGCGCCAGCGGTCCTCGGTGGCGTCCACCCAGTCCGCGTACTGCGAACCGAAGGCGAACGGCGCCTCCGCGAGCGCGGCGAGCCGGAGCTCGCGCCACGCCTTCCAGTCGTCCGGGCCGATGGGTCTTACGTCGGTCACGTCCTGCTCCGTCGGGTCAGGGGCGGCAGCCAGTAGAACGGGATGAGCAGCGAGAACGCGACGATGCCGAGGATCGGCAGGATCGCGCCGAGCGCCGTGCCGGCACCGTACAGCAACGGGCCGAGCAGGAAACGGCGGCTCATCCGGCGAGCCTCGTCCGGGTTGATCGTGTCGCCCAGCAGCCGGTGACCGCGGCGCGCGTACTCCCAGATCGCGTTGAACGGCAGGCCGCCGGCGACGAGCAGCGCGCCGTACAGGACGACCGCCGTCCGCTCGCCCTCGTGGTTGCGCAACGCCGACGCGAACACACCGGCCGTGAACGGGATCAGGGCGACCAGCAGCAACAGGATCGTGTTCAGGAACAGCAGCGCCCGGTCCGCGCTCGCGATGTGGTCGAACATCGCGTGATGGTTCGCCCAGATCAGGCCGATCACCAGGAAGCTGATGACATAGCCCAGGTACGACGGCCACAGGTGGCCCAGCTGCTGCATCAGGTGAGAGGTGTCCTCGGGGACCTTGATCTCGATCACCAGCAGGGTGATCGCGATCGCGAACACTCCGTCGCTGAACGCTTCCAGACGAGCGGTCTTCAGCACCGGCCCCGTCACCGGGGTGGGAACTTGGAGGACACCCAGTCGCGGACGCCGCCGAGGCCGTCGCCGAGGTCGCGGAGGAACTTGGCCAGCGGGTCCTGCGAGCGGTTGAACGCGTCGGTGTACGACTTGGCGGCGTTCTTCGCCTCCTGCGAGATCGACGCGTCGGCGTCGCCCTGCCGCTTCGGGTAGTCGCCGGAGACGATCGTCGTGTACTCGCCCTCGTCGACCCAGCGGCGTAGCTCGTGCGCCCGGATGACGGCCATCGGGTGCGACTGCGCCTCGAGCAGCAGCAGCTTCAGCACGCTGTCGCGCAGGTCGCCGGCGCTCTCGTACTCCGTGCCCTGGGCGAGGAACGTGGTGGTGTCGAGTTCATCGAGCTGACCGCCGCTGGCGAGCTTCATCTGGACGCGCAGCGCGACCGCCGGGTCCTGGACGGCGAGCAGACCCGCCCGATCACCGGAGAGTTCGGCCTTGCGGTGCCATTCGTGCAGCGCGGCGATGATCGCACGGAGACCGAGCGCGCCGATCGGCATCCAGCCGACGGCACCGGTCAGGCGCATCAGCCAGAGCAGCAGCGACTGGTACAGCGCGTGCCCGCTCTGCGCGTGGCCGAGCTCGTGACCGAGGACGAACCGCAGCTCCTCCTCGTCGAGGCCCTTGATCAGGGCGCTGTTCACCACGATGAACGGCTTGTCCATGCCGATCGTGACCGCGTTCCAGATCGGGCTGTTGGTGACGTACAGCTCGGGGAGCTGGCGGACGTCGAGCGTGGAGGCCGCCTCGGTGAAGAGCCGGTGCACGGTCGGGAACTGCCGCTCGTCGACCCGGATCGCGCCACCCAGGAACTGCAGCCGGAACGCCCGCTCGTTGATCATCCCCGACATCTTGCGCAGGACGTAGTCGAAGCCCTTCAGCTGCCGCAGCGCGACCAGCGCACCCCGGTCCGCCGGGTGCTCCCACGCCCGCGAGCTGATGTCGGTCAACGTCACCCGCTGCCGCGTCGGCCGATCACTGTTCTCGGTCATCGTTCCCCCTGCCCGGTCGTCATGGATTCCCAACCTAGCTCGCCCTCGGGGTCCAGCGGGGATTGAGCGCCGCGGCCAGCAACCCGGTGGGGATCCAGCCGGTCGGTACCGCCCACCAGCCGAGGCCCTGGCCGGCCGCGATGGCAGTCGTCCCGACCGACAGCGCCGTACCGGCCAGCCAGTACCAGAGCGCGTTCCAGCCGGGGCGCTGGGTGCCGCGGCGGTAGCCGACCCAGGCAAGCGTCAAGGTTGCGGGGAGGGCCAGGGCGATCGCTCCGACGGTGAGGATCGCGAGGATCATCGCGACCTCGGCCGGCGAGAACTCGATCGCGCCGAGCGGGATCACCGGGGCCGCCCGGCGTACTGCTGGGCGTGCAGGTACCGGACGACCATGAGCGCGACGAACCAGTCAGGGACATCGATCATGGGACCGATCCTCGCTGTCGGGGTGAGTGGTTGCAGAGCGTAGGAATACTCAAATCGCGCCGTACGTCTTAGCCTGGCCCGCATGAGTGAGGTAGACGGGGTGTGCCGTGAGGTCGACCGGCGCGACGACAAGGCGCGGGCCTGGGTCTCCGAGGCGATCCGGATCGTCGACGCCGACGCGAACCGCAGCGCGGACACGCACCTGCACGTGTTCCCGATGCCGGCAGGTTCCGGCGTGGACCTGTACCTCAAGGACGAGTCCGTCCACCCCACCGGCTCACTCAAGCACCGGCTCGCCCGCTCCCTGTTCCTGTACGCGCTGTGCAACGGCTGGATCCACGAAGGCACCACCGTCATCGAGGCGTCCAGCGGCTCCACGGCCGTCAGCGAGGCGTACTTCGCCCGCCTGCTCGGCCTGCCGTTCATCGCGGTGATGCCGGCGTCCACGAGCCGCGAGAAGGTCGAGCTGATCGAGTTCTACGGCGGCCGCTGCCACTTCGTCGAGCGCTCCGGCCAGATCTACGGCGAGGCCAAGCGGCTGGCCGAGGAGACCGGCGGTCACTACATGGATCAGTTCACGTACGCCGAGCGTGCGACCGACTGGCGCGGCAACAACAACATCGCCGAGTCGATCTTCGGGCAGCTCTCGCTCGAGGCGCACCCGATCCCGACGTGGATCGTGGTCGGCGCGGGCACCGGCGGCACGTCGGCCACCATCGGGCGGTACGTGCGCTACCAGCGGTACGACACGTCGGTCGCGGTCGTGGACCCGGAGAACTCCGCGTTCTTCCCCGCCTTCGAAGCCGGCGACCACGACTTCTCCACCGGCCGCCCGTCCCGCATCGAAGGCATTGGCCGCCCGCGCGTCGAGCCGTCCTTCGTCCTTGGCGTCGTCGACCGGATGATCTCGGTCCCCGACGCCGCCTCGATCGCCGCGATGCGCTTCTGCTCCCGCGTCACCGGCCGCCTCGTCGGTGGCTCCACCGGCACCAACCTCTGGGGCGCCCTCCGCCTCGCCGCCGAAATGCGCCGCACCGGCGCCCGCGGCAGCATCGTCACCCTCCTCTGCGACAGCGGCGAACGCTACGGCAACACCTACTACGACGACACCTGGCTCCGCACCGCCGGCATCGACATCACCCCCTACACCACCACCCTCGAAACCTTCGCCACCACCGGCCACTGGACCGAACCGGAGTAATCAGCCCCCGCGTGCTACGCAGTACGTGTTTGTGGATTGCCGTCGACTGGTTGGTGCTCGGTCAGGGCAGGAGTGCGACTTTGCCCACCGTGGCCCGGGAATCGAGTTCGGCGAGGGCTTTCGGGCCGTCGGCCAGGTCGTAGGTCGTGGGCTGGGCGGGGGTGAGTACCCCGGTGGCGATGAGGTGGAACAGTTCTGCCATCACCTCGCCGAAGATCTGTGGTGTGTGCTGGATCAGGGTGCCGATGTTGAGGCCGATGAGATGGAGTTGGTGTTTGTAGACCAGGTCCCAGTTGGTGATCGTCGCTTCTCCGGCGGGGAGGCCGGTGACGACTACTCGGCCGGTGACGCGTTTGGTGGCGGTCAGGCTGGTCTCGAGGGTGGGGCCGCCGATCGACTCCAGGGTCAGGTCGACACCGGCGCCGTGCGTTAACCGCAGCACTTCGGCGGCCAGGTCGGGGCTGCGAGAGCTGAGGATGTGGTCGGCGCCGAGGGCGCGCACGACGTCGTGCTTCTCGGGGGAGGCGGTTGCGATCACCGTTGCGCCGTAGTGCTTTGCCAGCTTCACGGCGGCTTGGCCGGTTCCGCCTGCCGCGGCGTGGATCAGCGCGGTCTCGCCGGCGGTCAGCCTGCCCAACGGCCGGAGCGCGGCCAAGGCGGTCGGCCAGTTGACGACCAGACCCAATGCCTGCTCGTCATTCCATCCCGCAGGCACGGGCACGGCCGCGACTGTGGGCAGCACCAGGTTCTCGGCGAACGCTCCGCCGCCGATGCTGACGCCGATCACGTGAGTGCCGACCGCGAGCTGAACCCCATCACCGACGGAGACCACCTCACCGGCGGCCTCGATGCCGGCGATGTATGGCGGGTTCGGGCCGCCTGCGAAGGTGCCGCGGGACTGGGAGATGTCGACGTAGTTGAGGCCGGCTGCTCTGACTCGCACGAGAACCTCGCCGGGGCCGGGCTCCGGGATCGGTACGTCGGTCAGTTGCAGGTCGTGGGGTCCGTTGAGCGACATCTGCTGCAGTGCCCGCATGACACCCCTCCTTTGTTGGTCGATTGACCAACAAATCGTGACACCGCCTTGTGGGCCGGTCAAGATAAACTTGGTCGATCGACCAACAAAGTCGGGGAGGACCGATGGCAACCCGCGGCCGGCCGCGTACGTTCGACCCGGACGTCGCCTTGCGTCAGGCCTTGGATGTCTTCTGGGAACGCGGGTACGAAGGCACGTCGCTCAGCGATCTCGGCGGTGCGATGGGGATCCGGTCCGCGAGCATCTACGCGTACTTCGGTAGCAAGGAAAACCTGTTCCGGCAGGTCATGGCCCTGTACGGAACAACAGCCGGAGGTCCGCCTCGGCAGGCCCTCCGCGAAGGACCGACCGCCCGCGAGGCGATCCACGCGATGCTGCAGGCGACCGCGGATCAGATCACCCATCCAGAACATCCGCACTACTGCATGCTCGTCCTCGCCGCCCCGACCGGCGCCGTCGAGAATCACGCAATACGCGAGTTTCTGGCCGACGGTCGGCACGGCCAGTACGTCGAGATCAAGGACCGCCTGTCCCGTGGCGTGACCGACGGCGATCTGCCGACGCCAGTCATCGGGCTGGAAGCAATGGCCAGGTACTACGCCACCGTCGTCCAAGGCCTCTCGATCCAGGCCCGCGACGGCGCGACCCGCGCCGAACTGGAAACCGTCATCACCTGCGCGATGGCTGCGTGGGACACCCTCGCCGCATGACTCGCATCCTGATCACCGGCATGTCCGGCGCCGGCAAGACCACCCTCGTCGACGAACTGGCGCTCCGGTCCACGTCCTCATCGACCGCGTGAGCCGCCGTACGAACAACCCGTACGGCCGGACCGCGGACCAACAGGCCGAGATCGCCGGCCATGTCCGAGAAGTCGAGCCATTGCTGCGGCGAGGTGCGACTCTGGAACTGGACGGTGAACAACCGGTGGGGGAACTCGCCGACGCCATCGAAGACCTGATCACGCGAATCCGCTGAGGCGGGGATCGTCAGGACCACACCGGTGGGAGGTGGACCATGCGGCTCGACCATCTCTGTGACGTCGAGTGGCGGTATGACTTGCTCCAGGCGGTCGAGCCGTCGGAGGCAGGCGACGGATTGCTGTACGGGCAGGGCACCGCGGTCTTCACGGGCCGGCTCAGCGGCACCGCTCGGTGGTCCAACAACCCCAGGATCCAGGGCGGGTACGCCCATCCTGACGCCCGCGGAACGGTCGACGTCGGAGACGGCGGTTTCGTGCTGTTCCGGCTGACAGGTCTGTCGAACCTCGCCGACGGCGCAGGCCTGCATGTCCTCACATTCGTGACCGATGACGAAACCCACCGGTGGCTCAACCATGTCCTCGCCATCGGCGAGGGCGCCGTCGACGTCGAGCGCGCTGCGCTGTCGATGCGCTACTACACCTGCGAGGTCGACTTCCGCCCCCGGATTCCTGCCGACGAGTGAACGTTCGCGTCGGAACGGATTAGCCGCCCAGGGCCAGTCCAAGGCCGAGGCCGATGGCGTACAGGAGTTCCGTCAGGCCGGTGAATTTCAGGACCGGGATCAGGGCGGGGCCGACGGCGTCGCTCAGGATGATGCGGGTGGACTTCACAGCCAGGGGGAGGGCGATGAAGGCCAGGAGGGTCCAGGGTGTGGCGATGACGGACACTGCAGCGAGGATGAACGCCAGGGCGATCAAAGCGGCGTAGAAGCGGCGGGAGAGGGCGGCGCCCAGGACCACGGCCAGCGTGCGTTTGCCCGTGACCGAGTCGGTTGGGATGTCGCGGAGGTTGTTCGCGACCAGGAGAGCGCAGGCGATGGCGCCGATCGAGACGGCGCCGGCCACCGCGGTCCAGCTCAGGGTCTCCGCCTGGACGTACGTCGTACCGAGGACGGCGACCAGGCCGAAGAACAGGAACACGCTGACCTCGCCGAGGGCGCGGTAGCCGTACGGGCGCTTGCCGCCGGTGTAGAACCAGGCGCCGAGCAGGGACGCGACGCCGGCGACCAGGAGCCACCAGCTCGACGTTGCGCAGAGCACGATGCCGAGGGCGGCGCCGATGCCGAAGCAGGTGAAGGCGGCGGTCTTGACCGCCCGTGGCGTGGCGACCTTGGAGCCGACCAGGCGGAGCGGGCCGACGCGGTTCTCGTCGGTGCCGCGGATGCCGTCGCTGTAGTCGTTGGCGTAGTTGACGCCGATCTGCAGCGCCAGCGCGACGCCGAGGGCCAGCAGCGCCTTCCACCAGACGAAGCCGTCGAGGTACGCCGCGGCGCCGGTGCCGACCAGCACGGGGGAGATGGCGGCGGGCAAGGTGCGGGGGCGGGCGCCTTCGATCCACTGGGCAGGGGTAGCCATGACCGTCGATTCTGTCAGCCGCACGGCCGACCGCCCGAAGCGCCCCGGCGCGCCGACTCGTGGCGAATGGCTCCGGCCCTGTTCGCCGAGTCGTGGGAAATGGCCGGCCGGCACAGCCGGAATCCACGACTCGGTGGTCGGCCGCCGGTCGGCCGGTCCGGTGCGACCGGCTGGGTGGGTGGGCCGTACGCTCGGAGGGACATGTCTAGGTTGCGGCTGGTTCCGGGGACGCCGGACGGGGTGTTGGCGGCGCTCGCCGGTGTGTTGGACGGGAGCGGAGCGCCATTCGCGCCGGTGCCGGGGGACGCGGTCGGGGCCGCGCGGGTGCAGCAGGCGGCCAGGCCGGACGAGCCGGTCGAGGACGGCTGTGCGGTCGTGCTGACCACCTCCGGATCGTCCGGCGAGCCGAAGGGCGTGCTGCTCTCGCGGGAGGCGCTGGTCGCGTCGGCGGTTGCCACGCACGACAGGCTCGGCGGCCCGGGGCAGTGGTTGCTGCCGATGAAGCCGTACTTCGTAGGCGGGCTGCAGATCCTCACGCGCTCGCTGGTCGCCGGTACGACGCCCGTGCTGCTCGGCGACAGCTTCACCGAAGCCGCCCGGCAGCTGACCGGCGTACGGCGCTACACGGCGATGGTGCCGACGCAGCTGGCCCGGTACCTCGAGACCGACGTCCAAGCGCTGCGCTCGTTCGACGCGATCATCATCGGCGGGGCGTCGACGCCGGAGCCGCTCAAACAACGCACCGCGGAGGCCGGCGTGAAGGCGATCCCGGCGTACGGGATGACCGAGACCGGCAGCGGCTGCGTGTACGCCGGGGTGCCGCTGGACGGCACCGCGATCGACCTCGGCGCCGATCAACGCATTCTCATCAAGGGAAGCACGCTGTTCTCCGGCTACCGGCTGCGGCCGGAGCTGACCGCGGAGGTGCTGCGCGACGGGTGGTTCCGGACGCAGGATCGCGGTGAGCTGGTGGACGGTCGGCTGCGGGTGATCGGCCGCGTCGACGACGTGGTCGTTTCCGGTGGGGTGAACGTCACGCTGACGACGGTGCAGGCCCGTCTGCTCGAGCATCCGCGGGTGAAGGACGCCGTAGTACTGGGCGTTCCGGATGCTGAGTGGGGGACGCGCGTCGTGGCGTTCGTCGTCGGCGAGCCGACGCGCGACGAGGCTCGGAACTGGGTCAGCCAGACCCTGCCGCGGACCTGGGCGCCGCAGGAGGTCGTACAGCTCCAGGCGTTGCCGATGCTTGCCTCGGGCAAGGTGGATCGGCAGCGGCTCCTGGAGGGCGTGCGGTGATCACGTACTCGATCGGCCTCAAGAACAAGTTCCGCGGGATCACAGTGCGCGAGGGGATGTTGTACGAAGGCCCTGCGGGCTGGGCGGAGTGGAGCCCGTTCTTGGACTACGACGATGCCACCTGCGTGTCCTGGCTGCGGGCCGCTCGCGAGGCGGCTGAGGTCGGCTGGCCGGCACCAGTACGCGACCGTGTGCCCGTCAACTGCACCGTGCCCGCAGTTGGCCCTGAGAAGGCAGCCGAGATCGTCAGAGCATCCGGCTGCAGTACGGCGAAGGTGAAGGTGGCTGAGCCGGGTCAGACGCTCGCTGACGACTTGGAGCGCGTGGAAGCAGTACGGGACGCCATCGGCAGCGGACAGGTACGCATCGACGCCAACGGGCTGTGGTCGGTGGACCAGGCCGTCCAGAACCTCAAGCAGCTGCAGCGATTCGACCTGGAGTACGTCGAGCAGCCGACCGCATCCGTGGAAGAGCTGGCCGAGGTCAGGCGCCGGACGGACGTGCCTGTCGCGGCTGACGAGTCTATCCGGCGCGCTGAGGACCCACTCCGGGTCAAGAAGCTCGACGCGGCGGACATCGCCGTACTGAAGGTGCAGCCGATCGGCGGAGTCCGTGCGTGCCTGGACATCGCGGAGCGGATCGGACTGCCCGTTGTGGTCTCGTCAGCACTGGAAACCTCCGTGGGTATCGCAGCCGGCGTTGCGCTCGCCGCCGCACTGCCGGAGCTGCCGTACGCCTGCGGCCTGGCCACGGTGTCGATGTTTACGCGAGAGGTCACCACCGAGCCATTACTGGCCAAGGACGGTTTCCTGCCGGTCAGACGCGTCGCACCGGATCCCGAGCTGCTTCAGCAAGCGCGGGCCGACGCGGACCGGACCAAGGTGTGGGAAGAACGCCTGTCCCGAGTAAGGAGTTCCGGATGAACCCCTCCACGGCCTTTGCGACGGTGGTGGTCGACGAGCTGATCCGCTGCGGCGTACGCGAGGCCGTGGTGTGCCCCGGCTCGCGTAGCGCCCCGCTGGCGCTGGCGTTCGCGGCCGCCGACCGGGACGGCCGGCTCAGGCTGCACGTGCGGATCGACGAGCGTACGGCGGGCTTCCTGGCGATCGGCCTGATGCGCGGTAGCGGTCTGCCGGTGCCGGTCGTCACCACCTCGGGTACTGCGGTGGCGAACCTGCACCCCGCCGTACTCGAGGCGTCGCACAGCGGTCTCCCGCTGATCGTGCTGAGCGCGGACCGGCCTCCTGCGCTGAGAGGCAGTGGCGCGAACCAGACCACCGATCAGATCAAGGTGTTCGGCTCTGCGGTCCGCCTGTTCCACGAGATGGGTACGCCGGTGCGTGAGGCCGGCCAGGTGGCGTACTGGCGGTCGCAGGTCGCGCGTGCCGTGGCCAACGCGACAGGTGCGCGTTCCGCGGACCCTGGGCCGGTGCAGCTCAACTGCCCGCTCAGTGAGCCGCTGGTGCCTACTGACGGACCTGAGTGGCCGGAGCCGTTGCACGGACGCAGCACGGGACCGTGGACTGCTGTGCACGCTGCGAGTGCTCAACCCGCTGCTGTGTCTCCAGGGCCGAGGACCGTGGTCGTTGCTGGTGACGGGGCCTCGCAAGCGGCGCGGCTGGCTGCTGAGGCGGGGCGGTGGCCGTTGTTCGCGGAGCCGTCCAGCCGGGCGCGGACGGGCCCGGCGGTGGTCAGTGCGTACCGGCTGTTGCTGCAGGCAAGCCCTCTCGCCAGCGAGATCGAGCGGGTGCTGGTCTTCGGGCACCCGACCCTGTCGCGGCCGGTCGCGAAATTGCTGGCGCGGCCCGATGTCGAGCTGATCGTGGTCGCGCCGACGGGCCTGTGGCCGGACCCGGCCCGCCGCGCGGCCTCCGTGGTCTCCGGGCTGACCGTCACCGGACCCGACACGACCGGCTGGCTGCAGAGGTGGCAGGACGCCGACCAGGCGGCCCGTCCGGAGATCGACAAGGTGCTCGCGGACCGCCTCAGCGGACCGCGCGTCGCGGCGCTCGTCGGTGCGGCGGTCGGTGCCGACGGGATGCTCGTGGTCGCCTCGTCGAACCCGGTCCGCGACCTCGACCTCGCACCGGTCGTCCCGATCCGCACGATCGCGAACCGCGGCCTGGCCGGGATCGACGGCACGATCTCGACCGCCGTCGGCGCCGCGCTCGCGAACGCGGGCCCGACGTACGCGCTGATCGGCGATCTCGCCTTCCTGCACGACAGCACCGGGCTCGTCATCGGGCCGGACGAGGCCCGGCCCGACCTGCGGATCGTGGTCGTGAACGACAACGGCGGCGGGATCTTCTCCACGCTGGAACAAGGCGACCCGGACCACGCGACGCACTTCGAACGGGTCTTCGGCACACCGCACAACGTCGACCTCGGCGCTCTGTGCGCGGCCAGCGGTACGCCGTACACGCTGGTGGAGACCGTCGACGAGCTGCAGGCCGCGCTGGCGCTCACGGTCGCCGGCCTGGACGTCGTCGAGGTGCGGATCTCCCGGGACGGTCACCGTCCGATCGGCGCGGCGCTGGTCGCGGCGCTCAGGCAGCTGTAACCGGCACCTTTCGCGCGGGCTGCAAGGTCCTGAGGTGGCTGAGCAGCGGTACGGCCATCGCGATGACCAGCGCCGTCGTCGTGAGGATCGGGATCGTCGCGCCGCGCAGTGACGAGTTGAGCGGGGCAGCGATGGTGAAGATCAGGCTGACCGCGGTGATGATCGTGGTCAGCCGGCGACCGGGCCGGGCCACGGCCAGGAACGGCAGACACCACAGGAAGTACCAGTCGTGCGCGCTCGGCCCGAGGACGACGACCGCGAGCAGGGCGACGCCCACAGCCCTCGCCGCGTAGTGGATGGACGACCGGAGACTCAGCCACGCGATCAGGCCGAGCGCGGCGACCATACCGACCAGACGGACGATCTGGAGAGCCTGTGCGGCCGCAGTGTCCTCACCGAGCCAGCCGAGGATGCCGGACGCGGCCATGCCGATCAGGTTGGCGATGGAGAACGGTGAACGGACCAGTCCGGGTACGTCGAGCGCCCCGAGCCAGCCGGAGCCCACACCGGTCAGCGCGCCGATGGTGACGAGCGTCAGTACAGACACCGCGCCCGCAACGACCAGGCTGGCGAACCGGTGCAGCCGCCCGGCGAGCGGGCTCATCACTGCGGCAATGGCGACCGCCACCAGCCCGCCTGGAAGCTTCACGGCGGCCGCTGCACCGGCGATGACGGCCGCCGTGCCCCAGCGGCCGGTCAGTGCGAGCGCGAAGGCGCTGCAGGCCAGCCCGAGCATCAGTACGTCGTTGTGCGCCGCACCGATGCCGTGGGTGATCAGCATCGGGTTCAGAACGACCAGCCAGGTGGCGACAGCCGGGTCGACGCGGCATGCGATCGCCAGCCGCGGCACGGCCCAGGCGATGAGGACTATGCCCAGTACGGCGAGGACGCGGTGCCCCAGCATCAGCACGTACGGGTCCATGGTGAGGTGGGCGAGCAGACCGCCGTACGCGAGCGGCAGGGGACCGTACGGCGCCGGTGTCTGCATCCACATCGGGTCGACGGCCTCGACGATGTGGCCGGACAGTACGCCGGGGCCTACGTCGTACGGGTTGTAGCCCTCGGCGACCAGGGCGCCCTGGGCCGCGTAGCTCCAGGCGTCCCGACTGAACAGCGGCGGGGTCAGGAGGAGCGGTGCGCTCCAGCACGCCGCCATACGGAGCAGCGGGAGACGTGCACCGGCCATGACCTGCCGGCCGACGGTCAGCCAGGCCCAGGCCATCAGCCCGAGCCCGGCGACCATGAACGTCAACCCGACCATCCGACCGGGCAACGAGTGGCGAAGCGGAACCGCAGCGACCCACGACGACGCCGGCACCACCGACGTCACCAGGCTCGCCATCGCGACTACGACTGAGCCGACGACCCCACGGACCACCGGCGAGCGCATGAGCGGACCGTAGCCCGCCCATGCAACACACCAATGAACATCAAGCAGATTCCTTGCGGAACGTTCTTGCGCCGACAGCGAGTCCGATGACTGTCAGCAGGACCACCCAGAACAGGCCCCAGAGCGAGGGCGAGCTGCCGATGTCGCCGCGGAACAGGGCGCGGACGCCGTTCACCACGTGCTTCAGCGGGCTGATGTCGGACAGGTGCTGCAGCCAGGCCGGGCCGATCTGCATCGGCAGCAGGATGCCGGACAGCAGCAGCAGCGGCATGGCGATGCCGTTGAGCAGCGGCGCCAGTGCGTCCTCGCTCTTGGTGATGAGCGCGACCGAGTACGACAGCGAGGCGAAGGTGGCGCCGAGCAGCGCGACGATCACCAGCGACAGCAGTACGCCGCCCCACGGGGCCCGCAGACCGAGGGGGAGCGCGGCGAGCAGCAGGAGGATCGACTGCACCACGAGGACGACGACGTCACGCAGTACTCGTCCTGCCATCAGCGCGATCCGGGAGGCCGGGGTGACGCGGTCGGCCTCGATGACACCGGCCCGGTACTCCGCGATCAGGCCGAAGCCGACGAACATCGCGCCGAACATGCCGAGCTGCACGATCAGGCCGGGAATGAACACCTGGTAGGCGTTCGTGGTCGCGCCCTGGCTGATCTGGGCGGTGATCGGCTTCAGCAGCGGGCCGAACAGGAACAGGTACATCAACGGCTGGCTGAGCATCAGGATCGACCACATCGGGTTCCGCAGCGACAGCCGCATCGCGCGGTGGAAGACGATCCAGGTCTCACGCAGGACGGTCATGCCGCGGTCTCCTCGACAGCCTCGGGGGCCGTGTCCTCGTCGCGGAGGGAACGGCCGGTCATGGTCAGGAACACGTCGTCGAGGGTCGGCCGGTGCACCTCGACACCGTGCAACTCGATGCCCTGGGCATCGATCGAGCGCAGCAGTCCGGGCAGCACCGAACCGCCGCGCGGGATCCGGAAACCGACCACGTCGTCCGACGTCTCGACCTCGCCGGCGCCGTCGAGCTCGCGGACGATCTTCATCACCGCGGGCGCCTGTGCACCGTCCGCGAGGCGCAGCCGGACGGCGTCCCCGGACACCTGTTCCTTGAGGTTTTCCGGCGTTCCGGAAGCGACGATCCGGCCGTGGTCGATGACCAGGATCCGGTCGCAGAGCGCGTCCGCCTCGTCCAGGTAGTGGGTGGTCAGGAAGATCGTCGCGCCCCGGTCGCGGAGGCCGCGGATGTGTTCCCACAGGTTGGCCCGCGCCTGCGGGTCGAGGCCGGTGGTCGGCTCGTCGAGGAAGATCAGCTTCGGGTCGTGGATCAGGCCCATCACGATGTCCAGGCGCCGGCGCTGACCGCCGGACAGCGTCTTGCACTGCCGGCGCCAGAGGCCGGGCAGGTCGAGCTCCTCGAACAGCCGCTGCCCGTCCGCGGCCGCCTTCGCCTTCGGTACGCCGTACAGCCGGGCGTGGTCGACGACCTCGTCGCCGGCGATCGCCTCGGGCAGCGTGGACCCGCTCTGCGGCACGTACCCGATCCTGCGCCGGACGCCGACCGGGTCCTTCGCCAGGTCGCAACCGGCCACCGTCGCGGTCCCCGCCGTCGGCGTGATCAGGGTCGCCAGCATCCGCATCGTCGTGGTCTTGCCGGCCCCGTTCGGCCCCAGGAACCCGACGATCTCCCCGTCGGCCACCTCGAGATCAACCCCCTGCACCGCCTGTACAGGGCCTCTCTTCGTCTTGAACGTCCGCACCAGCCCGCGCGCTTCGATCATCATGCGGGCCAGTGTGACTAATCAACTTTGACTAGTCAATCTTGATTATCGCGATCGGGGGCGTCCGGGATCTTGCCCCAGTGGGTCACCATGCCCGGGTACGGCTCCCAGTCGGCGGGCTCGCCGGCGAAGGCGTAGGCGCCACCGCGGATCCGGTCGAGGAACTCGCGGGTCCAGCGCAGTTCGCCCTCGTCGCGGGCCTTGGTGATCCGGAACATCTCGACCACGTGGTTCGGCGTCGCGGGGTCTTCCTGGATCTGGCGCTCGGCGAACGGCTCCGACTTGAGCCAGGACTCGATCTGGGCGATCCGCGCCTCGAGTGCCGCGATCACCTCGTCGCGGCGCAGCGACCACAGGAAGCTGATCGTGGCCTGCATCTTGTCGGGATGGAACCCGTCCACGGTCCACAGCATGCCGCGCAACAGCGAGAAGTACTCCGTCTCGCCGTCCGCGGTCAGCTTGTACGACGTACGCCCGGGCCGGTGCGCGCCGTCCTGCTCCAGCTCCTGCAGGTACCCATGTTTGGCCAGGGTCCGCAGGCCGGTGTAGATCGAGCCGGGGTTGATGTTCGCCCAGTTCTCCACCTGCCACGTCATCAGCTCGCGCCGCAGCTGGTACCCGTACGCCGGCTGGAAGATCCGCACGACGCCGAGCAGCAACAACCGCGTGGTGGACATGCCCGCAGTGTAAATCCGCAGGACCGGTCGGGCGCCGCAGGCGTACGCTCCAGGACATGGACGTCCGGGTGACGAGTGATCCGCGTGCCTTCGAGCAGACCGCATTCCCTTTCCTGCAACAGGATCCGGTGCTGCACAACCTGGTCATGACCGTCGTCCACGAGCGGGTGACGGGCCGGATGCGCGACGCCGAGCCGGCGTTCTACGTCTCGGTGCACGACCCGGACGTGGTCGGTGTCGCGATGCGGACCCCAGGACGTTACGTGTACCTGGGTGCGCTGCGCGAGGACCTCGCCGTACCCGTCGCCGACGCGTTCGCCGGCGTACTGCCGCAGGAGGTCCCCGGCGTCGCGGGAGATCGACCCGTCGTGACCGCGTTCGGCGAGCGGTGGCGCGAGCATCGCGGCGGCCGGATGGACGTCGTGCGCGGCACCCGGCTGCACAAGCTGATGGAGCTCACCCCGACCGCGGCCGACGCCGGTGGCCCGCGGCTGATGACCGCGGACGAGGTCGACCTGGTCGCCGGGTGGGGCAAGGACGGGTTCGCCGAGGAGTTGCGCATCGGTTACCGCGAATGGGCCGAAGGACACCTCGAGCACCGGACCCTGTGGATCTGGGAGGTCGACGGCGAGCCGGTCAGCATGGTCGGTTTCCACCGGCCGGTGTTCGGCGTCAGCCGGGTCGGCCCGGTCTACACGCCTCCGGACCGGCGCCGGCACGGGTACGCCGGCGCGCTGACCAGCCACGTGACGGCGCTGATCCTTGCCGACGGCAACCAGGCGTGCCTGTTCACCGACCTCGCCAACCCGACGTCGAACAAGATCTACCACCAGGCGGGCTACCGCCCGGTGGCCGACTTCGTCGAGGCCGAGCTCAGCTGAGCTCGAGGGACTGGCCGGGGGCCAGGCCGTGGTACGGGCGGCCGCCGGCTTCGCCGATCCAGCGCTTCATCATGCCGAGGCCGATGTCGCTGAGCAGGGCGTTGTGAATGCCGACGGTCTGCTCCGCCTTGACCGAGCGTGCGTACTCGACCGCCGCCGGCAGTGCGAACCACGGGCCGGAGATCGGCACCAGGTTGGTGTGCACCTCGCGGTCCGGCCGGGTGAACGAGTCACCGGGGTGGTAGACCGCGTCGTCGACCAGGTACCCGATGTTCTCGCACGGTACGCCGAGCTCCGGCAGGATCACCGCGTGGTCCTTGCCGTAGGCACGGACCGCGAACCCGGCCGCGTCGAAGGACTGACCGTCCGACACCACCGTGACCCGCTCGTCGCCCAGTTGGCCCGCGACACCGGCGGTGGTGAAGATCGGCGCCTGCAGCCCACGCAGCCGCTCGACGTCGACGTGGTCCGGGTGCTCATGTGTGATCAGCACGGCGTCCGCGGTCTCGAACGCGGCGTCCTCGCTGAACGTTCCGGGATCGATCAGCAGCACCTTGCCGTCCTTCTCCAGCCGGACACAGGCATGTGCGAACTTCGTCAGCTTCACCCTCAGTCTCCCAACGCGTCTCTCATCGGAACCAGCTTGGCGTTCGTCTCGGCCAGTTCGGCGTCCGGGTCGGACCCCGCGACGATGCCGGCGCCGGCGAACAGGCGCATCCGGCGCGGGTCGTCGGAGTCGGCCTGGCCGCAGCGCAGCGCGATGCACCACTCGCCGTCGCCGGCGGCGTCCATCCAGCCGACCGGTCCGCTGAACCGGCCGCGCTGCATGCCCTCGATCTCGCCGATCAGGTCCCGCGCGACCGGCGTCGGCGTACCGCAGACGGCCGCGGACGGGTGCAGCGCGGCGGCGAGGCCGAGGGCGGAGGCGCCGTTGTTCGCGACGCCGGCGACGTCGGTGGCCAGGTGCATCACGTTCGGCAGGTGCAGCACGAACGGGGTCTCCGGCACGTTCATCGACGTACAGTGCGGCTCGAGCGCCTCGGCCACCGACCGGACCGCGAACTCGTGCTCCTCGAGGTCCTTCGAGGACCGGGCCAGCGACGCGGCCAGCGCCAGGTCGTGTGCGTCGTCACCGGTGCGCCGGATGGTCCCGGCCAGCACGCGGGACGTGATCAGGCCCTTCTCCCGGCGGACCAGCAGTTCGGGCGTGGCGCCGATCAGGCCGTCGACGGAGAACGTCCAGCAGTTCGGGTACGCCGTGGCGAGCCGGTGCAGCGGCCAGCGCTGGTCGATCGGCTGCTCGGCGATCGCGATCAGGTCGCGGGCCAGCACCACCTTGTCGAGCTCTCCGGCGGTGATCCGGCGGACCGCGTCGGCGACGATGCTCGACCAGTCCGTACCGGTCCGGGCGCCGTCGGCGAACGTCACGCCGAACACCGGGGACGGCTCGTGACGGACCAGGTCCGGCGGGGCCGCCAGCGAACTGGCCGGCGAGATCGTGGTCACCCAGGTGGTGTCGCCGCGCCGGCCGACGATCACCTCGGGCACCACCAGCTCACTCGGGTCGGAGTCGGTGAACCCGAAGGACCCGAAGCAGACCAGCCCGGAGCCCGGTACGCCGATCTCGTCGCGGACCACCGCGGCGCCGGTCAGCTCCCGCCACCAGGTCACGGCCTGCTGGAAGCGATTGCCACCGGCAACGTCCAGCCTAGCGGCGACGCCCCAGCCGACGTGGCCGTCGCCCCGCCGTACCCACGCGAGTCCGCCCTCGGCCGGCAGATGGTCGAGCAGGTGCGCCGACACCCCGTCCACCGGCTGACTGCGAACCACCAACTGCGGTGCGGGGCCTCGGGTCGCGAGGGCCGCACGGCTACCTGGAGATGCACTCACGAGATGCAAGCGTATGCCTCCTGTCGGCCCGGCCTCACCCCGCGTGATGAACTAGACAGCGTGACGCGCGCAGATCTCAGCAAGGACCCGCAGGCCGTGGCGGCCATGTTCGACAACGTGGCCGAGGGGTACGACCGGACCAACGCGGTCGCCACCATGGGGCTGGAGAAGCTGTACTGGCGGCCCGCGACGCTGGCCGAGATCGCGCCGCGGAAGGGGCTGAAGATCCTCGACCTGGCGGCCGGGACCGGCGCGTCGAGCATCAACCTGCGCGAGGCCGGCGCCGAGGTGGTGTCCTGCGACTTCTCGGTCGGCATGCTCCGGGTCGGCAAGCGCCGGCACCCCGAGCTGGACCTGGTCGCGGGTGACGCGCTCCGGCTGCCGTTCGCCGACGACACGTTCGACGTGGTGACGATCTCCTGGGCGCTGCGGAACGTGAACGACGTGGCGGCCGCCCTGCGGGAGATGCTGCGGGTCACCCGGCCGGGCGGGCGGCTCGTCGTCCTCGAGCAGTCGCACCCGACCTGGAAGCCGTTCCGGGTGGTGTACCTGGAGTACATGATGCGGGCGGTGCCGGCGGTCGCGAAGGTGGTGTCGACCAATCCCGAGGCGTACGAGTACCTCGCGGAGTCGACCCGGGCGTGGCTGCCGCAGGAGCCGCTGGCCCGCGCGATCGAGGACGCCGGCTGGACCCGGGTGCAGTGGCGGAACCTGACCGGCGGCCTGGTGGCGATCCACCGCGGGGTGAAGCCGCGGCAGAATCCGGCCAGTTAATTACGCAACGGAACTTAAGCGAAAATCGCTTGTCCGCAAGGGCGTTGGGGCGAGTTTCGTGTCCGCGTCAGGCAGTCCTAGACTGTCGAGTGAACAGGGTTCGTGAATGCCTTCACGAGCGCACAACGCCCCCCAACATCCAGGCCGGGAAGAGATGAGCCAGAGCGTGCCGAGCGGGCAGCAGGCGGAGACCGCCGATGTGATCGTCGTCGGCGCCGGACCCGCCGGATCGGCGGCGGCGTACCACCTGGCGAACGCCGGACTGGACGTCCTGCTGCTGGAGAAGACCGCGTTCCCGCGCGAGAAGGTCTGCGGCGACGGCCTCACTCCGCGCGGCACCAAGCAGCTCATCAACATGGGCATCGACATCTCCGAAGCGGCCGGCTGGATCCGGAACTACGGTCTGCGGATCCAGGGCGCCGGGCACGTGCTGCAGCTCGACTGGCCGGATCTGGCCAGCCACCCGAACTACGGCCTGACCCGCAACCGGATGGACTTCGACGACATGCTCGCCCGGCAGGCCGTCAAGGCCGGGGCGCGGCTGCGCGAGCGGACCAACGTCAGCGGGCCGATCCTGGACGACCGCGGCCACATCGTCGGCGTCACCGCGAAGCCGGTCGACGACAACGGCCGGCGGGCCGGCGACGACCTCGAGTTCCGGGCGCCGCTGGTGATGGCGGCCGACGGCAACTCGTCCCGGCTGAGCATCGCGATGGGCCTGCACAAGCGCGACGACCGCCCGATGGGCGTCGCCGTCCGGACGTACTTCACCAGCCCGCGGACCAACGACGACTACCTGGAGTCCTGGCTCGAGCTGTGGGCCGACGACCCCAAGCAGCCGGGCCAGCAGGTGCTCCTGCCGGGGTACGGCTGGATCTTCGGGATGGGCGACGGCACGGTCAACGTCGGGCTCGGCATCCTGAACACCTCCGACGCGTTCGGCAAGGTCGACTACGCCGACCTGCTGAAGGCGTGGCTGCGGAACACGCCGCCGGAGTGGCAGTTCACCGACGAGTTCCAGACCCTCCCGATCCGCGGGGCCGCGCTGCCGATGGGCTTCAACCGGCAGCCGCACTACACCCGCGGCCTGATGCTGCTCGGCGACGCCGGCGGCATGGTCAACCCGTTCAACGGCGAGGGCATCCCGTACGCGATGGAGTCCGGGGCGTTCGCCGCCGAGGTCGCCGCCCAGGCCCTGCGCCGGCAGCCGAACCAGCGCGAGCGCGCGCTGTCGGCGTACCCGAAGGCGCTCAAGCAGGAGTACGGCGGTTACTACACGCTCGGCCGGATCTTCGTGAAGCTGATCGGAAATCCGGAGGTGATGCGGCTGTGCACCAAGTACGGTCTGCCGCGCACCACCCTGATGAAGTTCACCCTGAAGTTGCTGGCCAACCTCACCGACCCGCGCGACGGCGACGTGATGGACAAGATCATCAACGGCCTCACGAAGCTCGCTCCCGCGGCCTGAAAACGGCGGGGCGAGTGAGCTGAGCCACAGCGCAACTGATAACACAGTCCTGGTACAGGGCTGACCCGATAGACAGAACCAACCGGCTGAAGGAGGGAGCACGCAGCGATGCACCCCTACACACCGATTCTCGCTCTAGGTGTGCTCGCGGCGCTCTTCGTCGCGGGCAGTATCGCCGTCAGCGCGCTGGTCGGCCCGAAGCGCTACAACCGGGCCCGGCTGGACTCGTACGAGTGCGGCATCGAGCCGACCCCGCAGCCGGTCGGCGGCGGCCGCTTCCCGGTGAAGTACTACATCACCGCGATGCTGTTCATCGTGTTCGACATCGAGATCATCTTCCTCTACCCGTGGGCGGTCGCTTTCGACCAGATGGCGCTGTTCGGGCTGGTCGAGATGGTCATCTTCATCGTCACCGTCTTCATCGCGTACACCTACGTGTGGCGCCGCGGCGGACTGGAGTGGGACTGACATGGGTCTTGAGGAACAGCTTCCGGCCGGCGTGCTGCTGAGCACCGTCGAAGGACTGCTCGGCTACATGCGCAAGGCCTCGTTGTGGCCGGCAACCTTCGGGCTGGCCTGCTGCGCCATCGAGATGATGACCACCGGCGCCCCGCGGTACGACGCCGCGCGGTTCGGCATGGAGGTCTTCCGGGCCTCGCCTCGGCAGGCCGACCTGATGATCGTGGCCGGCCGGGTGAGCCAGAAGATGGCTCCGGTGCTGCGCCAGATCTACGACCAGATGCCCGGCCCGAAGTGGGTGCTGGCGATGGGCGTCTGCGCGTCGTCGGGCGGCATGTTCAACAACTACGCGATCGTCCAGGGCGTGGACCACGTCGTACCGGTCGACATGTACCTGCCCGGCTGCCCGCCGCGGCCGGAGATGCTGCTGGACGCGTTCCTGAAGATCCACGACCAGATCCAGAACATGAAGCTCGGCGCGCACAAGAAGGCGCTGCAGACCGAGCAGGAGGCCGCGGCCCTGACCGCCGCCCCGACGATCGAGATGAAGGGTCTGCTCCGGTGAGCGACACGCAACCCGAGAACCTTCCGGCGACGTCCGCGGCCGGGGACGCTCAGACCCCGGGCGCCGAGGTGATCGACCAGCGCGAGGGCATGTTCGGCGTCCGCGGCACCGGCGACACCTCCGGCTTCGGCGGCCTGCGCCGCCAGGTCGCGCTGCCGGGCAGCACCCCGCGGCCGTACGGCTCCTGGTTCGACGGGGCGGTGGACCGCCTCGAGGACCTGGCCGCCGACGGCGCGATCGAGAAGGTCGTCGTCGACCGCGGCGAGCTGACGCTGCACGTCAAGCGCGAGAACCTGGTCGAGGTGTGTCAGCACCTGCGCGACGACGAGGCGCTGCGGTTCGAGTTCTGCTCCGGTGTCAGCGGCGTGCACTACCCGCACGAGACCGGCCGGGAGCTGCACGCGGTCTACCACTTCATGTCGATCACCCACAACCGCCGGATCCGGCTGGAGGTGGCGGCGCCCGACAGCGACCCGCACATCCCGTCGATCGTCGCGGTCTACCCGGCCAACGACTGGCACGAGCGGGAGACCTGGGACTTCTTCGGCATCGTCTTCGACGGGCACCCGGCCCTGACCCGGATCCAGATGCCGGACGACTGGCCGGGCCACCCGCAGCGCAAGGACTACCCGCTCGGCGGTATCGACGTCGAGTACAAGGGCGCTGTCATCCCACCGCCCGACACGCGGAGGTCGTACAACTGATGACCACTACAGACCCGTACGCGACCACCCGGGACACCACCGAGGGCAAGGTCTTCACCGTCACCGGCCAGGACTGGGACTCGGTCGTCTCCGGTCTCGGCGAGGAGCCGGAAGAGCGCGTCGTCGTCAACATGGGCCCGCAGCACCCGTCCACGCACGGCGTGCTCCGGCTGATCCTCGAGCTCGACGGTGAGAACGTGACCGAGGCCCGCTGCGGCATCGGCTACCTGCACACCGGCATCGAGAAGAACATGGAGTTCCGCTCCTGGACGCAGGGCGTCACGTTCTGCACCCGGATGGACTACCTGTCGCCGTTCTACAACGAGGCGGCGTACTGCCTGGCGGTCGAGCGGCTGCTCGGGATCGAGGACCAGATCCCGGAGAAGGCCAACGTGATGCGGGTGCTCCTGATGGAGCTCAACCGGATCAGCAGCCACCTGGTCTGCATCGCCACCGGCGGCATGGAGATCGGCGCGCTGACCGTGATGACGATCGGCTTCCGCGAGCGCGAGAAGACCCTGGACCTGTTCGAGCTGATCACCGGCCTGCGAATGAACCACGCGTTCATCCGGCCGGGCGGTGTCGCGCAGGACCTGCCGCCGGGGGCGCTGGACAAGATCCGCGAGTACATCACGTGGATGAACCGGCACCTCAAGGAGTACGCCGAGCTCTGCAACGCGAACCCGATCTTCAAGGCCCGGCTGCAGAATGTCGGCTACCTGGACCTGGCCGGCTGCATGGCGCTCGGCATCTCCGGCCCGACGGTGCGCTCCACCGGCTACGCGCTGGACCTGCGCAAGAGCCAGCCCTACTGCGGCTACGAGACGTACGACTTCGACGTACCGACCTGGGACTCCTCGGACTCCTACGGGCGGTTCCGGGTGCGGCTGCAGGAGATGCACGAGTCGCTGAAGATCGTCGAGCAGTGCGCCGACCGGCTGGAGAAGATGGACGGTCAGCCGGTGATGGTCGCCGACAAGAAGATCGCCTGGCCGAGCCAGCTGGCCGTCGGCGCCGACGGGATGGGCAACTCGCTCGACCACATCAAGCACATCATGGGCGAGTCGATGGAAGCGCTGATCCATCACTTCAAGCTGGTCACCGAGGGCTTCCGGGTGCCGGCCGGCCAGGCCTACGTGCCGATCGAGTCGCCGCGCGGCGAGATGGGCGCGCACGTCGTCTCCGACGGCGGCACGAAGCCGTTCCGGGTGCACTTCCGTGACCCGTCCTTCGCAAACCTGCAGGCGATGCCGATCATGTGCGAGGGCGGCCAGGTCGCCGACGTGATCGTCGCCGTCGCCAGCCTTGACCCGGTGATGGGTGGAGTGGACCGCTAAATGGCCGAGAACCACACGACTGCTACCGACAAGACGGTGCCGTACAGCACCGGCGACTCGAAGATCACCGACGCCACGCTCGCCGAGATGCGCGAGATCGCGGCCCGGTACCCGGTCGCCCGGTCCGCGCTGCTGCCGATGCTGCACCTGGTGCAGTCGGTCGAGGGCCGGGTCACCCCGGAGGGCATCGAGGCCTGCGCCGACGTGCTCGGGCTGACCGGCGCCGAGGTGTCGGCGGTGGCCACCTTCTACACGATGTACAAGCGCCGCCCGGTCGGCGACTACCACGTCGGCGTCTGCACCAACACGCTGTGCGCGGTGATGGGCGGCGACCTGATCTTCGACCGCCTCAAGCAGCACCTGGACGTCGGCAACGACGAGACCACCGAGGACGGCAAGATCACCCTCGAGCACCTCGAGTGCAACGCCGCCTGCGACTACGCGCCGGTGATGATGGTCAACTGGGAGTTCTTCGACGACATGACGCCGGAGTCCGCGACCCAGCTGGTCGACGATCTGCGCGAGGGCAACGAGGTGAAGTCGCCCCGCGGTGCGACGGTCTGCACCTGGCGCGAGGCGGAGCGGGTGCTGGCCGGGTTCCCGGACGGCCGCGCCGACGAGGGCCCGACCGGCGGCAAGGCCTCGCTGGCCGGCCTCCGCCTGGCCCGCGAGCGCAACTGGTCGGCGCCGGGCGGCAACGGCGGCGGCTCCGGCCGTGCGGCCGAGACCACGGTGTCGCCGGAGGCGGCGGCCGGTCCGCGGCCGTCCGACCAGCCGGGCAAGGAATCGCAGGCAGTCGACGGTGACGACTCCCGGAAGGAGGACTGACGATGCTGACCCCCGTACTGTCCGACAACTGGGACCAGATCAACGCCTGGCAGCTCTCGTCGTACCAGCGAACCGGCGGGTACGACGCGCTGCGCACGGCGTTGCGGATGGAACCGGCCGACGTCGTCGCCGCCGTCAAGGACTCCGGTCTGCGCGGCCGCGGCGGCGCGGGCTTCCCGACCGGGATGAAGTGGTCGTTCATCCCGCAGGACAACCCGAAGCCGAAGTACCTGGTCGTCAACGCCGACGAGTCCGAGCCGGGCACCTGCAAGGACATCCCGCTGATGATGGCCTCGCCGCACACGCTCGTCGAGGGCGTCGTCATCGCCTCCTACGCGATCCGCGCGTCGGTGGCGTTCATCTACGTCCGCGGTGAGGTCCTGCACGTGATCCGCCGGCTGCAGCAGGCGGTCCAGGAGGCCAAGGACGCCGGCTACATCGGCCAGAACATCCTCGGCAGCGGCTACGACCTCGACGTGGTCGTGCACGCCGGCGCCGGCGCCTACATCTGCGGCGAGGAGACGGCGCTGCTGGACTCGCTCGAAGGTCGTCGCGGTCAACCCCGTCTGCGTCCTCCGTTCCCCGCGGTCGCGGGCTTGTACGGCTGCCCCACTGTCATCAACAACGTCGAGTCGATCGCATCCGTTCCCGTCATCCTCAAGAACGGCGCGGACTGGTTCTCCTCGATGGGCACCGAGAAGTCCAAGGGCATGACGCTGTACTCGCTGTCCGGGCACGTCACCCGCCCGGGGCAGTACGAGGCGCCGCTGGGCATCACGCTGCGCGAGCTGCTCGACCTGGCCGGCGGCGTCCGTGAGGGCCACCAGCTGAAGTTCTGGACGCCGGGCGGTTCGTCGACGCCGCTGCTGACGTCGGAGCACCTCGACGTCCCGCTGGACTACGAGGGCGTCGGCTCGGTCGGTTCGATGCTCGGCACCAAGGCGCTGCAGATCTTCGACGACTCGGTGTGCGTGGTGCGCGCCGTGCTGCGCTGGACCGAGTTCTACAAGCACGAGTCCTGCGGCAAGTGCACGCCGTGCCGCGAGGGCACCTGGTGGCTGGTGCAGATCCTCGAGCGGCTGGAGAAGGGCCAGGGGTCCGAGGCGGACCTGGCCGAGCTGCTCGACCTGTGCGAGAACATCACCGGCCGGTCGTTCTGCGCGCTGGCCGACGGTGCGACCGCACCGATCGCCAGCTCGATCGCGCACTTCAAGGACGAGTACCTGGCGCACTTCGAGAACGGCGGCTGCCCGTTCGACCCGATGGCAAGCACTGTCTTCGCGACTGCTGGAGCTAGCGCATGACGATCCAAGCGAACCCGCCGGCCGGGTCCGAGGTGGAGCGCACCGATCTGGTGACGGTCACCATCGACGACATCGAGGTCAAGGTTCCGAAGAACACCCTGCTGATCCGGGCCGCCGAGCAGATCGGGATCCAGATCCCGCGGTTCTGCGACCACCCGCTGCTCGATCCGGTCGGCGCCTGCCGGCAGTGCCTGGTCGAGATCACCGACGCCGGGAACGGCCGGGGGATGCCGAAGCCGCAGGCCTCCTGCACGATCACCGTCGCCGACGGCATGGTGGTCCGGACCCAGGTGTCCTCGCCGGTGGCCGACAAGGCCCAGCACGGGATCATGGAGTTCCTGCTGATCAACCACCCGCTCGACTGCCCGGTCTGCGACAAGGGCGGCGAGTGCCCGCTGCAGAACCAGGCGATGAGCAACGGCGCCGCCGAGTCCCGGTTCCACGAGTCGCACGGGATCAAGCGGACCTACCCGAAGCCGATCAACATCTCGGCCGAGGTGCTGCTGGACCGCGAGCGCTGCATCCTCTGCGCGCGCTGCACGCGATTCTCCGAGCAGATCGCCGGTGACCCGTTCATCGCGCTGATCGAGCGCGGTGCGCTGCAGCAGGTCGGCATCTACGAGAAGGAGCCCTTCGAGAGCTACTTCTCCGGCAACACGATCCAGATCTGCCCGGTCGGTGCGCTGACGAGTGCGGCGTACCGCTTCCGCTCGCGGCCGTTCGACCTGGTGTCGGTGCCGTCGGTGGCCGAGCACGACTCGTCCGGTGCGGCGATCCGGGTCGACTACCGGCGCGGCAAGGTGATGCGCCGGCTGGCCGGTGACGACCCGCAGGTCAACGAGGAGTGGATCTCCGACAAGGACCGGTTCGCGTTCCAGTACGCGAGCACCGGCGACCGGCTGACCCACCCGATGATCCGGGAGGACGGCGAGCTGCGGCCGGCGTCCTGGCCGGAGGCCCTGACTTTCGCGGCGGAGAAGCTGAACGCCGCGCGCGGCAACGCCGCGGTGCTGACCGGCGGCCGGCTGCCGCTCGAGGACGCCTACGCGTACTCGAAGTTCGCGCGGGTCGCGCTGGGCAGCAACGACATCGACTTCCGGGCCCGCCCGCACTCCGCGGAGGAGGCGGACTTCCTCGCCGCCGCGGTAGCCGGCACCGGCCTCGGGACGACATTCGCGGACCTCGAGAAGGCCGGCTCGGTGCTGTTCGCCGGGTTCGAGCCCGAGGAGGAGGCGCCGTCGGTGTTCCTCCGGGTCCGCAAGGGCGTGAAGGCGCACGGCACCAAGGTGTTCACGATCGCGGCGTACGCGTCGCGTGGTGTGGAGAAGCTCGACGGCGTCGTCGTGCACGCGTCGCCGGGCACCGAGGCCGCCGTGCTCGCGGATCTCGGCAACGCCGGCGAGGCCGGGGCCGCTGCCCGGGCCGCGCTCGGACCGGACTCGATCATCGTCGTCGGCGAGCGGCTGGCCGCAGTGCCGGGCGGGTACTCGACGGCGCTCCGGCTCGCGCTCGACACCGGCGCGCAGCTGGCCTGGATCCCGCGCCGCGCGGGTGACCGGGCCGCGCTCGAGGCCGGCTGCCTGCCGGGCCTGCTGCCCGGTGGCCGCCTGGTCAGCGACCCGCAGGCGCGGGTCGACCTGCAGGCCGCCTGGGGCGTGGAGAGCCTGCCGGCCCAGCCGGGCAAGGACCTCACCGAGATCGTCCGGGACGCCGGATCGCTGCAGGCGCTGGTCGTCGCGGGTGTCGAGATCGACGACCTGCCCGACCCGGCCGCGGCCCTGGCCGCGCTCGCGGCGGCGCCGTTCGTGGTCAGCTTCGAGGTCCGCAACTCCCAGGTGACCGAGTACGCCGACGTGGTCTTCCCGGTCGTACCGCCGGTGGAGAAGTCCGGCACCTTCGTGAACTGGGAGGGCCGCGAGCGGCCGTTCCCGGTCGCGCTGAAGGTGCCGGCCGCGATGCCGGACGTCCGCGCGCTGGCCGCGCTGGCGCAGGAGATGGGCCGCTCGCTCGGCTTCAGCACGCCCGACGGCGCGAAGCGGGAGTACGACGAGCTCGGCCGCTGGGACGGCGACCGGGCCCAGGAGCCGACGTACCAGGCCGGTCCGGCCCTCGGCGCGTTCGACTCCACCCGGCTCGCGACCTGGCGGATGCTGATCGACGACAGCCGCGCCTGCGACGGTGAGCCGCATCTGACCGCGACCGCGCGCAAGCCGGTCGCCCGGATCTCGCGCACCACCGCGCACCGGATCGGTGTCGCCGACGGCGACGAGCTGGCGGTGAGCACCGACGCCGGATCGATCCGGCTGCCGGTCGTCATCACCCCGATGACCGACAACGTGGTCTGGCTGCCGACGAACTCGGCCGACTCGCACGTGCGCCGGTCGTTGCACGCAGACCATGGCTCGATCGTGACGATCGCCGGAGGGAACGCATGAACATCCCGCTCGCGGTACCGGACGCCGGGGTCGGGCACGACCCGTGGTGGGTCATCCTGATCAAGGTCCTGTTCATTTTCGTCTTCCTCGTGGTGCTGACGCTGTTCAACATCTGGTGGGAACGCCGGGTGGTGGCGCGGATGCAGCACCGGATCGGCCCGAACGTGCACGGCCCGCAGGGTCTGTTGCAGTCGCTGGCCGACGGTGTGAAGCTGATGCTCAAGGAAGACCTGATGCCGAAGGGCGTCGACCGGCTGGTGTTCGTCCTGGCGCCGGCGATCGTCGCGGTGCCGGCCTTCCTCACCTTCGCGGTGATCCCGTTCGGGCCGACGGTGAAGATCCCGTTCACCGACACCTACACCCGGCTGCAGCTCACCGACCTGCCGGTCTCGGTGCTGTACGTGATGGCGGTCGCCTCGATCGGCATCTACGGCATCGTCCTCGGCGGCTGGTCGTCGAACTCGACGTACTCGCTGCTCGGCGGTCTGCGCTCCAGCGCGCAGATGATCTCGTACGAGGTCGCCATGGGTCTGGCGCTGGTGACCGTGTTCCTGTTCGCCGGCTCGATGTCCACCTCGGAGATCGTGGCGGCGCAGTCGCACCAGACCGTGCACTTGTTCGGGGCCGACATCCCGCTGCCCGGGTGGTACGCGTTCCTGCTCTTCCCGTCGTTCGTGATCTACGTGGTCTCGATGGTCGGCGAGACGAACCGGGCGCCGTTCGACCTGCCCGAGGCCGAGGGCGAACTGGTCGCGGGCTTCCTGACCGAGTACTCCTCGATCAAGTACGCGATGTTCTTCCTGGCCGAGTACATCAACATGGCGACCGTGTCCGCGCTGGCCACCACGCTGTTCCTGGGCGGCTGGCGGGCGCCGTGGCCGATCTCGCTCTGGGACGGCGCGAACTCCGGCTACTGGCCGGTGCTGTGGTTCATGGGCAAGCTGATGGGCTTCATCTTCTTCTACATCTGGCTGCGCGGAACGCTGCCACGACTGCGCTACGACCAGTTCATGAAGCTCGGCTGGAAGGTCCTGATCCCGGTCTCGCTGTGCTGGATCCTGCTGGTCGCCACCGTCCGCGCGGTCGGCCGGGAGACCGATTTCAGCCGGACGACGCTCCTGGTCGCGGCCGCGATCGTGCTGGTGCTCGCGGTGCTCAGCATGTTCGCTCCGCAGAAGCCCAAGCCCGAGCAGGTCACCGAGGCGGACCGCGCGAAGGACTTCGACGCGTTCGCCGGCGGCTTCCCGGTGCCACCCCCGATGGCCGTCAACACTCCGAGCCGAAGCGAGGAAGCCAGAAATGGCTAGTGTCAAAGAGTCCCTCTGGGACCCGGTAGCCGGGTTCGGGGTCACCTTCCGGACGATGTTCCGCAAGGTGTTCACCGAGCAGTACCCGTTCGAGAAGAAGCCGACCGCGCCCCGGTTCCACGGCCGGCACCAGCTGAACCGCTGGCCGGACGGTCTGGAGAAGTGCATCGGCTGTGAGCTGTGCGCGTGGGCCTGCCCCGCGGACGCGATCTACGTCGAGGGCGCGGACAACACAGACGGCGACCGGTTCTCGCCGGGCGAGCGGTACGGCCGGGTGTACCAGATCAACTACCTGCGCTGCATCCTCTGCGGACTGTGCATCGAGGCGTGCCCGACCCGGGCGCTCACGATGACCAACGAGTACGAGCTGGCCGACACCAGCCGCGCGTCCCTCATCTACGAGAAGAAGGACCTGCTGGCGCCGCTGCTCCCGGGCATGCAGGAGCCGCCGCACGAGATGCAGCTGGGCAAGACCGAGAAGGACTACTACCTCGGGCTCACCGGCGCTGCGGCCAAGGCCGACGGGAGTGACGCCAAATGATCGGTCTCGTCACCGGCCCGCAGGTCGCGTTCTGGATGCTGGCCCCGGTCATGATCCTGGCCGCGATCGGGATGGTGCTGGTCCGCAAGGCGGTGCACTCGGCGCTGCTGCTGGCGACGGTGATGATCTGTCTCGCGGTGCAGTACGCCGCGCAGGACGCGCCGTTCCTGTTCGCCGTCCAGATCATCGTCTACACCGGCGCGATCCTGATGCTGTTCCTGTTCGTGCTGATGCTGGTCGGCGTCGACGCGTCCGACTCGCTGGTCGAGACGATCCGCGGTCAGCGGCTGCTCGCCGGGATCGCGGCCCTGGGCTTCGGCGTCCTGCTGGTCGCCGCCGTCGGCAACGCGGTCTACGGCAACCCGGTCGGCCTGGCCGCCGCGCAGCCGGACGGGAACCCGAAGGCCATCGCGAACCTGCTGTTCAGCAAGTACGTCTGGGCCTTCGAAGTCACGTCGGCGCTGCTGATCACCGCGGCGATGGGCGCCATGATGCTGGCCCACCGCGAGCGGCTGACCAAGAAGCGCACCCAGCGCGACCACGCCGAGGACCGGATCCGCAAGTACGCCGAGCAGGGCATCCACCCCGGCCCGCTGCCGACTCCGGGTGTGCTGGCCCGGCACAACGCCGTCGACACCCCGGCCCTGCTGCCGGACGGGTCGATCGCACCCACCTCGGTTTCGCGCGTGCTCCAGGCACGTGGCACCGTGTTGCCCGAGGCCGAGGAGCGCGCGGACATCGAAGAGGTGCGCGAGCTCGACCTGGGCGAGGCGTACCCGTCCGAGGCGGAGAGCACCGACACGACCGGATTCGTCGGCGAGGAGGACAAGAAATGACGACCGAGCCGTACATCGTGCTCGCGGCGATCCTGTTCAGTATCGGCGCGCTCGGCGTGCTGGTCCGCCGCAACGCCATCGTCGTCTTCATGTGCGTCGAGCTGATGCTGAACGCGACCAACCTCGCGTTCGTCAGCTTCGCCCGCCAGCACGGCAACCTCGACGGCCAGATCGCCGCCTTCTTCGTGATGGTGGTGGCCGCGGCCGAGGTCGTGATCGGGCTGGCGATCATCATGGCCATCTTCCGCACCCGTCGCTCGGCCTCGGTCGACGACGCCAACCTGCTCAAGTACTGAGGTAAGCACCCCATGAGTCATGAGCTGACGTGGCTGCTGGTTGCCGTACCAGCGGTGTCCGCGGCGATCCTGCTGCTCGGTGGCAAGGCCACCAACGCGTGGGGTCACCTGCTGGGCACGCTGGCGCCGGTGATCTCCTTCGTCTTCGGCGTCGTGCTGTTCGTCCAGATGCGCGGCTTGTCCGGCGAAGAGCGGTCCGAGACGGTCAACCTGTTCGAGTGGTTCTCGGTCGGCCACATCAAGGTCGAGTTCAGTCTGCTGATCGACCCGCTGTCGATCCTGTTCGTGCTGCTGATCACCGGTGTGGGTTCACTGATCCACGTCTACTCGATCGGTTACATGGAGCACGACCCGCGCCGGCGGCGGTTCTTCGGCTATCTGAACCTGTTCATCGCGGCGATGCTGCTGCTGGTGCTCGCGGCCGACTACCTGCTGGTGTTCGTCGGCTGGGAGGGTGTCGGTCTGGCGTCGTACCTGCTGATCGGCTTCTGGCAGCACAAGACCTCGGCCGCGGTCGCCGCGAAGAAGGCGTTCGTGGTGAACCGGGTCGGTGACATCGGCCTGTCGCTCGCGGTGATGAGCATGTGGGTGCTGTTCGGCTCCTCGGCCTTCTCCACGGTGTTCGCGGGCGCCGACCAGCTGTCGAAGACCTGGGCCACGCTGCTCGGCCTGATGCTGCTGCTGGCCGCCTGCGGCAAGTCCGCGCAGGTGCCGCTGCAGTCCTGGCTGCTGGACGCGATGGAGGGCCCGACCCCGGTGTCGGCGCTGATCCACGCGGCGACCATGGTCACCGCCGGCGTCTACCTGGTGGTGCGGTCCGGGGTGATCTACGAGCAGACCGAGGCGGCCTCGACCGCGGTGGTCATCGTCGGTACGGTCACCGCCCTGGCCGGTGCGATCATCGGTTGCGCCAAGGACGACATCAAGAAGGCACTGGCCGGTTCGACGATGAGCCAGATCGGCTACATGATGCTGGCCGCCGGCCTCGGCCCGGCCGGCTACGTGTTCGCGATCTTCCACCTGCTCACGCACGGCTTCTTCAAGGCCAACATGTTCCTCGGCGCCGGATCCGTCATGCACGGCATGAACGACGACGTGAACATGCGCCATTACGGCGCGCTGCGGACGGCGATGAAGATCACTTTCGTGACCTTCGGCTTCGGCTACCTGGCCATCCTCGGCATCCCGCCGTTCGCCGGCTTCTTCAGCAAGGACAAGATCATCGAGGCCGCGTTCGCGGACAACACGGTGATCGGTCTGTGCGCGCTGCTCGGCGCCGGGCTCACCGCGTTCTACATGACGCGGGTGATGATCATGACGTTCTTCGGCAAGAAGCGTTGGGCCGAGGACGTGCACCCGCACGAGTCGCCGAAGGTGATGACGTGGCCGCTGATCATCCTGGCCGCGCTCTCGCTGGCCGGCGGTGCGCTGTACTTCGCCGGTCACTGGATCGTCGGCTGGCTCGAGCCGGTGGTCGGGCACGAGGAGGAGCACCCTCCGGTGAGCGCCGCGGTGATGACGATCATCACCCTCGCGGTGGTTGCCGTCGGCATCGCGATCTCGGTGCTGATGTACCGCCGGGAGGTACCGCGGGAGGCTCCGGCCGGCTCGCCGCTGACCAAGTTCGCGCGTCGTGACCTGTACGGCGACGCGCTGAACGAGGCGGTCTTCATGCGCCCGGGGCAGTACCTGACCCGGACGCTGGTCTGGCTCGACAACCGGGGCGTCGACGGCCTGGTCAACGGCCTGGCCGCACTCTTCGGCGGACTGTCCGGCCGGCTCCGCCGGGTCCAGACGGGCTTCGTCCGTTCGTACGCACTCAGCATGGTCTTCGGCGCCGCATTCGTGGTCGTCGCCCTCCTCGCGGTGAGGTTGTCGTGAACATCGGTTGGCTGACCCTGTTACTGCTCCTGCCGTTCGTCGGGGCCATCGCGACGATGCTGGTGCCGAAGGCGAAGGCGCTGACGGCCAAGCAGGTCGCGCTCGGGTTCTCGCTCGTGACGCTGGTGCTGACCGCGATCGTCGCGATCGGCTACCAGCGCAACGGCGCCGAGGACTACGCCGTGACGCACACCTGGATCAAGGCCTTCGGCGCGCACTACGCGCTCGGCCTGGACGGCGTGGGCATCGTCCTGGTGGTGCTGACCGCGCTGCTGACGCCGATCGTGATGATCGCGTCCTGGAACGACGCGCAGCAGGGCCGCTGGTCGGAGAAGTCCTTCTTCGCCTGGATCCTCGGCCTGGAGGCGCTGTCGATCGGCGTGTTCGCCGCCACCGACGTGTTCTTGTTCTACGTGCTGTTCGAGGCCACGCTGATCCCGATGTACTTCCTGATCGGCGGTTTCGGCGGCCCGCAGCGTTCGTACGCCGCGGTGAAGTTCCTGCTCTACTCGCTGCTCGGCGGTCTGCTGATGCTGGCCTCGGTCGTCGGCCTGTACGTCGTCTCCGCGCGGCAGGGCGACCCGTCGTACCTGCTGTCGGACATGATGAAGCTGGACATGAGCCAGAACACCGAGCGCTGGCTGTTCCTCGGCTTCATGTTCGCGTTCGCGGTGAAGGCGCCGATGGTGCCGTTCCACACCTGGCTGCCGGACGCGGCCGGTGAGGCGACGCCGGGGACGTCGGTGCTGCTGGTCGGCATCCTGGACAAGATCGGCACCTTCGGGATGATCCGGTTCTGCCTGGGCCTGTTCCCGAACGCGTCCGAGTGGGCCACCCCGGTGGTGCTGGTGCTGGCGCTGATCTCGGTGCTGTACGGCGCGCTGCTGGCGATCGGGCAGACCGACATCAAGCGGCTGATCGCGTACACCTCGATCTCGCACTTCGGCTTCATCGTGATGGGTATCTTCGCGCTGACGTCGCAGGGCCTGACCGGGTCGACGCTGTACATGTTCAACCACGGCCTCTCGACCGCGGCGCTGTTCCTGGTCGCCGGGTACCTCGTGTCCCGGCGCGGGTCCGCCCGGATCGCCGACTACGGCGGGGTGGAGAAGGTCGCACCGGTGCTCGCCGGGACCTTCCTGTTCGCCGGCCTGTCCAGCCTGGCGCTGCCCGGTCTGTCGCCGTTCATCTCCGAGTTCATGGTGCTGGCCGGGACCTTCAGCAAGCACCGGACGATCGCGGTGATCGCGGTGGTCGGTATTGTGCTGGCCGCGCTGTACATCCTGCTGATGTACCAACGCACGATGACGGGCCCGGTCCGCGACGGGATCGAGAAGCTCAAGGACCTGAACGTGCGTGAGGTCTTCGCGATCGCACCGCTGATCGTCCTGATCATCGGCCTCGGAATCTTCCCGAAGCCGATTGTCGACATCATCAAGCCCGCCGTCGAGGCGACCATGCAGCATGTGGGCGTCACCGACCCGGCACCGGAGATCCCCGCGACGGAGGGACAGAAGTGAGCGCGTTGTTGCTGCCGCTGGCGGACTTCACGGCGCCGAAGATCGAGTACAACGAGCTGGCTCCGCTGCTCGTCGTGTTCGGCGCGGCGTGCGTCGGCGTCCTGGTCGAGGCGTTCCTGCCGCGGCCGTTGCGGCACCTGGTGCAGCTGGCGATCACGGTGGTCGCCCTGGTCGTCTCCGGTGTCCTGACCGGCATCCTGATGAACGACAAGAAGGAGCTGGTCGCCGCGCAGGGCGCGATCTCGGTCGACGGCCCCGCGCTGTTCACCTGGATCGTCCTGCTGGCGCTGACGCTGATCAGCGTGCTGCTGTTCGCGGAGCGCTCGATCGACGGCGGCCTGTCCGCGTTCGCCGGCCAGGCGGCCGCCGTACCGGGCTCCGAGGCCGAGCGCGAGGGCACCGCGGCGCGTATCGAGCACACCGAGATCTTCCCGCTGACGCTGTTCGCGGTCGGCGGCATGATGCTGTTCGCGGCGTCGAACGACCTGCTCGTGCTGTTCGTCGCGCTCGAGGTGTTCTCGCTGCCGCTGTACCTGCTGTGCGGGCTGGCCCGCCGGCGCCGGCTGATCTCGCAGGAAGCCGCGATGAAGTACTTCCTGCTCGGCGCCTTCTCGTCGGCGTTCCTGCTGTTCGGGATCGCGCTGCTGTACGGGTACGCCGGCACGATGTCGCTCGGCGGGATCGCGGACGCGCTCGGCACGCAGACCGGCGGCGACGCCATCCTGCTCGCCGGCACCGGCCTGGTGGGAGTCGGCCTGCTGTTCAAGGTCGGCGCCGTACCGTTCCACTCCTGGACGCCGGACGTCTACCAGGGCGCGCCGACGCCGGTCACCGGCTTCATGGCGGCCTGCACCAAGATCGCCGCGTTCGTCGGGCTGATGCGGGTCTTCTACGTCGCGCTCGGCGGGACGCGCTGGGACTGGGCGCCGATGATGTGGATCGTCGCGATCCTCACCATGGTGGTCGGCTCGATCGTCGCGATCACGCAGACCGACGTGAAGCGGATGCTGGCGTACTCGTCGATCGCGCACGCGGGCTTCCTGCTGACCGCGTTCGTCGGCCTCGCGCAGGTCGGCAGCGGCGTGCACAACGGCATCACCTCGACGCAGGCGGTGCTGTTCTACCTGGTCGCGTACGGCTTCCCGACGATCGGCGCGTTCGCCGTCGTGACGCTGGTGCGCGACGCGGGCGGCGAGGCGACGCACCTGTCCCGCTGGGCGGGCCTGGGCAAGAAGTCGCCGCTGCTGGCCGGGATCTTCGCGTTCTTCCTGCTGTCCTTCGCCGGCATCCCGCTGACCGCGGGCTTCACCGGCAAGTGGGCGGTCTTCAGCGCGGCGTGGACCGGCGGCGCGTGGCCGTTGGTGGTTGTCGCCGTCCTGTCCAGCCTGGTCGCCGCGTTCTTCTACGTCCGCGTGATCGTGCTGATGTTCTTCTCCGACCTGCCGGCCGACGCGCCGGACGTGGCGCTGCCGGGCTGGCAGACCACGTCGGCGGTGGCCCTGGGTCTCGCCGCCACGGTGGTTCTCGGTCTGGTTCCCGGACCGGTGCTCGACCTGGCGGCCCGAGCTGGTGAGTTCATCCGTTGAGTCCGACCCCGCTGCCGGCCGAGAGCCTGGGATTCGAGTTCGCCGACGCAGGCCTCGAGTCCCGGGTTCGTGCCGGTCTGGAGCGCATCGAGCGGGCATTGCTCGACGCGACCCAGTCCGAGGCGCCGTTCGTCACCCAGGCCGCCCAGCACGTCATGGTGGCCGGTGGCAAGCGGTTCCGGCCGTTGCTGGTGCTGCTGGCGGCCGAGTTCGGCGCCGATGTCGCGGCTGACGACGTGGTGAAGGCGGCCGTCGTGGTCGAGCTGACCCACGTCGCGACACTGCACCACGACGACGTGATGGACGAGGCGGCGCTGCGCCGCGGCTCGTCGACGGCGAACGCGCGCTGGGACAACTCGGTGGCGATCCTGTCCGGCGACTGGCTGTTCGCCCGGGCATCGGACCTGGTCGCGGACCTCGGGCCGGAAGCGGTCCGGATCCAGGCCCGGACCTTCGGCCGGCTGGTCGAGGGCCAGATCCGCGAGACGCTCGGCGTCGGCGAGGGGCAGGACCCGCTCACGCACTACCTGTCGGTGGTCGCCGACAAGACCGGCTCGCTGATCGCGACGTCCGCCGTCTTCGGCGCCCGGTACGCCGGCGCCTCGGAGGAGATCCAGGAATCGCTGCGGGCGTTCGGCGAGGAGATCGGCGTGGCGTTCCAGCTGGCCGACGACCTGCTCGACATCGCATCGGAGTCCGGCCAGTCCGGCAAGACGCCCGGCACCGACCTGCGTGAGGGTGTGCCCACGCTGCCGGTGCTGATCTTCCGCGCCCAGGCAGACCCGGCGGACCCCACGGACGCCCGCCTGCTGGAGCTGCTGGACTCGGACCTGTCGGACGACGGGCGCCTCGCGGAGACGCTCGAACTGCTCCGCTCGCACCCAGCCTTCCGCCAGGCCGAGGACGACGTACGCCGCCGCGCCTCCGACGCCCGCAAACTCCTCAGCACCCTCCCCGAAGGCCCCGGCCGCCAGGCCCTCGACGCCCTCTGCGACCTGGTAGCAACCCGCTCGGTTTAGGAGATGAGTGAGAGATCCACGCGCCGTAAGGTTGGTGGATGCTCAGCATCGTCGTGGGTGGTGCGGTTGCCCTGGTGGGTTCGGTCGTCGGCATCGTGCTCACCCAGCGACTTCAGCGTAAGAGCGCTCGCGACGTGCAGATCCTGGAAGCCAAGGTGCGGATCTTCGGCGAATGCACGGAAGCGTTGTACGAGTACACGCGGGCCAACTTCGGTCGTGCGAGAGCCCGGATCGAAGGTCGGCCCGAGGCCGACCGAGACGTTCTCCGGCAGGAGGTCTACCGCTGTGAGGCCCGGGCCCGGTCGGCGATCGGGCAAGCGGCGTACCTGAGCGGCACCGATGGTCTGGATGATCGTTTCGAGTCGGTGCATACGGCAGTGCATGCCTTCAGTCAGGCCAACGACCAAGGTGAGCTCGAGCGCCGGCACGATCTGATTCAGAAGGAACTGAAAGACGTTCTGCGAGCCGTCCGAGCGGAGATGCAGCGGTAGCTGCTGGGCGCTCCGGCTTGCTGCTTCGGGACGAACCCTGTCCGGCGCTGGCACTCTGTGCGATGCTGTGACGACTATGGGTGAGCGGGACGTTGCGTTGCCGGTGGTGGGTCTGACTGTTGAGTCGCTGGCGGAGAGTGTGTTGGTGCATCTGCCGGCGTTGACCGACGCGCTGGTCGAGACGATCTACGCGCAGAACCCGGCGTACCGGGTGATGGATGCGGTGCCGCAGCAGGATCTGTGGCGGTCGTGTCATGACAACGTGGCTCGGGTCGTGCAGATGATCGCCGACAACGACGACCACTTCGACGCGGCGCAGGCGACCGGGCGGCGGCGTGCCGAGCAGCGGATGCCGCTGGACGACGTCCTGAAGTCGTTCCGGCTCGGCGGGCGGCTGGTGTGGGAGGCGTTGATCGAGGAGGCCCGCGCCCAGGGTGCGGTCGATTCGGAGGCGCTGCTGGATGTCGCGTCCAAGGTCTGGGAGGTCGTCGACCGGACGTCGTCGCAGGTCGCGGCCGCCTACCACGTCGCCGAGCGGCAACTCGTCCGCGCCGACGAGCGCCGGAGGTCGACGCTGTGGGAGGGCCTGCTGCACGGCCGCGGGAAGGACCGCGCGTTCGTCCAGGAAGCCGCGACGGTCCTCGACGTACCGATCGACGGCCGCTACCTGGTGGTGGCCATTGACAACCTGGTCGACGACGAGTGCACGACATCCTCGTTCGTACGCCGGTTCGCGGGTGTCCGGGTCGCCTCCGCGTGGCAGGTGCGTCCGCAGACCGTCGTCGGCTTGCTTGCGCTCGGCACGGAATCGCTGCCGAAGGCACTCGGCATCCTGCGCGATGTCGTGCACGCACCCGCGGGTCTGTCCGGCGTGGTCAACGGGCTGGCTGAGGTGAATCTCGCCTACCGGCAGGCGATGCTGGCCCGGCGGACCCTGCCGGCCGGTCAGATCGACGTGGCAGCTCTGACGGAGCGGCTGCCCGAGGCGTTGTTGCTCAGCGCACCGGAATTGGCCGCGCAACTGGTCCAGACCTGGCTGGTTCCCCTTACCACGGTGCCGGCATCGGAACGCGACCTCCTGCTCGACACCTTGGACAAGTGGGTGACGGCCGCCGGATCCGTCCGCCGGACGGCGGATCTCGCGCACTGTCACCGGAACACGGTCATCAACCGCCTGCACCGCGTGCACCAGATCACCGGCCGTGACGTCACCGAGGACGGTTGCCAGCTCGAACTCGGCCTTGCCCTGCGGGCGTTCAAGCTCTTCCCTGCGTGACCGATGGGTGTGCCTGTGCGTTGTGCACAGTGAACCCCTGCAAAACCTGGGCATTGCGGCCATGCCGTCGCCGCAGCGGCGGTGCCAGACTGCGTTCCCAGCATTGCTCGAGCACGGAGGACCCAGATGACCGAACGCAGCGAGAAGCCGGCCGGCGGACGGGGCCTGCTGGGCAGACGCAAGGTCCTCGGGTACCTGATCGCCGCCCCCACCCTCGCGGTCGGAGTCAGTTGGGTCGCCAACGAATCCGGCTCGCGGTCCGCGGATGCGGCGGTTCCCTCGCTGCCGCAGCCGCCGGACATCTTCGACCTGGGCGACCTGCAGAACCTCGCGGCAGCGCCGACGTCCGGCCTGATCACCGTGGAGCTGAAGACCGACGGCACCGCGCACTTCGCGGTGCCGCGCTGCGAGGTCGGCCAGGGCATCACGACCGCGTTCGCAATGATGGTGGCCGAAGAGCTGGATCTCCCGATGAACAAGGTCGAGATCACGCTCGCCGACGCGCGGCCCGAGCTGCTGATGAACCAGCTCACCGGCGGCTCGAACTCGATGCGCAGCATGTACCTCCCGGTCCGGACGGCGGCCGCGCTCGCCCGGCAGCGCCTGGTGGAGACGGCCGCCGAGCACTGGGCCGTCGACGCCGGCCGGCTGACCACCCGCAAGGGCGTGGTGAGCGGGCCGAGCGGGCGTACGGCGACGTACGGATCGCTGGCGAAGGCGGCGGCCGCCCTGACGACGGTCACGTTCTCCGCGGAGCTCAAGGACCCCTCCGAGTTCAAGGTGCTCGGGCAGCCGCGGAACCGGGTCGACGGCCACGACATCGTGACCGGCCGCAAGGAGTTCGCGATGGACCTGCAGGTCCCGGGCGCGAAGCCGACCATGGTGGCCAGGCCGCCGACGATCAACGGGACGCTGCGGTCGATCAACAACCTCGCGGCGCTGCGGGCGCTGCCGGGGATCACCGACGTCGTTGGCATCACCCACGGTGTCGCGATCCGTGGCGAGACTTTCGGCCAGTGCATCGACGCGATCCAGAAGGTCGACGCGACCTGGGGCCCGGGCACCGTCGACGACGAGTCCGACGCGACGGTGCTGGCCAAGCTGCGGGCGGCGCAGCTGCCGATGGCCGTTCCGCCGCTGCTGGCGCAGACCATCGACGCCGAGTTCGTGTTCGCGTTCGCCAGCAACAGCCCGCTCGAACCGGACTGCGCGATCGCCGACGTCCGCCCGGACGGCGCCGAGATCTGGTCGTGTCTGAAGGTCCCGATCGTGGCCCAGGAGGACATCGCCAAGCAGCTCGGCCTGCCGATCGACGCTGTGCAGGTGCACGTCGTCCAGGGCGGCGGCTCGTTCGGCCGGCACCTGTTCCACGACGTGGCGGCCGAGGCGGCGGAGATCTCGCAGAAGATGGGCAAGGCGGTGAAGCTGTCCTGGTCGCGGACCGACAACTTCCGCCAGGGCCGCACGCACCCGATGTGCACGTCCCGCGTCCGGGTGAACTACCTGGCCGGCAACGTGCTCAGCTACGAGCAGCGCCATACGAGTGTGCAGACCGACTTCGGTCACGGTCTCGGCGAGATGATCACCGCGTTCGCGGCGGACCTGCCGGTCGGCGGCAACCTGTCGTTCGCGGAGACGATCTTCGCGCTGACCCAGTCCTCGCCGTACGACTTCGGGGTCACCACGCAGCTGCTCAACGAGATCCCGCTGAAGTTCAACACCGGCAGCATGCGCAACATCTACTCGCCGAACGTGGTCTGTGCCGAGGAGCTGGTGGTCGATCAGCTCGCCAAGAAGATGGGCCAGGACCCGGTCCGGTTCCGGCGGAACTTCCTCAAGGACCAGCGGTTGCTCGCCGTGCTGAACAAGGCGGCCGAGGTCGGCCACTGGGGCAAGGCGATGCCGAAAGGTACGGCGCAGGGCATCGCGGTGCACTCGGAGTACCGGGCCGCGGTCGCGACGCTGGTCGAGATCGACTGCCGGCCGGAGACCGTGAACCGGCCGGTCGAGGGCGAGGCGGTGACCGGTCCGCGGGTGACCAAGGCGGTGATCGCCGTCGACCCGGGGTTCTGCATCAACCCGCGCGGCCTGGAGGCCCAGATGATCGGCGGTCTGCAGGACGCGATCGCGCTGGCGCTGACGTCGAGCCTGCACATCAAGAACGGCATCCCGCTCGAAGGCAGCTGGGACAACTACTTCTACACCCGGGAGTGGAACACGCCGCTGGACGTCGAGGTCGTGATCATGCCGAGCACCGGCGACAGCCCGAGCGGCGCCGGTGAGCTGTCGGTGGCTCCGGCGTTCGCCGCGGTCGCCTGTGCGTACGCGCGGGCCACCGGCACGCTGCCGAAGTACTTCCCGATCAACCACGGCACGCTGAGCTTCGAGCCGTTGCCGGTGCAGCCGTCCACTCCGCAGTCGCCGACCGACGGCCTCGACCACACGTTCTGAGGAATCTCATGCCAACGCACACTTTCAGGCTCAACGGCAAGCAGATCAGCGTCGAGGCCGAGGACGGCGTCCGGCTGCTGTGGGTCCTGCGCGACCTGCTCGGCGTCACCGGACCGAAGTACGGCTGCGCGCTGGAGGTGTGCAAGTCGTGCACCTCGCACATCAACGGCAAGGCGTTCAACCCGTGCTCGGTCCAGGTGAAGGACATCGAGCCGTCGGACGAGGTCACGACGATCGAAGGCCTGCCGGCGACGGTCGGCAAGGACCTGCACCCGATGCAGGAGGCCTGGCTGAAGTACGACGTCGCCCAGTGCGGCTACTGCCAGCCCGGTCAGATCATGGCCGCTGTCGCGAAGGTGAAGCAGGCCCGCGCGGAGGGCCGCGACATCACCGACGCGGACCTCGACGAGCTGCGCAACATCTGCCGCTGCGGCACGTACTCCCGGATTCGCGAGGCCGTGAAGGCCGGCGCGGAGGACATGGGTGCGTGACGTCGTCGCGCATGTCCGCCCCTGGTACGGCGAGAGGTTCGCGCTCGCCACGGTGATCGGCACGTTCCGTTCGGCGCCGCGGCAACCGGGCGCGTCGATGGCGGTGTCCGGCACCGGCACGGTGGTCGGCAGCGTCTCGGGCGGCTGTGTCGAGGCCGACGTGTACGCGGTGGCCGAAGAGGTGATCCGGACCGGGGTGCCGGTGGTCCGGCGGTACGGGATCTCCGACGACGACGTGTTCGCGATCGGCCTGACCTGCGGCGGTCTGCTCGACGTCCTGGTGGAGCCGGTCGACCCGGCGTCGTACCCCGAGTTCGGCGCGGTCGCGGAGGCGATCGCGACAGGCCGGCCGATGGCGGTGGCGAGCGTGGTCACGGCGGGCGAGCGCCTCGGCCGGCGCCTCGTCATCGGCCCTTCTACCGCTGGCGCCGTCGACGTCGGCGTTGATGTCCAGGGCAGCCTGGGAGACGCCGGTCTGGACGCGGCGGTGGTGCGGGACGCGGTGGCGATGATCGGCAGCGGTTCGACTGCGATCCGCGAGTACGGCGTGCACGGGGACTGCGGGCGGACCGACGTCGCCGTGTTCGTGCAGGCGCTGGCGCCGCCGCCGCGGATGTTCGTGTTCGGGGCGATCGACTTCGCGGCGGCCGTGGCGCGGGTCGGCAAGTTCCTCGGGTACCACGTGACGGTGTGCGACGCGCGCGGCGTGTTCGCCACCCGTGCCCGGTTCCCCGAGGCCGACGAGGTCGTGGTCGACTGGCCGCACCGGTTCCTCGCGGGCGTCCTCGACCAGGTCGACCGCCGGACGGCGCTGTGCGTGCTGACCCATGACCCGAAGTTCGACGTACCGCTGCTGCAGGTGGCGCTGCGGACGGACGCCGGCTACATCGGCGCGATGGGGTCGCGGCGTACCCACTTCGACCGGCTGTCGCGGTTGCGCGCCGCGGGCGTCACCGAGGACGAGCTGGCCCGGCTGACGTCACCGACCGGCCTGGACCTCGGCGCCCGGACGCCCGAGGAGACGGCGATCTCGATCGCGGCCGAGATCATCGCCTCCCGCAGTGCGGCCAGTGCGCGTCCGCTGTCCACCACGACGGGCCGGATTCACGGCGCGCTCATCGCGACGTGAGCTGACGGACCGACGGGCGGTGGTCCTCGACGTACCCGCCGTCGGGGCGCCGGACGATCCGGCCGGTCTCGATGCCGTGCGTCGCGATCTCCTGCTCCTGCTGCTGCAGGCCGAGGCAGACGCGGCGCGTGAGGAAGAGCGCGGCGGGCGGACCGACGATCAGCAGGATCTGGAACAGCCGCAGCAGCGTGTTGAACGAGAGATGGAACTGTACGGCGATCGTGTCGGCGCCGGCGGCGGCCCAGAGGACGCCGTAGAACACGATGCCCGCGACGCCGATGCCGGTGCGCGTCGGGTTGGCGCGCGGCCGCTCGAGCTCGTAGTGATCCGAGCGGTCGCCAGTCACCCGTTCCTCGATGAACGGGTAGACCGCGACGAGCAGGAGGAACAGCGTGCAGAGCGCAACCGGCAACAGGACCGCCAGGCTGATCGTCTTTCCCCACCAGACGACCTCCCAGCCGGGCGCGAGCCGGAGCGACCCGTCCAGGAACGCGAGGTACCACGCCGGGCCGACGCCGGCCGAGGTGTCTGCCGGGTCGGCAGGCCCGTACAGCCAGACCGGGTTGATGGTCGCGGTCGCGGCCATGACGAGCGAGACCCCGCCGACGAAGCAGAACAGGCCGGCGCTCTTCACCACGTCGACGCGTCCGGCGGTGCGCTGGGGCTTCTCCGCGGGCTGCTTCACGGGCTTGCGGAGCGCGAGCAGGACGAAGAGCGCGATGATCGCCACCGGAAGGACGACGACGTGCAGCGGGTAGAACCGCGAGATCACGTCGCCCGGGAACTCGCCGCCGAACAGCAGGTGCGACAGCGCGGAGCCGACGAACGGCGTCGCCTGCAGGACACCGTCGAGGACGGCGAGGCTGGTGCCCGAGGCCATGTCGTCCGGGAGCGAGGTCCCGGTGAGGCAGGCGCCCAGCGTGAGGACGAGCAGGCCGAAGACCACCAGCCAGTTCAGCCGCCGCGGCCGGCGGAAGGCGGCGGTGAAGAACAGTTGCAGCAGGTGCAGCGTGATCGCCGCGACCATGATCAGCGTGGCCCAGTGATGGACCTGCCGAACCAGTAGCCCGGCACGGGTCTCGAAGGTGATCGCGAGGGTCGAGTCCAGCGCCCGCGACATCTCGGTGCCGCGCAGTGGTCCGTACGGTCCGTCGTACACGACCGGCTCGACGGACGGCTTGTAGTCCACCATCAGGACCAGGCCGCTGATCATGATCACGACGAAGCTGTAGAAGGCGATCTGGCCGAACAACAGCGACCAGTGGTCGGGAAACACTCTCGCTCGCAGATTGCCCAGTCGACTCTGCATGCTGGACCTCCCTCGGTCATACATACGACACCGCAGCGGGCGCGACTGTGACGCGACGTGCTACAGCTCACGTGGGCGGGCCGTGGCCGGTTGCGGACGGTCGCCGGACGGTCTCTGCAAGTGGAGCGACGGTGGAACTGTGGGCGGATAGGGTCCTGCGGTGACCGAACGCACCCTGGGTAACGGCCGCTACGTCCTGAGTGAGCCTCCGCTCGGTGTGGGTGGGATGGGGACGGTCTGGAAGGCGTTCGACTCCGTGCTGCACCGTGAGGTCGCGGTGAAGGAGCTGCGGATCCCCGACGGGCTGAACCCCGAGGAGCAGGACAAGCTCCGGCTGCGGGCGCTGCGCGAGGCGCGGGCCGCCGCCGGGCTGGATCACCCGGCGATCGTCACGATCCACGACGTCGTGGACGAGGGCGGCCGGCCGTGGATCGTGATGCGGCTGCTGCCGGGCCGGACGCTCGACCACGTGGTCCGCGCGAACGGTCCGCTCAGCCCGCGGCGGGCGGCGGAGCTCGGCGTCCGGCTGGTCGAGGCGCTGAGCGCGGCGCACGCGAACGGCGTACTGCATCGGGACGTCAAGCCGCAGAACGTGATGCTCGGCGCCGACGACCGCTGGATGCTGACCGACTTCGGCATCGCCTCGGTCGCGGGCGCGACCCGCACGCTGACCGGCACCGGCATCGTGACCGGCACCCTCGGGTACGTCGCCCCCGAGCGTCTGTCCGGCGCCGAACCGGGCGCTCCCGCCGATCTGTGGGCCCTCGGCGCCACGCTGTACTACGCAGTCGAGGGCCGCCACGCCTACGACTTCGACGACCTCCCGGCGATGATCGCCGCAGTCCTCACCCGCGCCCCCGAACCGATGCGCCACGCCGGCCCGCTGGCACCGGTCATCGCGGCCCTGATGGAACGCGACCCGACCCGCCGCCTCACCCCCGCCGCCGCCCGCGAACAACTACTCACCATCGCCGGCGGCTACCCAACCTTCGAGAACCCCACCCAGCCAATCACCGACAGCACCGAAAAGATCCCGACCGGAACGAAACTGCTGCCATCCGGCGAAGCGGTCGGCGTCTGGAGCACCCCGGCATTGCGGGCGAACGCCGGGATGCTGGTGGCGATGAATGCCGTGATGGGTACCTTGCTGGCCCTCCTGGCCTTCTCCCTGGCCAACGGCATGCCGGTCGGGATCGCCCTGGCCCTTGTCGTCGTGATGGCGGTCGGCGCCGGACTGGGCGCGTGGCTGGCGCCGAGCCTCGAACGGTGGATCGGCCTGCCCGCGGCTCTCCTCGGCAGCGCACTGGTCACAGGCGAAGCCTTCGTCGGAGCGGGCCTGTTGATGGACCCGCGACGACCGATCGCGACGACAGCACTGTGCGGCGTTGCCGTCGTCGCGTTCGCCGTCTGGCATCGCTTGTCCCGTGTACTGCGCCACCGTCTGCTTTCTGCTGAGCTACTGCATAGAGCGCGGACCGTCCACCGCGCCGTAGGTTCCGGTGCCCTCGTCGTGGGTGCGGCCGTCGGCGCTGGCTTCATCGCCCTCATCGGCACGAGAAAGCTCCCCGCGTACGACGGCAACATCGTGACGACGATTCTCGGCGGCGCCGGCCTCGTCGCGGTGCTGGCCGCGCTGCTGGCGATTCCCGCCGTACGATCGACGCCGACGAAACGCGTCGGCCGGTGGGCAGCGGTCGTGAGTACGTCGGCGGCGCTGGTGCTGCCGGTGATCATCGGCGTTCAAAGCACCGTCCACCACATCGAAGGCCGGGACGACTTCACCTCGCTGCCGAGCATCTGCTCATGGAATTCGCTGTCTCAGGCCGGAGTTGCGCGCTTCATCGACGACCCGCCGGAGCCGGACGCGTTCGCGGGAACCAGTTCCGTCGACTGCACCTGGGAGCGCATCGGTGACGACCGCGCCGAGCTCGAGGTCTACGTCACGATGCACGACAACTCCCGCGACGCCAAGCGCCGGATGTCGTCGCGGCAGCAGTCGGCCGAGGACGACGGCCACAGGGTCACCGCGCTCACGTACGGCGACCAGTCCTACTGGTACCTGTACGACAGCTACCTCAACTCCGAGGACACGTTGGGAGTCGGCGTCGAGATCCGGATCGACAACGTGGTGATCGAGACCAAGCTCGAACAAGCCGACGACAAAGGCAGCCCGCCCGCTGCCGAGGTCCAGGCACTGGCGGCCGACCTCGCGCGCCAGGTCGCCCAACACAAACCCCAGCGTTGACTCGCAATCCTCCGAAGCCCGGCTTCAGGGGCCGGTGTGTGGGTGTGGCCGGCGTGGGACTTGGTGTGTGCCGGTGTGGTCGACGACGAAGCGGAATCCGTGCGGGCTGGTCCATTCGATTCCGCCGGTAGGCAGGCGTCGGCTTCTCCAGCCGCCGAAGGTTTTGGCGCGGTGATGGAGCCGGCTCTGCGGTATGAGGTTGTCGACGCTGGTTTGACCGGGCGGGCCGGTGCAGTCCGGTGAGCGTCTCCGGCCAGGTGTCCGCGCTCCGGCGCGTGGGACCGGAGTCGCAGGTGGGCGCGTTGAGCCCGGTGGCCTTGTTGATGCCGACGCCCGCCGTACTGATGCCGCTGACGCCGACCGCATTGATGCCACCGGCGCTGGCCGCACAGGTGCTGGTGATGGGCCGGTGTGGTCGTACGGCCTGATGTGGTCCTGGTCCATCGAGACCGTGGCTTCGGCGCCGCTGTACGGGAACATGTCGACCGGGTGCCGCAGGCGGACGCGTTCGCGGATGCGGTGGGGGATCTCGTAGCTGTGCACGCTGACTTGGTCGTGCAGGTCGATCACGGGCTTGATGATCACCTGGTCGTGGCCGAGCAGTTCGCTGAGTTGGCCGGCGAGTAGTGGGCCGAGGTCCTCGACCCGAAGTACGCCGGTGCCGGTGGCAAGAGTCTTGTCGGTGAGGTGCACATACAGCGTGTGCCGGCTCCGGCGGCCGGGTCCGCCGCTCGCTGCGCCAAGACTGTTGCTGTAGGCATCGCATTTGATCGCGGCCAGCCGAGCTGCCAGGCTCCCGCCCAGCGCCTGCCGAGTGAACGCGTCCATGCCGCCCGAACCGTCGGCGTGATCCGCCGCGGCACCTGGTGCGGCGGTGTCGGTGGTGTCCGTGCGGGCCGGTTCGCCTGCGGCGGTTGTGGCTGGGGGAGGGGTGCGGGCGAGGTGGCGTGCGACCTGCCGTGCTCATCGGATTGAGCGACGAACACACCGCGGGTCTTCGCGGCCGCCTCGGCATTCGCGTTGGCCTGCTCGGGATCGGCTTCCCAGATCGCTGCGGTGGTGATGGATTTGAGCTTGCGCGGGGTGACGGTGTTCACGATCGCCGCAACCCTGCCGTCCACGATCGCTGCGGCCTCCAACGACAGCGACAGGCACGCCTCGGCGATCTTGCGGGCGCGCCAGCTGAGCGCGTGCCCGGACAGCACCGCTGCCCATACGCGAGGCAGCCGGTGCCGCAGCGCCAGCGCCTCGCCCATCAACGAGGCCGCCGCACCACTCGACATGCCCAGCACGGCACCGAACTCGACCGACGCGAACTCAGCCACCTCCGGACAGCCGTCGCCGCCGTACACGACGAACCGCTCACACCCGGGCAGCCGCTTGTAACCCGGAATCGTGGCGTTGCGGTCCGCGAACGCCAGTGCTGCCCGCAAGACCCCGACCGCGGCGTGTTCCTGATCTCGACCGTACTCGGCGGCCGCGGCCAGCAAGGCCGTGTCGCTGAGTTCATCCAGATCATTATCGAACATGTGCTCTATTGTAGATCACAGATGGATCACGGCAAACTGGCAATGGCTGGGAATCCCTTGTGTGTAAGGTGAATAGGCCACGACGGCCGATCGAACATCGTCAGCGGTTCTGCCAGGTGGAGCTTTCGATGTAGTGGTTGTCGTAGAGGTCGCTGGTCTTGGCTACTTCGGCCCAGTCGGTTTCGCCTTGGTAGGCGGATTCGAGTAGGCGGTAGTAGCCGAAGCGGGGCCTGGCGTTGGTGAGGACGAAGAGGACCTCGGCCGGTTTGTTGCCCGCGGCCTCGAAGGCGTGCGGTGTGTTCGGCGGGACGAGCAGGTAGTCGCCCTGGTTCAGCTCGACGAGGTTCTCGCCGGTGAGGACCCGCAGCGAACCATCGAGTACGAAGAACAGCTCGGCGGCCTCGCGGTGCAGGTGCGGGGGAGCGCCTTCCTTGCCGGGCTGGAAGATCGAGCGGTGGCTGGTCAGGTGGCCGCCGGTGTCGGGTATGTCGGCCAGCAGGGTCACGCCGCTCGCGGACAGCGTCTCGGCTTCGGAGGCGCGGATCAGTACGGTCATCGGAATCTCCTTCTAATCGGGATATTGAATATCCAGAATCAAGTCGTGCGAACTGACGGGCTGGGGAGTGTCAGAGGTTGGCGAACCTGTTCCGGGTGTTGCCGGGCGCATCTGGATAGCGGTGCACGACCTCGTCGGCGAGGTCCGCGATCGACCGGCCGGCGAGCTCGCGGCGGTAGGTGAGCTCGGCGCCGCGCATCGCCTGCGAGATCACGCAGACCTTGGTGTAGTCGGCCTTGGCGTCCGCGCCCGGGCCTTCCTTGAGGATCTCCGTGCAGCGGAACGCCTCGTCGGGTCCGTCGATCGCGACGACGATGTCGAGCAGGCTGATGTCGCGCGGGTCGCGGGCCAGCTGGAAGCCGCCCTTCGGGCCCGACACCGAGGTGAGGATGCCGGCTCGGGTGAGCGCCTGGAGCTGCTTGTTCAGGTACGCCGTGGGCAGGTTGTAGAAGGCCGCGAGCCGCTTGGCGGTGACCGCCTCGCCGGGGATCCAGCTGAGGTTCACGCAGCTGTGCATCACCCACTCGACGCCTTCGTTCATCCGCATAATCTGGATACTAGATATCCTGAATGCGATGCGTCAAGAGACGCCCTGAGCCGCTGAGAGGCCCGGCACGTCAGACCGCCGACGCGGTCACCGCCGTACGTTCGAGGGCGACCGTCCGGCGGCGGCGGGAGCGCAGGCTGTCGACGGTGAACAGCGCCAGCGCGAGCCACACCAGGCCGAAGCCCAGCCAGCGCATCGGGGTCATGTGCTCGTGGAAGACCACCAGGCCGAAGACGAACTGCATGATCGGCGCGATGTAGTTCAGCAGCCCGAGCGTCGTCATCGAACTGCGGGTCGCCGCGGCGCCGAAGAGCAGCAGCGGTACGGCGGTGATCGGCCCGGTCAGGATCACCAGCACGAGGTACGCCGTCCCGTGCTCGGTGACCGTCGTGTCGCCGTGCATCCCGAGCGCGACGATCCCGGCGATCGCGAACGGGACGACGGTGCCGGACTCGATCGCCATCCCCTCGATCGCGCCGGCGCCGGCCTGCTTCTTCGCCAGCCCGTAGAACCCGAACGAGAAGGTCAGGATGATTGCCACCCACGGCGGCCGCCCGTTCTCGATCGTCAGTCCGGCGACGGCCACGAACGCGATCCCGAGCGCCGTCCACTGGACCGGGCGGAGGTGCTCCTTCAGGACGAAGACGCCCAGCAGGACCGTGAACAGCGGTGTGATGAAGTACCCGAGCGAGGTCTCCACGACGTGACCGGTGCGCACGCCCCAGATGTAGGTCCCCCAGTTCGCCGAGATCAGGAACGCCGCCGCGATCAACGGCCACCGCCGGCGGGGCTCCGCGAGCAGGGCCTTCACCGCGGCGAACTTCCGCAGCGCGGCGACCAGGACGACGAGCGTCACCAGCGACCAGAGCACCCGGTGGGCGAGCAGTTCGAGCGGGCCGGACTGGTCGAGAAGCTTCCAGTACAGCGGGAACAGCCCCCAGATCAGGTAGGCGGCGAACCCGTAGATGAACCCTCGTCGCTGTTCCGGCACCCCGCCAGCCTAATCGCCTGACATTGGCATCCATCGACTTTGCTCATGACGTGAGACGGCCACGGCCCGTCCATCGGCTGACGCGGGGCGTGAGGCCGCTGGTGTGATGCGGTTGGATGGAGGCGTGGACACCAGGAGGCGCGCGTGGGTGTGAGGACCGGTCTGGTCTCGGTGACGTTTCGCCAGTTGCCGGTCGACCAGGTGGTGGAGGTGGCGGCGAAGTCCGGGCTCGCGGCGATCGAGTGGGGCGGTGACGTGCACGTCCCGCTCGGCAATCTGGTCAACGCCAAGCGGGTCCGCAACCTGACCGAGGTGCACGGCCTGCAGGTCGCGGCGTACGGCTCGTACCTGCGGGCCGGCAGCGTCGACCGCGAGGAGATGCGCTCCGCAATCGCCACCGCCCAGGCACTCGGCGCGCCCCGGATCCGGGTCTGGGCCGGCAACGTCGGTACGGCGGACGCGGGCGTCGGGGACCGGATGGCGGTGACCCGCGGCCTGGGTGAGCTCGCGGACATGGCCGCCGGCGCCGGGATCGAGATCGCGATGGAGTTCCACCGCAACACGCTGACCGACGAGGTCGACTCGACGATCACGCTGCTGCTCGACGTGGGCGCGCCGAACCTCACGACGTACTGGCAGCCGCCGGTCGACCTCGACGACGCGGCGTGCCTGCAGCAGCTCGAGGCGCTGATGCCGTGGCTGAGCACGGTGCACGTCTTCTCGTGGTGGCCGTCCAACAACCGGCTGCCGCTCGCGGCGCGGGAGTCACTGTGGCGCCCGGTCCTGGACCGCCTGGCGGCCGAGCCCCGCGAGATCAACGCGCTTCTCGAGTTCGTCGCCGACGACTCACCTGACCAGCTCACCAAGGACGCTGCCGATCTGCACAGCTGGGTCTAGTCGGGCAGGTAGATCGCCAGGATCAGCGTCCCCTTGGTCGGTTTGCCTTCGGCGACCGTCAGGGTGGCGCGGTCGGCCGGGCCGGGGCCGTGGAGGTCCCACCCGATGCCCATGCCGCCGGCGTCCGATGCCACACCGGCGGCTGTCTCGGTCTTGCCGACCATGAGCGTGGCCCGGAACTCGCCGGTGCCTAGCCTCGAAGCGCCGTAGGCCACCACGTACGGCTGGTCCGCGGGGGTGTCGGTCACGAGCCGGCGGTCGGGTCCAGGCGCGGTCTTCAGGTCGGCGAGCCGGTACGCGTACCCGCCGAGCTCGGTCCGCTCCGGGAGCTCCGTCCCGTCGACGACGCGCTGCTGCCCCTGGAAGTACACGCCCAGCCCCAGCCGGACGTCCGGCGGGACGGCTGGGCCGTACGCGTGGGTCGGCACGACCCGCGCGACCACGTCGACGCGCTGCCCGGCCGGAACCGGTGAGTCGATCGTCAGGCCGCCGCCGCTCCCGGCGTCGGTGGACCGGATCTCGCAGGTGGACTCGATCGGCTCCCGGGGCCCGATGCGCAGCGACACCGAGTAGGGCCGGTCGTTGCTGTCCGAGCCCGCGTTCGCGGTGCAGAAGTCGCGCAGCGCCAGCTTGGCTCCGGTCGCGGTGAAGCTGAAGCGCACCTCGTCGCGTCCGGGGTCGGCGACGGCCGCCGCGGCCAGGGTGTCGCCGCCGATCGTCCTCCGGTAAACCACACCGTCCTTGCGGTACGCGTCCGGTTCGGCCGGGGGGATCCTGGCGGGCGCGCCGTTGCCGGTCGGCGGTTCGGGTGACGTGGAGTAGATGCCGAACCAGATCCGGCCGTTCTTCCCGGCCGGCTTGCGGGTCTCCAGGTGGATCACTTCCGCGGTGACCTGTGTCGGCTTGCCGACCGGAGAAGCCAGCCAGAGCGCGGCATCCGGCCCGAGTCGGACGGTACTGCCCATCGCCCAGGCGGCCGGGCCGGCATCGCAGCCTGCGTCGCCGACGTACCACCCGTTGATGTGGAAGCGGACGGCGTACATGCCGTTGTCCGCCTCGCAGTTCGCGTGAATGGTGATCGCGTTCGTGGTCGGGGTCCAGGAGAACGACAGCTTGCTCTGGTCGCGGTCGCCGATCCATGCCTTGAGCAACTTGTCGTTGCCGACCACGCCGGGCACGGTGAGGCCGTCGCGGGTGTAGTCCTGCGGCGGGTCGTCGGCGGGCGGCGGCGTGGACGTCAGGGTGGGGACCAGGCCGGCGGCGACCGCGGCCAGTACGGCTACCACTCCGAGTGCGGTGAAGGCGCGGCGCTTCTTGGTGCGGCGGATCTTCTGCTGCACGCCGGGCAGCAGGTCGCCCGCGTGCTGGTCGGCGGCGTCGGCGCGGGTCGCGAGTTCGTCGCGCAGGTCCTGGAGGTTCATCGCGGCGTCTCCAGATCTGCCGGGGTGGCGATGGCGGGGTCGAGGCGGAGCTTGGCGAGGGCCTTGGCGGTCTGGCTCTTCACGGTGCCGACGGAGCTGCCCATCAGCCGGGCCGTCTCGGCCTCGGTGAGGTCCTCGTAGAAGCGCAGGACGACGACCGCGCGCTGCCTGCGGGGAAGGCGGCCGATGGCGTCCCACAGGTCGAGCCCGTCCTCGCCGCTCGGGGTCGGCGCGTCGGGCAGCTCCTCGGTCGGGATCTCGCCGTTCCAGCGGCGCCGCCACCAGGAGGCGTACGTCGTGACCAGGATCCGCCGGACGTACGGCTCCGGGTTGTCCTCGCGGATCCGGGACCAGTGGAACCAGGCCTTGGCCAGCGCGGTCTGGACGAGGTCCTCGGCGAGCGCGTGGTCACGGGTCAGCAGGTAGGCGGTCCGCAGCAGGGCCCGCGAGCGGACGGCGACGAACCGGTCGAAGGTTTCCGTGCCGTCGCGCACCGCGGTCACCCCCGTGGCCAGTACACCGTCGTCGATGCTCACATCCTGAAGGACCACCCGGCCACCGCGGAAAGTTGCCCGGCAGTTTGGCGGAAAGTTCCGCCGAGTACTGGTCAAACGGCGGAAAGTGACGGAATGCTGTCCGGGACAGGTTCCTTCACCGCCCCGGAGGTGTCCGATGTCCCTGACCAGGCCGTTACCGCGCTTACTGGCCGTCCTCCTGCTGTTCCTGGCGACGCTGACCGCGTCGCAGGTCGTTTCCGCGACCGTCGCGCACGCCGACGGCTGTTACACGTGGGGCCGCACGCTCAGCCAGGGCATGTCCGGCACCGACGTGCGGCAGTTGCAGATCCGCGTGTCCGGGTATCCCGGGTACGGTGCGCACCTGGCGATCGACGGCGAGTTCGGCCCGGCCACGAAGGCCGCCGTCCAGCGCTTCCAGGCGGCGTACGGGCTGGCCCAGGACGGCGTCGCCGGATCCGCCACGTTCAGCAAGATCTACGCGCTGCAGGACGACGACTGCACGCCGATCCACTTCACCTACGCCGAGCTCGACGACGGCTGCGGCGGATCCGGGTACGACGGCGGCCCGCTGTCCGAGGCGGCGACCAGGGCCAACGCGCTCGAGACGATGTGGCATCTGGAGGCGATGCGGCACGCGCTCGGCGACCAGCCGCTCAGCATCAGCAGCGGTTTCCGCAGCTACTCGTGCAACAGCCAGGTCGGTGGCGCCAGCGACAGCCAGCACCTCTACGGCCGGTCTGCCGACCTGGTCGGCAGCCCGTCGTTCTGCACGCTCGCCAAGCAGGCCCGCTACCACGGCTTCGGCGGCATCTTCGGCCCCGGCTACCCCGGCCACAACGACCACACCCACGTCGACATCCGCACCTCCAACAGCTGGAGCGCCCCGAACTGCGGCATCTAGCCCCTGTCTGGTTATCCAGCGGACGGTCCCCGAAGTCGGTCAGCGGCGGTAGCCCAAAAGCTACCGCCGCCGTGTGGGCGGTGGGGGTCACAGCAGCTGGCTCAGGGTGTGGATGGTGAGGCCGACGAGGGCACCGACCACGGTGCCGTTGATGCGGATGAACTGCAGGTCGCGGCCGACGTGCAGCTCGATGCGGGCGGCGGCCTCGCGGCCGTCCCAGCGCTCGATGGTGTCGGAGATGACCGAGACGATCTCGCGGCCGTACGTGCGCACGACGTACCCGACGGCCTCGCTCGCCCGGGCGTCGACCTTCGCGCGCAGCCCCTCGTCGTCCTGCAGCCGCTTGCCGAGGTCCTGCAACGCCCGGATCGCCCGGGCCCGGAGCGTGCTGTCCGGGTCGTTGATGGCCTCGATCAGCGCCGTACGCATGGCGTCCCAGACGGCGGCCAGGCTCGAGCCCATGTCCGGGTGCGTGAGCATCCGCGCCTTCCACGCCTCGAACCGCGCCATCGTGTCCGGGTCGTGCTGCAGGTCGTCGGCCAACTGCCTGAGCAGGCGGTCGACGGCGCGGCGGGCCGCATGCGACTGGTTGTCGCGGACATCGGCCAGCCATGCGAGTGCCTCGCGGTGGATCCGGTCGATGACCAACCGGTCGACCCACTGCGGCGACCAGCGCGGCGCCCGCGGCCCGACGACGTCGGCCAGCAAGTCACGGTTGGCGGCCAGCCAGTCGTACGCCTCCACGAGCAGCAGGTCGAACAGCGCGTGATGGGCGCCGTCCTTCACCACCGACTCCACGAAGTGGCCGGCGATCGGGCTCAACGGCTCCTTCACGAACCGCGGCAGCAACGACCCGCGGACGAAGGCCGTCACGTCCTCGTCGCCGAGCTTCGGCAGCGCCGCCCCGACCGTCCGCGCGCCCTCGGCCACGATCCGCTCGGCGTGGTTCCCCGCGGCCAGCCACTCACCGGCCCGCCGGCTGACCTTCGCCGTGCGCATCTTTTCCGAAACGACGTCCTCGGACAGGAAGTTTTCCGTCACGAACTGCTCGAGACTTTCCGCCAGGCTGTCCTTGCGGGTCGGCACGATCGCGGTGTGCGGGATCGGCAGCCCGAGCGGGTGCCGGAACAGCGCCGTCACCGCGAACCAGTCCGCCAGCGCACCCACCATCGCCGCCTCGGCCGCGGCGTTCAGGTACGCCCAGCCACCCTCGCGGTGCAGGGTCGCCACATAGATCGCCGCGGCCAGCACCAGCAACGACAATGCCACCGAGCGCATCCGCCGCAGCCCGCGCCGCCGTACCAGATCGGCGGCGCCCAACGTCAAGGTCGCCATACCTTGATCTAACCAAGTCGGCGGTCACGAAACCCTCAGGCAAGTACCTGAGTCACCCCCCGGCGTTCCATCAGCCCCGAGATCACCGCCAGGGCGAGGCCGGCCAATGCGAGGCCGGCGCCCAGGCGGCTCGGCCATTCGTAGCCGTAGCCGGCGGCGAGGACGACGCCGCCGAGCCAGGCGCCGAGCGCGTTGGCGATGTTGAGCGTGGAGTGGTTCAGCGATGCGGCCAGCGACTGGCCCTCGGGCGCGACGTCCATCAGGCGGGTCTGCAACGCGGGCACCAGGATGCTCGCCGAGCAACCCAGGGCGAACACCGCGACCAGCGCCCCCGGCTTGCTCTGCGCGAGCCAGCCGAACGTTCCGAGCACGAGAGCCACCGCGACCAGCCCGACGTACACGCTGCCCATCAGCGAGCGGTCGGCCAGTCGGCCGCCGAGGACGGTGCCGACCGTCATGCCGACGCCGTACACGCCGAGCACGATCGTCACGGCGGACTCGGAGAAACCGGACAGTTCCGTCATCGTCGGCGTGATGTACGAGTATGTCGCGAACATGCCGCCGAAGCCGACCATCCCGACCAGCAACGCCATCCACACCTGCGGCCGGGTCAGTGCGCTGAGCTCGCTGCGCACGTTCACGTCGCTCCCGACCGGCTGCGGCGGCACCCAGAACCAGACCGCGACCAGGGTCAGCAGCCCGAGGACGCCGACCGCGAGGAACGGCACCTGCCACCCGAGTCGCTGGCCGAGCAGTGTCGTGACCGGTACGCCGATGATGTTGGCGACCGGGAGTCCGACCATCGTCATCGACACCGCCCGCGCCCGCCGGCCCGGCAGCACCATCGACGCGCCGACCACCGCGCCGATCCCGAAGAACGCGCCGTGCGGCAGGCCGGACAGGAACCGCGCGGCCATCAGGAACTCGTAGTTCGACGCAACCGACGACAGCACGTTGCCGACCACGAAGACCGCCATCAGCCCGAGCAGCAACCGTTTCCGCCCGGTCCGCGCGCCGAGCGCCGCGATCAACGGGGCGCCGACCACGACCCCCAGCGCGTACGCCGAGACGACGTGCCCGGCCGTCGGGATCGAGATCTGGACGCCGTCGGCGATCTGCGGCAGCAGCCCCATCGTGACGAACTCGGTGGTCCCGATCGCGAAGCCGCCGGTCGCGAGCGCGAACAACGCCAGGTTGACGTGCCGCGCCGTGCGCTCGTCAGGAGCCACTGAACTTTTCACAGCTGATTGTCGCAAACGCGCTGCTGACGGATGTCATGGCGTTGTGAAAGCATCCGGCATGGCCAACTTCGGGGACTACCAGTTGCAGATCTACCTGCAGGGGATGCTGCAGGGGGTGACGCCGGAGATCACGACCGACCTGGCGCGGCTGGAGTCGCAGGCCGCCGGGAAGCTGCCGGCCGAGGCGATGGGGTACATCGTGCCGAGCGCCGGCGAGGGCTCCACCGCGTGGGCGAACCGGGCCGCGTTCGACCGTTGGCGGCTGGTGCCGCGGATGCTCCGCGGCAGCACCGAGCGCGATCTCTCCTGCCGGATCCTCGGGACGTCGATGCCGGCGCCGGTGCTGATCGCGCCGATCGGTGTCCAGACGCTCGCGCACCCGGACGGCGAAGTCGCGACCGCCCGCGCCGCCGACACCCTCGGCCTCACCTACACGCATTCGACGCAGGCGAGTCACGCGATTGAGGCGATCGAGGCGTCGAACAAGTGGTTCCAGCTCTACTACCCGACCGACCGGGACGTCTGCCTGAGTTTCCTGCAGCGCGCCAAGGCCGCGGGGTACGCCGTCCTGGTGGTCACGCTCGACACCGGGACGATCGGCTGGCGGCCGGCCGACCTGGACCGCGGGTTCCTGCCGTTCCTGAAGGGCGAGGGTCTGGCGAACTATTTCAGCGACCCGGCCTTCCGGGCGAAGCTGGCCAAGCCGATCGACGAGGACGCCGGCGCCGCGGTGATGCATTGGGCGCAGATGTTCCCGAACGTCGGACTGTCCTGGGACGACCTGTCGTTCCTGCGCGACAACTGGGACGGGCCGATCGTGCTGAAGGGCATCACCCACGTCGAGGACGCCAAGCTCGCGGCCGAGCACGGCATGGACGGCGTCGTGGTCTCGAACCACGGCGGCCGCCAGGTCGACGGCGCGATCGCGGCACTGGACGCGCTGCCAGCGATCGCGGACGCGGTCGGTGAACAGCTGACCATCCTCTTCGACTCCGGCGTCCGCACGGGTGCCGACGCGGCCAAGGCACTCGCCCTGGGCGCCAAGGCGGTCCTGCTCGGCCGTCCGCTGCTCTACGGCCTCGCGCTGGCCGGGCAGGCGGGCGTCGAGCATGTACTGCGGTGTTTCCTGGCCGAACTCGACCTGACGCTGGCGTTGTCCGGCTACGCGAACCACCGCGAGCTCAACCGCGACTCGATCGTCCGCGCCTGATCAAGAAGTAGCACAAGTGCTATCCTGGGGGCATGGATGCTTTGGGATTGCGCGAGCTGCGACAACACACCAGTGATCTGGTGCGTCGTGCCGAATCCGGTGAGCACCTGCTGATCACGGTGTCGGGTCGTCCGGCTGCTGTGCTCGGCCCGCCGGAACGCGACCACTGGCGGCGGTATGACGAGGTCGCCGACGTGCTGCGTCCACGCACCGACGAGGATTGGGCGACCGACCGGGAGTTGGTCGATCAGAACCTGGCCGACCCGTGGGAGCCGAAGCAGTGAGGGTGCTGCTCGATACCAGCGTCCTGATCGAGGGTCTTGATGAGCCTGTTGATGCGGAGTTCGCGATCAGCACCATCAGTCTGGCCGAGCTGCACTTCGGCGTTCTGATCGCTCGATCGCCGGAAATCCGTGCTGGCCGGCTGCGCCGCCTTGCCGGTATCGAGCGGGCATTCGAAGCGCTGCCGGTCACCGATGCAGTCGCGCGCACCTATGGTTCCTTCGCGGCGACGGTCGCCGCGGCCGGCCGCCGGCCGAGGGCCCGTGCGTTCGATCTCGTGATCGCTGCCACGGCGGCGACGCACGAGGCCGTGCTGTACACGCGCAACCCCAAGGACTTCACCGGCCTTGGTGACCTTGTGGAGGTCGTCGGCCTGTGAAGGCGGTTGTGTTCGACCTGGACAACACCCTGTTCGATCACACGGGGTGTGCCGTGGCGGGTCTGCGCAGTTGGGTGACGGAGCTCGGGATCACGCCGACGGACGAGCTGATCGCCGAGTGGTTCGTGATCGAGGAGGACCAGTTCAGCCGCTTCCTGGCCGGGGAGCTCACGCACCAGGGCCAGCGGCGCGGGCGACTCCGCGCGTTCCTGCCGGTGCTCGGGCTGCCGGTACCGGGGGCCGATGCCGAGCTGGACGAGGTGTTCACGGGGTACCTGACGCAGTACACGAACAACTGGATCGCGTACCCGGACGCGCGCCCCGCGCTAGAAGTTGCCCGCAGCAACGGATGGCGGGTCGGCGTGCTCACGAACGGAAGCACCAGGCAGCAGAACGCGAAGGTGGCGGCGATCGGGCTGGCCGACCTGATCGACGTGGTCTGCACGTCGGAGGCACTCGGTGTCAGCAAGCCCGATCCCTTGGCGTACCAGCGTGTTTGTGAGGCGCTGGGCGTCGAGCCGGGGGAGACGCTGATGATCGGCGACAACCTGGAGCTGGATGTGATCGCAGCGCGGGCCGCCGGGCTGAGTGCACACCACCTCGACCGTGCGGCGGGCGCCACCCTCACCCAGCTCGTCGGTCGTCAGTAGCCGCGCGAGTCGGTGCCCGGTGAGGTCTTGCGCCAGGCGGAGGCCGCCGGCCGGCTGTCCGGCCGGTTGGTAACCGCGCCGGTCGGCGAGGGGTACGCCGCGTCGTACGCCGGCCCGGCGTCCGCCTGCCGTTCGGCCGGAAGGTGTCGCGACAGCCGCTCCGCGAAGTCCGCCACCGCGGCGATCTCCTGGTCCGGGGAGAAGCGGACCGCCCACCGGGTCCCCGGGAGGTCGTGCCGGACGACCACGGCCGCATCGTAGGACGCGTCCGGCCGGAAGACCTCGTCCGGACCGCCGGCCGGTTTCACCACGAGGTTCCGCGCCGGATCCATCGACTTCTGGCCGATCCGGACGGGATCACCCGGACGTTCGGGCCGGTCGGAGAAGAAGTCCTGACCGCCGTACACGGGCTTGTCCCGGTCCCGCGCGTTGCAGGCGTCCCGAACCGCCTGGACGACCTCGCTGCCGCTGATCGACCGGCCGAAGTGCACTGTCTGCTGGATCGGTTCGCTCTCCGCCATGGCGGTCAACCTGCCACGCGAACGGGTCACGACCAGCGTGACGCCGTCCGCGTGGTTCGAGCGACGATCAGTTCACGGTCCAGGTGTCCGAGCCGGTGACGAGCGCCTGCAGATCGCCGGGGCCCTGGGCTTCCTGGGCGGTGCTGATCTGCTGGCGGACCATGTCGTCGTACGCCGGATGCTCGACGGACCGGAACACGCCGACCGGCGCGCGGTGCAGCACGCCGCCGTCGGTGAGGCGGGACAGGGCGAACGCGTACGCCGGGTCCTCGGTGTGGGCGTCGTGCACGACCAGGTCGGCCTCGCCGTTCGGCAGGTCGGCGATCTCCTTCACCGCCAGCGACGCGAACCCGTCGCGGACCACACCGAGCCGGCCGTCGGTCCCGAACCGGATCGGTTCACCGTGCACGAGCGGGATGATCGCGTCGTCCCGGGTCTCCGGGTCCTTGAACGCCTCGAACGCGTTGTCGTTGAAGATCGGGCAGTTCTGGTAGATCTCCACGAACGCCGTACCGCGGTGCTCGGCCGCGGCCCGCAGGACCGAGGTCAGGTGCTTGCGGTCGGAGTCGACCGTGCGCGCCACGAAGGTCGCTTCCGCGCCGAGCGCCAGCGACACCGGGTTGAACGGGTTGTCCACCGACCCCATCGGCGTCGACTTCGTCACCTTGCCCGGCTCCGACGTCGGCGAGTACTGCCCCTTGGTGAGGCCGTAGATCCGGTTGTTGAACAGCAGGATCTTCAGGTTCACGTTCCGCCGGAGCGTGTGGATCAGGTGGTTGCCGCCGATCGACAGCGCGTCGCCGTCACCGGTCACCACCCACACGCTCAGGTCCGGGCGAGCCGTCGCCAGGCCGGTCGCGATCGCCGGCGCGCGGCCGTGGATCGAGTGCATGCCGTACGTCGACAGGTAGTACGGGAATCGCGACGAGCAGCCGATACCGGAGACGATCGCGACGTTCTCGCGCTTGATCCCCAGCTCGGGCAGGAAGCCCTGGAAGGCCGCGAGGACCGCGTAATCGCCGCAGCCGGGGCACCAGCGGACCTCCTGGTCCGACACGTACTCCTTGCGGTTCTGCGGCTCGGTCGCGGCCGGGACGCCGCGCAGACCGTTCGGCAGGCTCGGCATGCCGAGCTCGACGGTGCTCATCGTGCTCCCTCCTTCAGGTGGCCGTGGCCGTTCTGGTCGGCCAGTGCCTCGCCGTGCTTGACGGCAGCCGCGGCCGCCCCCAGATGGCGGGCGTCGTCGTCGATGCCCGCGGTTTCCTCGACCAGGTTGCCGATCACCTCGGCCAGCTCCGCGGCGCCGAGCGGCATCCCGCGGACCTGCGCGTAGGAGACCACGTCGACCAGGTACTTCGAGCGCAGCAGCAGCGCCAGCTGGCCGAGGTTCATCTCCGGGACCAGGACCTTGTCGTACGACCTCAGCACGTCGCCGAGGTTGTCCGGGAACGGGTTCAGGTGCCGCAGGTGCGCCTGCGCGACCTTGCCGCCGACCCGGCGGACCCGGCGCACCCCGGCGCCGATCGGGCCGTACGTCGAACCCCACCCGAGCACCAGGACCTTCGCCGTACCGTCCGGGTCGTCGACCTCGACCGGCGGGATCGACCGCGCGACCGCGTCCACCTTCGCCTGCCGGGTGCGGATCATCAGGTCGTGGTTGGCCGGGTCGTAGGAGATGTTCCCGGTCTTGTCCTCCTTCTCCAGACCGCCGATCCGGTGGTCCAGACCCGGCGTCCCCGGCACCGCCCACGCTCGGGCGAGAGTCTCCGGATCGCGCAGGTAGGGGAGGTACTTCGGGGCGCCGTCGTCGCTGGTCGCGTTCGGCTCGAGGGTGAAGTTCGGCTCGATCGCGGGCAGCTCGTCGACGGCCGGGATCTGCCACGGCTCGGAGCCGTTGGCCAGGTAGCCGTCGGACAGCACGATCACCGGCGTGCGGTAGGTGATCGCGATCCGGGCGGCCTCGATCGCGATCGCGAAGCAGTCCGCGGGGGACTGGGCGGCGAGCACCGGCAGCGGCGCCTCGCCGTTGCGGCCGAACATCACCTGCAGCAGGTCGGCCTGCTCGGTCTTGGTCGGCATACCGGTCGAGGGGCCGGCGCGCTGGATGTCGCAGACCACCAGCGGCAGCTCGAGCATCACCCCGAGGCCGATCGTCTCGGACTTCAGGCTGATACCCGGGCCGGACGACGTGGTGACGCCGAGCGCCCCGCCGAACGACGCGCCCAGGGCGGCGCCGACACCGGCGATCTCGTCCTCGGCCTGGATCGTGGTGACGTTGAACCGCTTGAGCTTCGACAGCTCGTGCAGGACGTCGGAGGCCGGGGTGATCGGGTACGCACCGAGGACGAGCGGCAGCCCGGCCCGCTGGGCGCCCGCCACCAGGCCGTACGCCAGCGCGAGGTTGCCGGAGATGTTGCGGTACGTGCCGGTCGGCATGCTGGCCGGCTTCACCTCGTACCGGACCGAGAACTCCTCGGCGGTCTCTCCGAAGTTGTAGCCCGCGCGGAAGGCGGCGATGTTCGCGTCCCGGATGTCCGGCTTGCCCGCGAACTTCGTCTCCAGGAACGTGATCGTCGACTCGACCGGCCGCTGGAACAGCCAGGACACCAGGCCGAGCGCATACATGTTCTTCGCCCGGGACGCGTCCTTGCGGGTCAGGCCGAACTCCTTGACCGACTCCACCGTCATGCCGGTGAGATTGAGCGCGATCACGTGGTAGGCGTCGAGCTCGCCGGTCTCCAGCGGATTCTCGTCGTACCCGATCCGCTTCAGGTTCCGCGCCGTGAAGTCCGCGGTGTCGACGATCAGGGTCGCGCCGCGCGGCACGTCCTTGAGGTTCGCCTTCAGCGCCGCCGGGTTCATCGCGATCAGCACGTCAGGTGCGTCACCCGGCGTGAGGATGTCGTGATCGGCGAAGTGGAGTTGGAAGGAGCTGACGCCCGGCAGGGTCCCGGCTGGTGCCCGGATCTCTGCTGGGAAGTTGGGCAACGTCGACAGATCATTGCCGAACGATGCCGTTTCCGCTGTGAACCTGTCCCCCGTGAGCTGCATCCCGTCGCCGGAGTCGCCGGCGAAGCGGATCACCACGCGGTCGAGCTGCTTGACCTCGATGGTCACTGTTCTGTTCATCTCCAAGTCGAAGCTTGGGTCGGTCCGCCGTTTCGTGGACGACAGATCGATCCCCCCAGTCCAGGGCGATAACCCCAATATTAGTTCGCCCTTAGAACGGAACCATGCGGAAGCCCCGGTGGTCCACAGCCTGGGACACGGTGTTAGAAGGCGGGACCGTGCGGTAGTGGCGGGGTATCACCGTGCGCAAGCGGTCGCTTGCGATCCGGAGTGAGAAACGGCAGGGTATCGGCATCTAGTTGTGACCTCAGGGAGTTGCTTCATGCGCCGTGTGCTGATCGGACTGCTGTCTCTGCTCCTGCTGGGCTCCGCCGTCCCGCTCGCCTCGGCACAGCGTGCGTCCACCTCGCCCGCGCGGACCGCGAAGATCTACAGCATCCGGACGACGGACGCGACCAAGGGCGTGATCACCGTCGTCGGAACGCTGTCACCGGCGCCCGCCACCGGGACCAGGATCCCGCTGCACCAGTGGATCCCGTCGCTGAAGCGCTGGCAGGAGGTCGCGCACGGGTATTCGTCGGGCGGCAGCGTGACGATCACCACGGTGCAGCCCGGCTCGGTCCGCACGTACCGGATCGCGATCGGCCCGCAGGCGCCGTACGCCGCGGCGATCTCGCCGATGATCAGCTTCAAGCACTACGCCTGGCGGGGCCTGTTCAAGAAGGGCCTGGTGCGGGCCGGCGGGGCGGGGCAGCCGCAGTTCACCGTCGTACCGCCGTCCGAAGGGCCGCGGCGGGCCGAGGCCGACCTGCTCGCGAACCAGGGCGGGTACGTCTGGGGCGAGGTCGACTCGACCGGCTGCCGGTACTCGCGGAACTGGCTCGGCAACCTCACCGACGGGCTGGTCCGGGTGTCGCTGCACAACGGGACGACAGCGCTGACCTCGGTCCGGATGCAGCAGGAGACCGAGACGTGGCTCAACCACGACATCTCCGGCGTGACGCGGTTGAGGCTGCAGGTCGCCGACATCCGCTCCGGCTACGGCCCGTACGTCGCCGTCGACTCCTTGCTGCTCTGTACGAACTAGACTGCTGCCCGTGTCGGACAGCTATGGCGTCATCGCCGCGGTGGTCGCGCTCGGCCTCGTCGGGCTGCTCGGCGCCTTCGCGCTGAACAAGGCGCTGACGGTCACCTATCCGACCGAGGGCAAGCTGAAGACGTACGAGTCGGGCGTCGACCCGGTCGGCGAAGGCTGGGCCCAGGTCCACATCCGGTACTACCTGTTCGCGTACCTGTACGTGATCTTCGCCGTGGACGCGATCTACCTGTTCCCGTGGGCCACCATCTTCGCCGCTCTCGGCTTCGCGACGCTGATCGAGATGTTCGTCTTCCTCGCCTTCGTCGCGGTCGGCCTGCTGTACGCCTACCGCAAGGGCGTCCTCCGCTGGACCTGAGCGCCTACCGTCTACCGTCCGGCGAGGGCGGCCGCGATCGCCCAGTCCTGGCAACCGACGCCGACGGACTTGAAGACCGTGCGGCCCGACGGCGCCGGCGGGTCGGCGAGGGCGGGGCCGAGCTCGACCAGGTCGTCGGTGCTGATGCTGCCTGCGCGGACGGCGTCGATGACTTCGCCGGACTCTTCGAGGGCGGCTTCGCGCTGGTCGACGAGGACGGTGGTGGCGCAGGCCAGGAGCTCGCGGGGGAGTTCGCGCATGCTGGGGCGGAAGGCGCCGATCGCGTTGACGTGGACGGTGGCGGGCAGGGCGTCGGCGGCGAAGAGCGGTGTGCTGGACGAGGTCGCGCAGCAGATGACGTGCGCGTCGGCGACCGCGGCGTCGACGTCCGTGCCCGACGTGAACCGTACGGCGGGGAATTCGCCCGCGAGCTCCCGCGCCAGAGCCTCGGCGCGGCCGGCCGAACGGCCGGTGACGGTGACGTCGGCGATCGGGCGGACGGCGAGCACCGCGCGGACCTGGTCCGGTGCCTGCGCGCCGGACCCGATCACGGTCAGGCGGGTCGCGTCGGCCGGTGCGAGCAGATCGGTCGCGACACCGACGACCGCGCCGGTCCGCAGCGTGGTGATCGAGCTGCCGTCCGCGACCAGCTGCTCGCCGCGCCCGGTCCAGATCAGCGTCGCGCGGATCGCCGGCACCTGGTCCAGCGCGATCCCGATCTTCTTCACCACCGCGGTCCCGGTCGGGGAGTGGTACGCCGACATCACCAGCACCGCGCCGTCGCCGAAGATCTGCCGCGGCGGCAGCACGAAGTTCCCGGCCGCGAGCTCGCGGAAGGCGTCCCGCACGGCATCGATCGCCGCGCTCATCGGCACGGCCCGGCGGACGTCGTCAGCAGAGAGCACTCTCACCGGCCCGAGCATATTCCTCCCCTCCTGAGTCACTGAGAGTAATCAGCGACCCAGGCGGTCACCTCGTTGCCTGATCACCGTTTGTGATTGCCCGATGCAACAAAACGTGAGTTTCAAGCACCGGTGTCAACGGAATGCGTACGGCCGGTCGCCATCCGCCGATATCGGGGCTATGGTGATTACTCGGGGGAACGGGGCGAACACGTGGCGGTGAGGCTATGTCGTGGCAACTGTGGGTACTGATAGCCCTGGCTGCGGCCGGACTTGTGCTCCTGGCCGCAGCGCGGATGCGGCACGCCCGCCAGGTCTTCGACGACATCACCGAACTCGACCGGCCCACACCGGCCCCCGCCGAACCGGCACCTGCCGGTGACGAGCTGGCCCGCGCCCGGGCCCGCCACCTGCATCCCCAGCCCGACCGCCGCCGCAGCCACGGCTGACCCGCGGCGGGTCCTCGCTCAGTCCTCGCCGAGCAGCCCGTCGCGGCGGGCCACGGCGGCGGCTTCCGTGCGGGAGCGAACGCCGAGCTTGGCGAGGATGTTCGAGACGTGCACGCTGACCGTCTTCTCCGAGATGTACAGCTCGCGAGCCAGCTGCCGGTTGGTGCGGCCCTCGGCGAGCAGCCGCAGCACCTCGGTCTCGCGCGACGTCAGCGCACTCGCGACGCCGGTGTCGACACCGCCGGCCTCCTCCAGGAGCGGGCGCGAGGTCAGCTCGCGCCCGACCTCGGCCGCCAGCGCGGTCTGCTCGTTCGCCTCGCCGACCCGGCCCGCGGCGCGGAGAGCGGCCGACAGCCGGATCCGTGACCACGCCTGCTCGAAGACATACCCGTAGCCGAAGGCTTCCGTGGTGCGCTGCCAGGCGGCGACGTGCTCCTCCGGCGTCGGCGCGTCGATCCCTGCCAGCCAGCGCAGCCGGTCCCACTCCGACTCCAGCCGCGCCAGCCAGGCGAGCCCCTCGACGCCCATCAGGCGCCCCGGCGGCAGGCCCTTCTCCGCGGTCGTCTGCCCCGTTGACACCAGCTCCGCACCGCGCGCGACCAGCTCCGCCGCGGCCGTCGGCTCGCTGACCGCGCGGTGACACAGCAGCTGCAGCCCGAGCGTCGAGAACCGGATCCGGCCGAGGAACCACTCGGTCTGGAACACGTCGGCGCACAGCGCGGACACGTCCGCGATCAGCTTCTCGGCCTCGGCCGGCTTGTCGAGCACGCGGTAGGCGTCGACGGCCGGCTGCAGCCCGATGATCGGCAGCATCACGTCGAGGTCCCACCACTTCCGGGACAGCTCGAACTCCTCCGCGACCGCGGTGTCGCCGCGCCCGCCGCGGACCGAGAAGTCCACCGCCCGCAGCGCCGCCGCGGCCGCCGCCGGCGTCATCGCGTCGGTCCGGGCGGTCGCCGCCGCAGCGTCCCACTCGCCGAGCGTGAACTGGGTCAGCGCCAGCATCCGGCGCGCGTCGAACCCGTACGCCGCCCACTGCCGCCCGAGCTCACCGGCCCGCTTCGCCGCGAACGACAGCGCGGCCTTCGCGTTCAGCAGGTCGCCCTGGTCGTAGTGCGTCGACCCGACCAGGAACCGGCTGCGCACCTCCGCGGCGGGGTCGCCGATGAGCTGCGCCCGGACGGCCGCCTCCTCGAGCTGCTTCACGGCAGTCTCCGGGTCACCGGCCCGGCGACGCAGCTGCGCCAGCGTGATCCCGGCGTCACTAGCCGCGGACTCCTGACCGGCGTCGCGGGCGATCTCGAGCGCCTTGTGCGCCCAGCGCTCCGCCTCCATCGGACGGCCGAGCGCGTCGGACACCCTGGCGTACAACGACGCGACCTGCGCCTTGAACACGCTGGCCGGCTCGTCCTGGACGAGTTTGAGGGCCTGCGTGATGGCTTCGTTGGCCTCCTGGTCCTGGTCGATGACCAGGGCGATGTCGGCCAGCGGCAGCAGCAGCTGCGCCCGCTCCAGCTTCGGGGCGTCCGGCGGCAGGTCGGCGAGCGCCTTGCGGAGGATCTTCACCGCCCGCAGGTGCTGCGACGACAAGGTCGCCGCGGTCGCGGTCGAGACGATCAGCGACGTCTTGTCGATCGCATGGTCGGGCGCCCGGTTCGGGAACAGCTCCAGGGCGAGCTCGTAGTGCTTCAGCGCGTCCTGCGGCGCGGCCACCGAGATGGCCTCTTCGCCCGCCCGGACCCGGGCCTCGAACGCGACCGGCAGGTTGTGCGAGCGCGTGGCGTGCCCCGCGAGCTCGGCCGCCGTACCGGCGACGGTCTGGTCCTTCAGCGCCTGCACGTACGCCGAGTGCAGGCGGACGCGCTCGCCCGGCAGCAGGTCGTCGTACACCGCCTCGGCGAGGAGGGCGTGGCGGAAGTAGTACCGATCGCTGGTGGGCTGGTCGATGATGTGCGCGTCGATCAGCTCGCGCAGCGCCTCGTCGAGCTCGCGGTCGGGGAGGTCGGCGACCGCGGTCAGCAGGGTGTGCGGGACCCGGCGGCCGGCGACCGCGATCACCCGCGCGACCTGGCGGGCGTCGTCGGACAGCGGATCCAGGCGGACGAGCAACAGGTCGGCGAGATCGGGCGGCACGACGTCGCCGTCGCCCATCGAGGCCGCGGCGGCCAGCTCCTCGGTGAAGAACGCGTTGCCGCCCGCACGCTCGAGGATGCGGCGCTCCTCGACCGGCGGCAGCGGGCTCCTGAGCAGCGAGTGCAGCAGGGTGCGGGCCTCGTCGGCGTCCAGGGGGAGCAGGTTCACCCGGCGGACGCGGGGGTTGCGGGACCACTCGGCGATCGGGCGGCGCAGCGGGTGCCGGCGGTGCAGGTCGTCGCTGCGGTACGACACCACGAGCGCCAGCCGCTGCGAGGTCAGCCGGGTGATCAGGAAACCGATCAGGTCCCGGGTCGAGTCGTCGGCCCAGTGCGCGTCCTCGATGATCACCAGCTGCGGCTCGCTGGTGGCGAGCGCGGTGAACGCGCCGAGGACGGCGTCGAACAGCGCGGCGCGGTCGAGCTGGCCCTCCTGCGGCGCCGGCTGGGCGCTCAGCAGGCGGTGCGCGGGCAGCAGCCGGCCGATCGCCGGGAAGTTTCGCAGGACGCCCTCGACGAGGTCGGGGCGGTCACCGGCCAGCCGGCCGAAGATCTCCGAGAACGGCTGGTACGGCAGGCCGGCGTCGCCGAAGTCGGTGCAGTGCCCGACGAGCACGCCGAACCCGCGCTCGTGCGCGCCGGTGGCCACCTCGTCCAGCAACCGGGTCTTGCCGACGCCGGCGTCACCGGACAGCACAACGGCGCCGGCCCGACGCGTCTTGGCGTCGTCCACGGCGCTCAGCAGGGCAGCCATCTCGGTCGAGCGGCCGACGAGAGGTGTCGAATTCCAGGGCACGTTGTCCATTTTCGCCCCTGGCGCCGACACAAATCGACGGCATCCCGTCCGCGGGTGTCTCCCAGTCGCAGAAACGCCGTCCCTGATCGCGATTTCTCGCTCAGGGACGGCGGTTTCGGCGGTCATGCGGCCGGACGGGGTCGCAGGGCGTGCCGCGGCTCGGGCTCGGAGCCCTTCGCCGGGCGCGGCCGGCGGCTCGCGAGCCGGAAGTCACGCTTGGCGCGCTCCAGGCGGTACTCGGACTCCGCCTTCATGGCGTCGGGGGTGATCGGAATCGTCAACATGGTTGTCCTCCCTTCAGGCTTTCCGGCCGAACAGGTGGCTGATGGTCCGGCGGCTCCGGGTGCTCCGGGTCTGCCGGAAGTCACGGGCGAGGCGCTCCCTGCGGTAGTCGACCTCGGCCTTGACCGATGCGTTCGTGTACATGTGTTCCTCCGTTGTCTGTGCCGGCTGCCTGCCGACAGAGGTAAATCTGCTCGTCTGAGGAGGACCCGCACATCGGAAGTCCTCCCTATCCCCGCGAGCTGTCCGGCCTTAGGGGGTCTTAGGGGTTCCTAGGACCCCGCGAACGGCCCGGAAACGACACCGGAACGGCGCCGGAAACGGCCGGAAAACGACAGTGGCGGGGGGGGGGGGGGGGGGTGCGCGCCCCCGC